>JAFUSQ010000036.1 GCA_017467605.1 bacterium | reverse complement strand
TTGACGGACAAAAAACAGACAATAAAAAAATGGTATGAGAATTTTCCTCAATATGAAGAAAATTCGGAAAACCTTATTGTGCTTAACTTTCAAAAAAAATTATCAATCTATATGTGAAATCGTACTGTCTGGGAAAATATAGAAAATATAATGTCCCTATCCATTATCATTTGGTTTGAGATATTTTCACAGTATTTTTGAAAGTTCCCGCAGGTTGGAAATGAACCAAACATTTTGATTTATTCGCCAAAATTCAATAATTACAAGCATTTTCCCATATCGTACTTAAATTATTTATTCAGCGGTAAATTATAAAATAACTTACCTATGTCATTGTATATTGTATCGTATAAACCCAGTAATCTCAAGAGTTCGGAACCGAACAATTCTAAAAACGGCTTATGATACAACGGTTGCAATGCTAATGAACGATTTATGTAAATCGCCAAAACGCAATGTTTTCGGTGGAAATGTTTACCGAGTAAATATAAATAGTTCAAAATATTTATATTTTTAGAATTTTTTTAGCAAAAATTAGCGAATATATTCATATATCTGCTTTATGATTGCATATATTTGTTAATAATTTGAACACAATGTATATTGTGCTATACTATGAAAGGGAAGATAGGATGAAAAAGCAGACTAAATTAAAAGTTTTAGATTTATTTTGTGGATGCGGAGGATTAAGTTCCGGTTTTGAGCAAGCTGGCTATCAAATAGTTGGCGGAATTGACTTTAATCAAGCAGCAATAGACACTTTTAATTATAATTTTAAAGATGCAAAAGGCATATGTTGTGATTTATTAGATATCGGTTTTGAAAAAATAAAAGATTATTTTGGTAAAATATCCAATGTTGATGTTATTATCGGTGGACCTCCATGCCAAGGTTTTTCTGCTGCTAATAGGTATCAAAGTGGCGAAGATCCAAGAAATAAATTGTTTTATGAATTTGTAAAATTTGTAGATGCAGCTCAGCCAAAAGTAATTGTAATTGAAAATGTCAGGGGTATTGTTACTCGTGATAATGGATATGCAAAAAATAAAATATATGAAATATTTGAATCAAGAGGCTATAAGGTAACACATAAAATTTTAGATGCTTCTGATTACGGTGTCCCTCAAAGAAGATTAAGAAACTTTTTTGTAATAACAAAAGGCTTTGATTTTTCGTTTGATATGATGCATAAAAAAAATATTGTAACAGTTGAAGATGCAATAGGTGAACTTTACTGTTTTGATAAAAATATTAAAGACACAGATTATACTCTAAAAAGCAATCCTATCACTTCCTATAGAAGATATTTAAGGGATAAAGATAATATTGTCAAAAATCACGAAATTAAATATCCTGCAGAAATTGTTCAGGAAAGAATTTCTTATGTAAAACAAGGTGAAAATTGGGCAAGTATTCCGAAAGAATTATTTAAGAATCAAAGAAATAATAGACATTCTTCTGCATATAAAAGATTGAAAGAAGATGATGTTTCAGTTACTATTGATACCGGAAATGCTCATAGCAATTATTTCCACCCATTGTATAATAGAATTCCTACAGTAAGAGAAGCTGCAAGAATACAATCTTTTAAAGATAATTTTGTTTTTCAAGGAACAAGAAGTGCCCAATATCGTCAGGTTGGAAATGCAGTACCTCCATTGTTAGCAAAAGCGGTAGCAACGGCGATATTGGAGACTATAGATGAAGAAAAATAAGATTATTGATTTATTTTGTGGTTGTGGTGGATTAAGCATTGGATTTGAACAAGCGGGTTTTGATGTCGCTTTAGCCATTGATTTTTGGAAAGATGCTATAACAACTTATAATCATAATCATAAAAATAAGGTTGGGAAGTGCGAAGATATAAAGGATTTAACAACTGATTTTTTGAATGACTTAAAAAAATCTGAAAATATTGTGGGTGTTATTGGCGGACCGCCATGCCAAGGTTATAGCACTGTAGGGACCAGAGATATAAACGATCCAAGAAACCATTTATATTTAGAGTTTTGTAGAGTTGTTGAAACAATACAACCTGATTTTTTCTTAATCGAAAATGTAAAAGGTTTAACTACATTAAATAAGGGCATGTTTAAAGATGATATTTTAAATCGTTTTGGTAAATTGGGTTATAAAGTTAACTATAAAATTGTAAATGCAGCAGACTATGGTGTTCCTCAAAATAGAAACAGGGTTTTATTCATAGGAATGAAAAATAACAAGTTTGAATTCCCAATAGGAATAACTGAAAACCACCCTGTATCTTCAAGTGAAGCAATATCTGATTTGCCACAATTTGATGGTACAGAAGGGCATATCTCTGTTACAAAATATTGCAAAAAGCCTCAAACTAGTTATCAAAAAGAGATTCGCGGGAATTCAAAAACCTTATATAACCATGATTTTACAATTCATACGGAACAAACTGTTAGAATTATAAATATGATTAAAGATGGTGGAAAAATAAGAGATTTACCACCGGAATATTGGGACATAAGACGTTACAATAAAGCTTTTGAGCGTATGAATAGTCAATTGCCATCAAATACCGTTGATACTGGACATCGTAATTATTTCCACTATAATCAAAATAGAATACCAACAGTTCGTGAAAATGCAAGATTACAGTCTTTCCCTGATAATTTTGAATTTATAGGGACTAAAACAAGTCAGTATAAGCAAGTAGGAAATGCCGTACCACCCAAATTGGCTTATGAGATTGCAAATGAAATAAAAAAACAATTAGGAGAATAATTTATTATGCGAATCGAAGTACAAAATCCATCTTCTCCGGGAACAAGTTTCACTGATAATACAAATTCTGTATTACTTAAATCTTATCTTTGGATTTGTGAACATAAGGGTTTAGAAGTAACATATGATGATTTTCGTCGAAGATTAGAAGTTGATAATATTGGTGAATCCGGCAATAACCGTAATATTTTTTCGCTATTAAAAACGTGTGGAATGGCACAATACGAAGAAAATACTACTATGCTGGTTGATAACTTTTATACCAATAGTGGACTGGCTTATATTACAGTTCTTGATACATTGAAAATTTTAAGACAAGATAATTCAACCATTGAAGAAAATGTGTCTGAAGCTGAAACTCAATTTTTAGATATTCAAAAAGAATTAATATATGGAGCTCTTATAAAAATATGTTCTAACAAGCAGTCAAATTATAATAAACCATTTAAGGATATGGTAGACTTTTTATTAAAATATAACAAAATTAATAAGGCAGAATATGCATATTTAATATACAATAAAGCAAGTAAAGACATTTCAAATGATGTTGAAGCTTATCGTAATGGCAGTCTGCAAATGGATTTCTTTGTGATTAATAGAGATGGACAACAAAATGACGGTTTAGGTAATTTTACGGCTTATACGTATTTTACAAGTTTATTACGTCAAGCAGGATTAATAGATAAAATTGAAAATAATTACTACAAGATAGCTATTGAAAAAACTGGTTTACTTAAAAAATTAGTTGAGGTATAAGATGGATAAAAACAAAATTAAAAATAACATAGATAAAATACAGTCTTTGCTTAGTATTGAGAGTTCTCCCAATGCCATAGTAGATACCAATAATGGAATTGAATATGCATGGTATGTCGGAGCAAGCCAAGATGGAGAAGATCTTACAGATGTTTTTGTAAATGAAAAACGTTGGGAAAATTTTTATGCTCCTAATTATTATACTGAAGACGTTAATAAAATTAAAGTCGGGGATCGGATTGTTATAAAATCAACTTTTGCGCAAAAAAATGATCTTCCTTTTAATAGTCACGGGAAAACAGTAGGAGTCGCTTGTTTTAAAGCAATTGGTATTGTTACTGATAATCCCCAAGACGGTGCTAATTTAAAAGTAGAATGGGAAAAGCTTAATCCTTTTAAAAAATGGTATGGTCCTGGTGCAGGTTCTTTAAGAAGCAAAGGTACTGCTATACAGATTAAATCAGATAATCCAATTAATAAAGCCATGTTGGAATATACTTTTTCGGATATTGAGCAAGATTATACATTTTGTGAAGCTAAGTACGGTATAACTGATGGTGAAGATGATGATTTTTATGATTATGAATATATTTTACCTAAATTTGAAACAAATTATCAATCAAATTTTCCAAGAAATCTTATTTATTTTGGTGCTCCCGGAACGGGTAAAAGTTGGCAATTAAATAAAGATAAAGACGATTTGCTGGGCGAAAATAATGAAACTGATTATGAAAGAGTTACATTCCACTCAAATTATTCTTATGCTCATTTTGTTGGAACATATAAACCTGTGATGAAAGCAAATAAATATGACATCAATATAGATAATAGTCAAAAAGAAGTATTACAAATACTGAATAATAAGACTCTATCAGCACAAGAAAAATATAATATTCTATACGAAAAATTTGAAGGTCAAGGCGAAACAAAAAAAATAGATGGAACAAGTACAGATAATAGTGTAGAAAAAAAACACGGAAAAGCCTTAATATCTTTTGTTAATTTAAAAAAATACAACGATGATTCTTCGGAAATTGCATATGAATATGTCCCTGGACCATTTATCAGAGTTCTTGTAAAAGCATTAAAAAACGCAAGAACAGATAGTCCAAGACCATTTTTATTGATTATAGAAGAAATAAATCGTTCTGAAGTTGCGGCAGTTTTTGGTGATATTTTCCAATTGTTAGATAGGGGAGATGATAATTCTAGTGAATATTTTATTCAAACTTCTGAAGATTTACAAAAATATTTAGCAAAAAGCGATGTTTTAGGAGGAAATCCTGAGGATTATGAGAAAATTAAAATTCCTGACAATATGTTCATATGGGCAACAATGAATAGTGCTGATCAAGGGGTTTACCCTATGGACACTGCATTTAAACGTAGATGGGATTTTAAATATATAGGTATTAATGAAAAAGAAGATAAAATAAAAAATAACACAGTGAATTTGGGTGATGAAAGCACTCCTGATATTATAAATTGGAATAAATTAAGAATGGCAATAAATAATAAACTATCTGATATAGGTATTAATGAAGATAAATTATTTGGTCCATATTTCCTTTCCAATAAGATTGTAGGACAAGATCCAATTGATCCTAAATTGTTCAAAGAAGCATTTAAAGATAAAGTTATTACGTATCTTTTTGAAGATGTTACTAAATATAAACGAGAAAAAATTTTTAATACTGAAAATGATGTTTTGAAAATCAACAGTTATTCAGACATACGTGATAAATTTGATACACTTGGAATAAATATATTTTGTAAGGAAATAGTTAACCAGGTTAAAACAGGACAAGTATAGTGTGGGTATAACTTCAAGATTTTTAAAAGAGCAGAAAAGATACACAAAACTTGATTTGATAAATCATTTTAACTTAGGTGAAAATAAATCTATTAGCTTAATAAAAAAATTAAAAGAATACAATATTCTTAAAATGGTAAAACAAACCGCCGAGCAGAAGGATTTATCAGATTTAGTAGATACTGATATTGAAATTGCAGATGTAGAATCAAATAATTCCCAATATTATTATGTACCGACTTTTGTTGGAATTATCATTGTTAATAATTTTGTTCTAAAGATATATCCAAAATATTTTTTAAATGACGATAAAAATGATAGCAAGGATAAAGCTGAAATTGATTCGAAATTTAAAACAGTAATTAAAGTTCTTGAAAAATATAATAAATCTAAAGAACAAATAGTAAAAATCACTAATAATACTGCAGAAAAATCATTCTTCAATTTACTAGCATTAGAGTTATTTTTAATAAAAGATTATTTGGAAAACGGTACTTACAGAAATTCTCGCAATATAACAGAAATTAATGGCTCTGGAGAAATATTATGGGAAAAAACTGTTAATGAAACTTATGCAATAATATCAAGAAGTAAACCATATTATACGGAATTAGAAACCATAAAAACAATAAATGATAATTCTGATTTTATAAAAAGATTATATGAATGTGTTTTGACAACGATTTCAAAGAATATAGAAGAAAATGATTTATTAGAACTCTTTGATATCCCCAAATTAGAATTATCTGAAGAAAAATTAACTAATTTTGGCGATAAAGAATATGTGTTATATAAAATAGAACAAGAATTAAGGGTTGAGTTTAATACAAGAAAACAAATGATTCTTAAATTGTTATATGCATATATAGCAAAACAAAGCTATAGTAACACTGTTGGTTATAATATATCTATGTTTGGAACAAATAATTTTAATTTGGTGTGGGAAGATGTTTGCAAAAAAGTCTTAAATAATATGTTAGATACAAAACTAAAAAATTTACCAATTGTATTAGAATCCAAATACCAGGCAGATCAATATAATGATAAAACATTAAAATTAATCATAGATAAACCTTTATGGTCTGAGGCAATAGATACTAAGAATATAGAAACATTTGAACCTGATTTGGTTACCATAAAAGACGACAAATTTATAATACTTGATGCAAAGTATTATTGTCCAAAATTTGAGAATAATCAAATAACAAGGCAACCAGGAATTGAATCTATTACAAAGCAATATATGTATCAATTATCATTCAAAAGTTTTATTGAAGAACATAATTTGTGTGTGAAAAATTGTTTTTTATATCCATCGGATGATATTTCTGATTTTAATAAAAATAAATATTCTTTTGATAAAGGAAATGTTAAATTAGAAATTTTAGATAGTCTAAATGTAGACTTACTTCCAATAGAAAATAAATTCTTGCAAGCTTCAATAATGTACGATTATTATTTAAATAATCAAACTAATTTTGATTTTAACAAAATTAGTTTATAAAAAATATTTTAATTTTAATTTCATAGCTTCTTCCAAATTCCGATTTTGAAAATGCACCTGAATATGAATGCTCAAACTATCTGTGATAATCAAACTATTTGTGAGATGTAGTAATATCAATTTTCTTGAGGATGTCGTTTTGAGATACTAAATTCGCATTTTAAAATGGTATGATTATTAAAATCTCAAACTTGATAAAGAGTTGAAATCATTAAAAACATTGAGTTATGGCTATTTATAATCAAACTATATGTGATACTCAAACTATCTGTGAAAATATAAAAAACCCAATATACATAGAGGTATTCATGGTTACGATATACACAAGTCCTTAAAACTGTCCAGGTTGAACCCGAACCTGTTTAGTCTTAAAACGCTTGCTATATCACTATTCATCTTAACTCGCTTTCGCAGCAAGTCAAGTCTATCATTCAATAATACCGTACCTCTCTTAACATAGACTGAAAACGAACCAATTATATAAAGAATTTAATCTACAAATCGTTTTCTATATCTTTAATTTTTTTAGCAGGGATTCCGCCTACAACACAATTATCAGGAATATCTTTGGTTACAACAGCTCCTGCTGCAATTACAACATTATTCCCGATATTTACCCCCGGTAGAATTGTAACATTCCCGCCTATCCATACATCATTCCCGATTTTTATGGGTTTTGCCTGTGCCAAATGCTGACGTCTGCCCTTTGGTGATAATGGGTGTCCGACAGTTGTGATTAAAGTATTAGGACCTATCATTACGTGGTCACCGATATAAACGGGGGCAATATCCAAAATTGTCAGATCATAATTTGAAAGAAAATCGTTTCCTATATGTATATTTTTACCATTATCACAATTAAATCTTTGGTTTATAAAAACGCCTTCGCCTACAGAACCCAACATTTCCTTCATAGTTTGTGATAACAGTTCAAAATCCATAGGATTAATTGAATTATATTTTTCGCACATAACTATGGCATTTTTCTTGCGTTTTACGACTTCTTCGTCATAAAAATTATATTCTAATCCTGTTTCAAGTTTTTCTATTTCTTTCATAGGTTTATAGTAGCATAAAATAATTTAATCTTCTTATTCGTGTTATTCTTGGAATGTGCAGTAGGACTATAAATTTTGTATTTAAATATTGTCGAGAGGTGGAAAGAATATGAAAAAATTTATTTTAACTTTTGTAATGTGCTTAACACTTGTTCCGTTTGCATTTGCGGATACAATTTCAACCGACAAAAGCGATTTTCAAAAGGTTTCTGATGTTATTTATGATGCTGCTTATGATATTCGCTATTATTCTGATAACAACTTTACAGGACACCGAATAGCAGGATATAAAGCACCTATTGCATACATGACAAAAGATTCTTTAAAAGCATTAGCAATAGCGGCAGAAGATTTAAGAAAACAAGGTTACAGACTTTTAATTTGGGATACCTATAGACCTCAAAAAGCTGTTGATGATTTTGTTGAATGGATTAATAACCCAAATAACGAAGGCGATAAAACTTTCTACCCTAAACTTAAAAAATCACAGCTTCTTGAAGGACAGTATATTATGGCAAAATCAGGACATTCAAGAGGTTCAACGGTTGATTTAACTATAATCAAAAAAGACGGCACATTTATTGATATGGGCGGAACTTTTGATTTATTTTCAGAAATCTCACACCCTGATTACAAAAAACTCACAAAAGAACAAAAGAAAAACAGAAAAATTCTGCATGATGCAATGATTAAAGCAGGATTTAAGGGTTTAGATTCAGAATGGTGGCATTTTACTTTGAAAGACGAACCGTACAAAGACACATACTTTGATTTTGATATTGAGGAATAAAATATGAAAAGATATATATTACTAATAATAACTTTAATATGGTTTATGTATCCGATACATGCGCAAGCTCAAGACAATACTGACACTATTTTGAAAAACAGGCTATTTTCAATATCACTACCGCAAAATTTGAAAGGTTCATATACATTCAAAAAAGAAAAAGATAAAATTTCTATATATCACAAAGAATCAAAAAATGCAGGTTTTGGCGGATTTACTTTCGGGATAAAAGCATATAAAAACCCCTCTGATCATGCAGTTCTTCCGGGGAGCAGAAAGCTTGGCGAATTAACTGATAAAAAAGGAAATTTGCATGACATTGTTCTAAAACACCCGACAGATGTCCAGTATGATTATACAAAAGGAGTAAATCCTCCTGATTCATTCAAACTTCTTTATGATTTAGGTGAAAGGACAAATATAACAGGAGTAAATGGCTCTGTTTATTATAAAAATCAAGGTATGCGTGGAGAGGATTTGTATAAAAGCATTTTAGAAAAACATAAAACCGCACTGATTGAAAAATGGGATTCGTCTAAACTTGAAAAAGAAAATATGAGCTATATGTATAATATTATTCCTTCAAATAAAGTCGGATATGCGTATTATGATATAAACGCAGATGGCATAGACGAACTTGTAATCGGTGAAATTGCAGAAGGGAATTGGAAAGGTGTAATTTATGATATTTACACAATGGTTGATAGAAAGCCTCAACACATGATTAGCGGTGGAAGCAGAAACAGATACTATGTTTGTGACAATTCTTTCGTTTGCAGGGAGTATTCATCGGGTTCCGCTGAAAGCGGAGTTGATGTTTATAATTTGGTTGAAAATTCAACAGAACTTTTCCCACAGGTAAGTTTTAAATATGACGGTTACACAAACCCTAAAAACCCTTATTTTATTTCATATAGTGATGAACAATGGGAAAATTATCCTGAAAAAGAATTCAGAGAAAGAAAAAAAATCTTTGAAAAATATGAAAGATTTGATTATATACCTTTAAATAATATACAAATAACCGGTAAATTAAAAGATAAATATAACCCTAAAAAAGATTATTTTGATTATTCTGTTGTATTGGAGGAATTTCCAAAGGATTACTATTACACAACCGTAAAAATAAATAAATCAAAAGAACGCATTTTAATTATTACAAATAAAGTTGATAAAAATAATAATTCTAATCAAGGTTTGTTTTATTACTTTGCTAAAAATGGTTTTGTCTATCCGCTCGGACTAATTGAAAGCAAGACTCCATTTACGCAATCAAAAAATTATCTTTATTATAACAACGGAATTAAAGATATTAAATTCTATATGTCGGATAAAAAATTAGAAGTAATAAAATCTCCTGCAAATACAAAAGAAGAAAGAAACAATATTGAATTTGTAACAATAGAAAGTGCGGACAAATTCGCTGGTGATTTTGGTTCTCCGGCAGGTGACGATATTAAAAAAGTTACGTTAGACGGGTTTTATTTTGAATATCATAAAGGACAATATAAAAGAGAATATATAAAAAATCTTATGAAAGAATGTATAAAAGAAGGGGTTAAAACTCAGGTTCAGATGTATTGCCAAATGGTTAAAAAATTACATCCTGAGAACTAATTCGCGCAAAAATTTTTGGTTCCGTTTAAAGGATCCTTATCTTGTCCTTTTTTATAATATTCTTCTATCGTTTCAATTTCAGACTTGAAGCAAAAAATAGTCTGTCCTAAATTTGCTCTTTCAAAACATCTTTTTGTTACGCCGTTACGCTCTAATGTTCTTGGAAAACAATCCTGCGTATAGACAGGTTCAACTATACCGTCAACTCTTCTTGCCTCCCTAAGGGCATTTATAGAAAAGACTTTATAATAAAGTATCACTAATATAAAAATTATCCCTGTTAAAATTAAAACTTTTTTCATCATAACAATATATTACTATAATATACCACCCATAGCAGTTCTATCTGGTTTTATGGTAGCATAAAATTATGGAACATAAAAAGTTTATTGGTTTGAATGACGATATTATAAAAATCAGAACATCTGTTTTTGTTGATGAACAGGGGTTTAAAGATGAGTTTGACCAAATAGATAAAACCTGCACGCACATTGTTTTGTATGACAATGAAATGCCGATTGCTACGTGCCGTTATTTTAAAGAGGGTGAAATTTACCACATTGGCAGAGTTGCAATAATTAAGGAATATCGTGGGAAACATCTTGGTAATAAAATTATGCAAATTGCCGAAACTGAAATAAAAAACGAAGGCGGTAAAATAATAGAAGTTTCCGCACAAGTAAGAGTTTCAGAGTTTTATGAAAAATTAGGATATAATAAAATCGGCGATATTTACTTTGATGAATATTGCGAACATATAAGAATGGTGAAAAATCTATGAATTGGCTATTTTTATTTTTAGCGATAATATTTGAAACGGTTGCCACCGCATGTTTAAAAATGACAAACGGATTTACGGTTCTTTTGCCCTCAATAGGTACGGTTATCGGGTATATTTTGTGTTTTTACTTTTTATCATTGGCATTTAGAACTATAGATATAAGTATAGCCTATGCCGTTTGGGGTGCATTGGGAATCGTGCTTGTTTCCTTAATAGGGTTTTTCTTTTTTCACGAAACTTTTTCTTTTTAGAAGATTTTATTTATAGTTTTGATTATAATAAGCACAATCGGGTTAAGATTAGTAAAATAAAAGAGTTTCAGCCGTTGTAAACCGAAACCCTTTAATATAATATTTTCAATTAGTCTTTTGATAAAGTATCATAAACCTTTGCTACGATTTCCAATACTTTATTTATCCGCCCACTTCATACCCCACATTGCCATTTCGTAAAATATAGGCATTAAATCTTTGCCTTTTTCCGTAAATGAATATTCTACATGTGGTGGTATTTCATTAAATTGTTTTCTTTCAATAAATCCGTCACTTTCTAAATCCCGAAGGGCAGAAGTCAGCATTGTATTTGTTATTCCTGTTAAAAGTTTTTTTAATTCGCCAAAACGGATTGAATCATACATACAAAGACAATACAAAATTTCATCTTTCCATTTTCCCTGAAAAACTCTTAAAATTTGTTCAGCAGGACAGTTGCCGTTTGGGGTTTCAAGAGTGTCTGATTTCATTCTTTTTACAAATTCTTCATAAGACATAGGTTTTTTCATAATTAATTCCTTTGGTATTAAAAAAATACTAAGTATAAAATTTCTGCGTACTTGATAGTATTTTTATACATTAGTATAATTACTATACTAAAAGGAGAGAAAAAATGAAAGACAAGTATTATCAAGAAGTTATAAAAGAATTAGAAAATAAAATTACTGTTGAACCTGTCAAATTTAAAAACAGAACTTGGTTAATGGCAGGAAATTTATATAAGCCAAAAAATTCAAACGGTAAATTAACTGCAATAGTAATCGGACACCCGTCAGGCGGAGTTAAAGAACAAACGGCGGGTGTTTATGGTGCAATGCTCGCTGAACTTGGATTCTTAACTTTAACCTTTGATGCAAGTTATCAAGGGGAATCAGGTGGCGAACCGCGTTATCTTGAAGATCCTCAAATGAGAGTTGAAGATATCAGATGTGCCGTTGATTATTTAACAACAAGAGAAGATGTAAATATTGATAAAATCGGTGCAATGGGAATGTGTGCTTCAGGCGGTTATGTCGTTAATGCCGCACAAACAGATTTAAGAATAAAAGCAGTAGCAACAGTTTCAATGGCTGATTTAGGGGATATGTTCAGAAACGGACTTGGCAGAACTAAAGAATATAAAGAGCAATTAGAACAAACATTAGAACAAATTGCTAATCAAAGAACAAAAGAAGCAAATAATGATGAAACATATTATTCGTGGTATGTTCCGCCAACGGAAGAACTTGCAAAAGGTTTGGCTCACGATTATTGGGAAGGCTATGAATATTATCGGGTATCACCTGCCAAACACCCTAATTCCGTAAACAAAATGGTGTTCTCAAAAACTGATTCAATAATTAATTTTACTGCACTATCTAATGTTGAAATGTGTTCCCCACGACCAATGTTATTTATTGCGGGAAGTAATGCCGGCACAAAATATTTTTCAGTTGAATCCCACGCAAAAGTTCCTGAAACTTCTGAACTTTATATTATAGATGGTGCAACACACATTGAACTTTATTATAAAGAACCTTATGTTACAATGGGGGTAAATAAATTAAATGAGTTCTTTAGTGATAAATTAGGAGTTTAAGATATGATTTTTTATTTTACGGCAACAGGGAATTGTTTAGATATAGCAAAAAGATTAGATAAAGAAATTTATAGCATTGCTCAAATAAAAGAAAGGGGTAAATATAAGGCAGATAAGATAGGTATTGTCGCCCCGACTTATGCTTTTGATATACCTCAAAATGTAAAAGAGTTTCTTAAAAATAACGAATTTGAAACTGATTATTTTTATTTTGTACTCACATACGGGAATAAAACAGGTGGAGTTGAAGAAAGAGTACATAGGTTTATGAATGAAATCGGCAAGAAAGTTAGTTACATAAATTCACTTTTAATGGTAGATAACTTTCTCCCCGGTTATGATTTAGCGGAACAATTAAAAATGAACAAAAAGATAGACGAAAATTTTGCTAAAATCAAAAAAGATATTGAAAACAGAGTAGATTTTGTAAAGGCGGAAACAGAAACCGATAGAAAAGACTATGAAATAATGCTTTCATACAATTTTGATTTTAAGTATATGAATAAATATATTGTGACAGATGATTGTATTGGCTGCGGAATTTGTGCTAAAGTCTGCCCGAAATCTTGCATTGAAATTGTTGATAAAAGAGCCAAACAAGATAATACAAACTGTTTAACCTGTCTTGCCTGTGTTAATGCTTGCCCCAAAAAAGCCTTAAAATTCCCTATTCCAAACGAGAGATTTCCATATCCCGAACCGAATCCGAATGTAAGGTTTAAGAATCCAAATGTTACTCTGCAAGAGATTATAAAGTCAAATTGTCAGGAGTAAGTAATTATGATAATATTAAACTATGGATGATATTAATTTAGATGAATTTCGCAAAATAATGGCATCTGGTAGGTGTGTTGAGGGTGAAATGCTTAAAATATTTAATATTTTAAGCCAAGAAGCCATAAAGATTACAATGGAAATCAACAACAAATACCACACCCCTGAAGAAATTGTTGATTTGTTTTCTAAACTTACAGGAAGAAAAGTTGATAAAACATTCAGGCTTTTCCCGCCTTTTTATACGGATTGCGGAAAGAATATTGTTGTTGGGAAAAATGTATTTATAAATGCTTGCTGCAAGTTCCAAGACCAAGGCGGAATTACAATAGGTAATGGTGTTTTAATAGGTCATAATATAACTCTTGCTACATTAAACCACGATGAAAGACCTGAATTCAGGCAAAATATTTACCCCAAACCGATTAAAATTGGGAATAATGTTTGGATAGGTTCAAACGCAACGATTTTACAGGGTATAACAATAGGTGATGGTGCAATAATCGGTGCAAATGCCGTTGTTACAAAAGATGTTCCTGAAAATACAATTGTTGCAGGAGTACCGGCTAAAATAATAAGAAAAGTAGAGGTGTAATATGATAAAAAACATTTTGTTAGGTTGTTTGGCAATTTTACTTATTATTGGAGGCTCAAATGTGGTAAATGCAAAAACTTGGGATAAAGTATTCCCTAAATCTGATAAAGTTGAAATTAAAAAAGTTGAATTTACAAACAGATTCGGCATTACTCTTGTTGGTGATTTATATACTCCAAAAGGCCTCAACAAAAATGAAAAATATTTGGCTATTGCAATTTCAGGTCCATTTGGAGCAGTTAAAGAGCAATCAAGCGGTTTATATGCTCAAAATTTAGCAGAAAGAGGTTTTGTTACGCTTGCATTTGATCCGAGTTTTACAGGTGAAAGTAAAGGAACACCCAGACATGTTGCAAGCCCTGATATAAATACGGAAGATTTTTCAGCTGCAGTTGATTATCTTTCAAATTTGGATATTGTAAACCCTGATAAAATAGGTATTCTTGGAATATGTGGCTTTGGGGGTTTTGCAATAAATGCAGCCGCTATGGATACAAGAATTAAAGCGACCGTTGCTTCCACAATGTATGATATTACAAGAGTTTCCGCCAAAGGCTACAATGATTCTGTTGATGAACAACAAAGATATGAAAACAAGATCGCACTAAATAAACAAAGAACGCAAGATTTTAAAAATGGTAATTTTAAAGGTGCTGATGGTCTTCCTGAAAAATTAACAGGTCAAGAACCTCAATTTGTTAAAGATTATTGGGGATACTATAAAACTAAAAGAGGGTTTCATTCTCGTTCAATCAATTCAAACGGCAAATGGAATATAACATCATCACTTTCTTTAATTAATATGCCTATTTTACAATATGCACCTGAAATCAGAAGTGCAGTTTTAATCGTACATGGTGAAAATGCACATAGCAGATATATGGGCGAAGATGCTTTTAAGAAGTTAAAGGGCAATAACAAGGAATTATTTATAGTAAAAGGTGCAAACCACGTTGATTTATATGATGGCGGAGATAAAAACGCAATTCCATTTGATAAAATTGAAACTTTTTATAAAGAATATTTGAAATAAATGTAAATTCACACTTGGTTTGAAACATTTTTATCAGAGGTTTGAATTAAATTAAAGTCGTTTTATAAAATGGCATATTATTTGGAAAAGTACATATGAAAAATGCAACTTTAAAATAAAAAGTCCATCGAAAAAATGTCATCTATTTATATGATTTATGTTCAAAATCTATTTACATAATACGTTAAGAAATGTTACGATAATTTTGAGGAATTGTATGCAAAGATATGCCATCAACAAACTTATAGATTGGAAAGAAAGCCAAAACCGTAAACCTCTTATAATAAGAGGTGCAAGACAAGTTGGTAAAACTTGGCTTATGAAAGAGTTTGGCAAAACTCAATATAAAAAGACTATTTATATAAACTTCGAAGATAATGACCTAATGCGTGAGCATTTTTCAAAGGATTTGAATACAAAAAGAATCATTGAGGGTTTAGAACTTGAACATTCAAAGATTGATGCTAATAATACATTGATTATTCTTGATGAAATTCAAGAATGTCCGAAGGCTCTGACTGCACTTAAATATTTTTATGAAAACAATCCCGAATATCACATAGTTGCGGCAGGAAGTTTGTTGGGTGTGGCTCTGCATGAGGATATGTCTTTCCCTGTTGGGAAAGTTGATTTTTTGGATTTATATCCGCTATCATTCTTGGAATTTCTTGATGCTATGGGCAAAGAAAATTTTGTTGAATTATTGAATAAGCCAAATTCAGATAATATCAAAACCTTTAAACCTAAATATATTGAATGGCTAAAAAAATATTATTATATCGGCGGAATGCCCGAAGTAGTGAATGATTTTGTCAAAAATAACGATTATAAAAAGGCAAGAAAAATACAGGAAAATATTTTAGATGCTTATACAAACGATTTTTCAAAGCATATTTCTTCAACGGGAAAATTAAAAATAGATTTGCTATGGGAATCTATTCCAAATCAATTAACTCAAGAAAGTAAAAAATTTGTTTATAAAAAAATTAAACAAGGTGCAAGAGCGGATGAATTTGAAGAAGCTTTATCTTGGCTTATAAATTGCGGACTTGTTTATAAAATAAACCGCATTACAAAACCTGCTCTGCCTATAAGAGCCTATGAAGATACAAAAGCTTTTAAACTGTTTATTTTGGATGTCGGCTTACTTTGTGCGTTGAGTAAACTTCCGGCAAGAACTTTAATTGATGGCGATAAAATTTTTACCGAATTTAACGGAGCATTGGCAGAACAATACGTATTGCAACAATTGAAAACACTTGATGATATGGAAGTTGCATATTGGATAAGTAAATCAGGTAATGCAGAAATTGATTTTGTAATCCAAACAGACGGTTATTTAATCCCCGTTGAAGTCAAAGCAACGACAAATTTACAGGCAAAATCGCTAAAAGTATACAGAGAAAAATTTGAACCAGAAATAAGTATAAGAACGAGCCTTGCTGATTTTGAAATAAATAACGGGCTTTACAACATTCCATTATTTATAGCAGGCAAGTTTGATCAAATTATAAAGGATATAAAATGAAAATAAAAAATAAAATATCAGATAAGCCTAAAGAAATAAAATATCATCATGAACTATTAAATTGGTTAGATGAAAAGTTTGAGCTTGGCTCTGATTATGATACTTGGGGTGCAGTTGGACCTGATGTATTGTTCAAAACAAGGAGTATTTTGGGCGAAATAAAGAGAGAAGACAACGAAATAGCTTATAAAGATGCTTTTAAAGAAATTAGGGATAGAACAAGTCAAAAATTTTTAATTGAAAACTTCCAATACTTTTTTATTTGCACTAATAAATATATAAAAGTATATAAAACAGAAACCTTTAATTGGAAAAAACCACTGGAAAATTCATATATCTCTTTTGATTTTGACAAAAAATCTAAAAAAGCTTTTTTAGATTTTATTGATAATAATTGTCAAAAAATATGTATAGATGCTCACCTACCTGAAGTGTTAGATTGGATGTTAAGTGATAAAATAAAAATAGAAACAGATGATATACTAAAGATTATATGTAACATTGGAACACAACCAACATACCTTAATAAGGGAATCTTGTTTAACCCAGGAATGGGTGACAAAGAGTTATTAGTTGAATTTAAAGATTCTAATACGGTAAAAATACTTCGTTCAGATTTAATAGAAAAATATTATATTAGGGATTTAAATTACTTTAAAGAATATATAAAACATAATTACTCATCTCATTTAAAAGACACTAAAAAAAGCAATTTAGGCAAATATTACACTCCTCCTAAGTTAGTGGATTTAATCGCAAAAATGGTTGGTAAATATATTGATGATACAACGTTTGTTCTTGATTTATGTTGTGGTTGCGGTGCTTTTTTAGAAGCATTTAATGACTGTAAAATTATCGGAAGAGATATTGATCCTGCGGCTATTTACATATTGGATTTTCTCGGTTTTGAAAATATAGAAATAGATAACACATTGACTAATATAAAAAGATCAAAATATAATTTAACAGATGAAGATGATGTTATTATAATTGGAAATCCCCCATATAATGATATATATAGCCATAGCAAAAAACATGGATTACAAAAGAAAACAAAATGTGAAATTGAAATAGATTCTGATATAAAAACTAGAGATTTAGGTCGTATGTTTCTAAATGCGTATGTAAAATTAAATCCTAAAGCAATTTGCGTTTTACACCCTCTATCTTATTTAATAAAAGAAACTAACTTTAAATCGTTAAAAAAACTAAAAGAAAATTATAAATTGAAGGATGCTGTGATTTTTCCTAATAGCGAATTTTTGGATTTATCCGGTCAACCATTTCCGGTAGTAGCGGCTTTATATGTAAAAGATAAGAAGGGTATGGATTATGAATATATAAAAAATTATAAATTTAAAATTTTAGATAGTGTTGATATTTTTCAACTATCAAAATTTGAAATGATAACAACCAAATACATGAAAAAAAGTGCATCAACAAATGTTAGGAAATCTGATATAAATTTATACAATTATAATATCAGGGATATAAATTCAGTAATTGCGAGAGGGAATCTTGAATATAGTGAAAAACCTAAAGCAGATTTTTTAACAGTGGATTTTAAGGAATTACACAAATATTGTTATATTAATATGATGAAATATTTTTTCCCAAATAACTATTTGTTTGGGAATTTAGAACCTCTTTTTGAAGAAGATAGACTAGAGAATGATAATTGGCTAAAAGATCTAATGATAATGGGAACATTTTTATGGCAAAAAGATCGTTTACCAATATTTGATTACAGAACAAATAAAAAAGAGTGTATTCTATATACAAAAATGATTATTAATCAATACAGAAAAAAATCAAAAGATACTAAGATAAAAGACAACATATATAAGATATTTGTGGATATTGTAGATAATTATAATGACAATAGAGAACAAGAAATTTATGATAAAATTCATAAGTATTTTTGTGAACTAACTGATCCTTATTTCCCAAATACAAAATTTTAAGTCATTGTGTTTATTTGTAAAATTTTTCCTGCTTTTTCGCTTTTTTGGCTTCTTTCATGTATTGTGTTTCCTGATATATGGAGGGGATTATGGAAGAAGCAGGATACAATATTACAAATAAAGAGTTTAAGAAAATTAGTAAATGGTCAGAGAATGTTTATAACATAGCAGTTATTGTTGATTATTTTGTATCAAATCAACCTGAAATAGAAGAATGTTATAACCTCGCACCAGTAATAAAAAATTTAAGACAAAATGCAGATTTACTAAATGCGTTTTTTATTGATAACGAAAAATGATATTTTTACCTTTACCAAAATACCCATACCTTACCCAAAAAACCGCTCTAAAAAATTTCTTACTATTATTGGAAAGTAGCCGACCGGAAAGAGTAAATAAAGAGTAAAAGTGAGTAAATCGGTTTTTTGGGTATAGTTGCACTTCCGACCAACACCCCCCCTACAACGAGCGAGTTTCAGAAAATATAATAGTCAAACTGACAAAACCGAACTACTAGTCTAACTACACATAGATTAACACATAACCTATCAAGTAGCTTTGAGAGTGAATTATCTGAGAGTTTTGGAGTTTTTATCCGTTAGTTTTGAAATATTTCCCTCGAAATGTAAAAAGTTTGAGAATTCTCTCAAACTTCCGGGGGTAGTATTCTCAATCTCTCTGATAATCTACAAGGGGCAAAACCTACGCTATACATACAAAAAGCCATTCTGCTATTTTGCAGAAATGGCTAAAAGCAATAAAAAACTCACTTTAGTGTACGATTTCAGAACTTTTTTACTTGAACATGTAGCATAAGAAAAAGCCCTAAAAATAGGGCTTTGAGTTTATTGTAATTGTAATTTTAAACTACTACTGAATTATTTGAAAATTTTTCTTTCATAATTGCTATATCTTGTTGAAGTTTAGAATAAAATATGTCAGATATTTCATCGGCATTTAATAATGATTGACCTTTGTAGTTACCGTCTGAATAAACATAAGGAAATGCTTTAAAAACATATCCTTTGTTATTTTCATCAGGAATTCCGTATTCTGCAAAAAGGAATTTGTGCATATTTAATAAAAAATCATTATTATTCATATTTTGTATTAAATAATTTATAACGTGCAATTTTACGGCTAATTCCGGCAATTTTTCTTTATTTTCAACGGCATTTTTCAATATATCTTGCGTTTTATCATATAACCCAGTTAATTTAAAGACTTCCTGCTTTTCAGGAGTTTTACATTGTTCTCTGCCAGCCATATAGTCTAGTGATACATTAAAGAAATCCGCTAGTGATAAAAACCTATAAAATGACATCCCAAGTGCTTTTTCATAATCTTCATGGTGCTTTTCCGTTACTTCATAGGTTTTTAAAGATTTATCACTTAAATATATATTTTTTTGTTCATCAAGAAATTTTGATAATTTCTCGTGAGATAATTTGTTTTCTTCTCTGCATTTCTTTAATCTTTTGCCAAACAAATCTTTTTCATTAAATAACTTGTCTGAATACTTTGTTTCTTTTGCTTTTTTAGTTTTTTTCTTTTTTATCATGTGAAATATATTTCCCCATTTTTTAAATTTTACTCAAAATTGCTTATATTTTTTATGATAATAATTTTTGTTATCTGTTATAACCATAATATTACAAAGGGAATAAAAAGTAAAATATATTTCACAGGAGAATATTATGCAAAATTTAAAAATTAGAGAATTGATAGAAAAATCTAGGCTAAAACATTACGAAATAGCCGAAGAATTAGGCATTAACGAAACATCATTTTCAAGATTGTTACGCAAAGAACTTTCTGAAAATAAATTTATTGAAGTTTCTAATGCAATAAAAAGTTTGACGTCAAAAATAGGTGTTGAGGTCTAAATAGTCAATGACACCGAGTGAAGTTCTGATAAATGATACAATAAAGCATTTCGGACAGTTTCAGCAAGAAAATATTTCAAGAGCTGAAGCCGTAGAAATTATTGAGAATTTTTCGGGCTTTGCTAGTTTATTACTAAAACTAGATAAAAAACGGCAGGAATTTAAGAAAAACGCTTGCTAATTTTATCTATACAAACCAAAAGGAGAAAGTAGAATGCTAAAGCAGATTGATTTTAGCAAACTGCCTGAAGTGTTTGGCAGTGCTATTAAAACGGCTAAAACTTTAATGCCCGATATACAAGATACTTGTATTACTGCAATAATGTTGCCAATGTTTACTCATGTATTGAGTTTCAAACGTGTTAAGACGGATGAATATTCAGACGGTAAAAATTTAATACATCTAAACGTATATTGTATTGATTTAATTCCGTCAGGCGGTGGAAAAGACCGCCTGAAAAAAGATGTGGAAAATCACATGCTAGTTTCACCTTATAAAGAAATTGAAGCAAGAGTAAAAAATTTCTATCAGGATAAAATCCGAAATTTAGAAATGAAACTTGAAAATGCAACAAAATTAGAAAAGTCAAAAATTGAGAATGAAATTGCAAAAGTTAGAGAAATTGACCTTATTATCAACAAATGCACGACAGAGGGCTTTGTTGCGGATGCCGTAGCACTTATGGATATGCCCTACGGTGCATTTTTCATAATTGATAGTGAAGTCGGTTTAACTCTAATTGCTAAAGATGAAAAGCAAAGGCAGGCAATAGAAGCCCTTTTCCAAGGTTATGACGGAATTATGCCTGATAAATCTATAAAAATGGAAAATAAAAAACGTGGCAAAGTTAAGGGTATTATAATAAATTGTTTGTTATATTCAGACCCTCTGATATTCAAAGATAAAAAGTTAAATGAACTCTTTGAGCGTATCATGGAATTAGGTATTGCACGCAGAACATTTGTTACATTTCAACCTGATTTAATAAAATCAGACATTGGAAATCCTGATGAAACATATAAGAGAATTCAGCAGGCGTATAAGGAATGTGAAAATATTGATAAAAAAATGCTTGAAATATTCCACGCTATACCGAACAACGCAGTTTACAAATTACCGCAGAGTGTTGCTCTAGGGTACTTATATCCATACAAAAAGAAACTTGTTGAAATGTTTAATAAAACTAATGTTGCACTAGAGAAAAAGGAAATTTTGTCTAGGGAACTAAAAGCCATTAAATTAGCAACTTTTTGTGCTTGTCTTAATCATCCGAGCGAATTAACCATAACTGAAACGGATTTTGAGCAAGGTATATATTTGACCGAGTTTTTAAGTCAAGATTATATTAACTTTTTGGCATTTTCAAGCCCTTATAATGACCAATATACAAAGGTCTATGAGTTTTTTATGGAACATATTAACGAAAGTTTCTATAAGACGGATTTAATCAATCATCATAAGGATATTGGGCTATCTAGGGGCTTTTTTAGGCGGGAATTCGCTGATATTGTGGACGGTGTAAATGAATTAGCATATTTAAACGGCTATTACCTAGAAGAATTTAACCATAGCAAAAATAATGCTAAAACCTTTACTTTACGCAAGATTTTGACACCTGAAGAAATTGCGGAACGGGATAAGGATTTATATGTTGATACCATATAAAACCAATAAAAGCGGTAAAACCGTTTATTTATGGGGCTTTTACAGTTGCAATATATGTAACATTAGCGGTAAGTGAAAATGCTTTTACCAATGAATTACCAAAGATTGCATGCCTGTAATCCCCAATATAATTGACTTTTACCACTTTTACTGGAATTACCTTATAAACTTACTCGAATGTTCTTATTTAGGGGATTGAAGCGGAAACAATCCGCTCCCCTTTTCTTTAGACAATACAAACTATGAAAGGAAAATAATACAATGAAAAATCAAGAAGAAATCAGATGTAACACAGTTAAACAAATATTCAACACATTACCCGAAGAATTAAAATTCAGGGCTATGCAGGGGATAATTGTTGATTTAATGAACTCAATAATAACTCATAGAATAATAATCGGAGTTATGGCAATTATAATCATTATTTTAACCGTCATTATTATTAAATAGTGGGGGAAGTAGGGAACAATGGGCGTACTTCCGGCATGGAGTATGCCTATTGTTTAAAAATAAGATAATACAAGTAATACAAGCAGAAAGGAAAATAAATTATGGAAGAAAAAACAATGTTTTCAATCAGAGAATTTCTTGAAGAACTGGACAAAGAGGGCGTTTTATTGCTCTTACAAGACTATATGACGGATTTAAGAGTAATACAACAAAGATATATTACTATAAGCGTGATTTTAAGCCTTATAATAATTGTTTTGGTGGCTTACATATTGTTTAACAGTATGATATAATGTACTTGTACTAGTACAAATGAGAAAGTTGAAGAAAATCACACTATGCTAGCGGTGTGGTTTTCTTTTTTAATGCAGAATTCCTTTTAAAACTCTATAAGATGTTACGATTTCGTTTTCATCAGCGGATTTTAACATTTCAATCATTTCAGATAATAATTCATCAGATGTTTTTATATGCCCTATGTCTAAAACTTCAGCGACATCAACATTAAAGGCCTTTGCATATTTTTCAATATTTTCAGCGGTGGGATAATTTTTTCCTGTTTCTATACAACTTTGGGATTTTGTTGCAATATCAATTTTTTCAGCAAGTTCTGATTGCTTAAGATTATTCTTAATTCTCAATTCTTGTATTCTTTTTCCTAATCGTTTTTTGACTTCCATATAATTATCCCTCATTTCATGTTACCTGACAGCGAATAATCATAAACACATCAAAAGGTTATGTAATTTGCAAAAAATCCGATTTCTTTGTAAACTTATAACAAATAACATGGTTTAAAGATTAAAAAATCTTATTCAAATGTTATTTGCAGCTAAAAGAGATTATAGGACATTCGAGAATGGCAACACTTCTAAATCAGAAGTTGCTTAAAAGTTGTGTGGAAAAGTTTAATTTTCCTGATAGCAATAAGCGACAAAGGATTGACGAAATCATATCAGCGTGGCAGACGGCATTTAAAGACCACGATTTAAGCAAAGCAAAAGAAACATCATTACAGGGCAAATTTTTCTCAAAATTCTTTTGCGAAATTTTGGGTTATACAATGCAAGATGACGGGCAGGAAGTGTGGACATTAAAGCAGGAAGCCAAAACCGAAGTGGACGGCAAAGAAGCAGACGGCTCTTTGGGGTATTATTCCAAAACATCAGCAAAAACAAGATGTGTAATTGAACTGAAAGACGCTCAATGTAATTTAGACAGTAAGCAACAATCAAGAGAAAGCAAGCAAACACCTGTTGAACAGGCTTTTCAATACCTTTACAAATTTGCGGATTGTGATTGGGTAATTGTATCAAATTTCAGATATACAAGACTTTACCATAAATCCAAAGGACAAACGGCTTATGAAGAATTTGACATTTTGAACTTGCACGAAGAAAAAGAGTTTAAAAGATTTTATTATTGCTTATGCAAGGAAAATCTTTTAAATGAAAATTCTTGCTCTCAAATGGATTTGCTAATAAAACAATCGGGCGAAGCCGATATTGATATTACAAAAGAGTTTTATGCAGAATTCAAAACTGTTAGAAAGATTTTATTTGAGCATATTGTAGAGAATAACCCCGATTTTGACAAAAAATTATTATTGGAAAAAACTCAAAAATTATTGGATAGATTTATATTTATTTTCTTTTGTGAAGATACCGCAGGACTTTTACCGCATAATACGGTTGAAAACATTTATAAAATGGCTCAAAACTCGTTTTCACTATCTGAATGTAAGATATGGGAACAGTTCAGAGGTTTATTTGTTGCAATAGATAAAGGAAACAATAATGTAAATCCGCCTATAAACGCATATAATGGCGGTTTATTTGCTTATGATGAGATTTTAGACAAACTGATAATAAAAGATGAAATGTTTACTCATATCAAGGAATTAGCACGCTATGACTTTGAAAGCGATTTGAATGTAAACATTTTAGGACACATATTTGAACAATCATTATCAGATTTAGAACAGATAAAAAATGAACTTGACGGAATACAAGAGGATAAAAAGAATTCCAAACGCAAAAAAGACGGAATACACTATACACCTGAATATATTACTCATTACATAGTAAAAAATACTATTGAAAGATATTTAGAAGAAAATCCCGAACAGTTAAAAAACATAAAAATTTTGGATAGTTCTTGCGGAAGCGGTGCATTTTTAAATCAGGCTCATACATCATTAAGGAAAGAATATCAAATACAATTAGACAGGAAAATAAGCGAAGTTGGAAGTGCAAAGAACTTAAATATATTTTCGCATACAAACCCTATTGAAAATGACCGTACAATACTCTTAAATAATCTTTTTGGAATAGATATTAACCCCGAAAGTACGGAAATTACAAAACTTGCTTTATGGTTGAAAACTGCAAACAAATCCGCTCCGCTCCAAAACCTAGATAAAAATATAAAATGCGGTAATTCTTTATTTTATGATTGGCTAGAAGATAATAATGACGGCAAATTTCATATAATTATCGGAAATCCACCATACATTAAAGAATATACAAACAAAAAAGCATTTGACGGATTGCATGCCAGCCCTTACTATCAGGGGAAAATGGACTTATGGACACTTTTTGCGTGTCAAGCCATAGACAAATTAACCGATAACGGATATTTAAGTTTTATTGCTCCAAACAGTTGGCTAACAAATTCCGGTGCAAGCATTTTCAGAAACAAGATTTTACAAGACGGTGAAATAATTAAATTTATTGATTTTGGCGATTTCAAAGTATTTAAGGACGCAGGAATTCAAACAATGATTTTTGTGTTCAAAAAATGCACACCTAGAGAAAGTTACGAAGTTGATTATTGCAAAGTGGAAGATAAAAATTTAGGTGAAGATATTATAAAAGGATTTATTGAAAATGATTTGCAAGAAAGTATAACAGGAATTACAAAATTTAGAGCAACTATAAAACCAAGTGAATTAAAAGACAAAAATATTACATTCTTAAATAACAATATTGATGTTGTTATAGATAAAATTGCTAAAAATGAGAATATAACCTATTTTGAAGATAAAGAAATCGGACAGGGCATAGTTGCTCCGCAGGATTTTTTAAATAATACTAATGCAAATATTTTAGGTGAGCCGTTTAAAAAAGATGACGGCATATTTTGTATTTCAGAAAATGAAAAGCAATTATTAAAATTTAATGATTGTGAATTACAAGACCTTATAAAACCTTATTATACAAGTAATGAACTGTATAAATATTATGGAACATCAAAAAATCAATTTTGGGTAATATATACAAGTTCAAAATTTAAAGATGAAAAAGAAATATTAAAATACCCTAATGTAAAAGCACACTTAGATAAATTTCAAAGAATTATAACATCATCAAATAAACCTTATGGCTTGCATAGGGCAAGAGATGAAAAATTCTTTAAAGGGGAAAAGATTATTTCTTATAGAAAATGTATAGAGCCAACATTTTCTTATACGGATTTTGATTGTTATGTATCACAAACTTTTTATTCAATTAAAACAGACCGCTTGAATATGAAGTATTTAACAGGATTATTGAATTCTAATCTCATTAAATTTTGGCTAAAAAATCAAGGAAAAATGCAGGGCGATATGTTTCAAGTTGATAAAGAGCCGTTATTAAAAATTCCTGTTAAAGTTGCAGAAAACGAAATTCAAGAGAAAATCGGCAATATGGTATTAAGACTAATAGAACAAACAAAACTCTTAAAAAATAGCCTAGAAACTTGTTTAGAAGCAATTAAACTTAATTACAATTTGCAAACTATTCCAAGTAAATTAAACGAATTCTACAAAATGGGTATAAATCCTTTTAAAGACGAACTGGCAGGCATGGGGGTTGAAATCGGCATTGATAAAATTGAAACTTTAATGAATTGGTATAAAGAAAAATCATCAATGCTATTAAGTATTGAAAAAGATATACAAGCCTTTGAAACCGCTATAAATCAAGAAATTTATACCCTCTATAACATATCAGCAGAAGAAATAAAAATCATTGAGGGGGTATAAATGTTTGATTATATAATTGAATGGTGCAACAGTAATTCAGGATTTTTAAGTAGTTTATTAACAATCTTTTTAATTTGTTTTTCTTGTTTACAATGGTACACTTCCGAGTTACAAAGAAAATTTGATATACATAGAGTAAAGAAAGAGCATTATAAATCAATCCAAAAAGTAATCGGTGAATTTATAACAATAATTCCTTATACTGAAACAAATAATCAATTTGCTATTATTTCAAACGAAATTAACACTAATGATGAATTCAAACAAAAAATAAACGAATTATATATAACTACTAATTTATTAACAACAGAAGCAAGACATCTCTTTAAGCAAGAAGTCTTAAATTTTGAAAATGAACTTTATGAGATATTTTCTACAATAAGATTATATTTAATCAAAAAATATGATAAAAATACATGGATAGACGGCATAACTAATAATATAAAAGCAATATCTGAAAAAATCCGAAATAAAGAAGATATTTATGAAGATGACTTAAACATTTTTGAAGAAACAAAATTTTTCAAATTAAATACATTAAAAAATTTTATATGCTTGATATTTTTAATAGGAATATTTCTTTTTGTTTTAAATTTTATCGTTATGGTTTATTCACATAATGAAACTAAAAATATAAAGACAAATCAAACCATAACTATTATAAATAATACAAATTCCCCTGAAAAGAAATTTGAAAATTATTCTCATGCCAGCCAAACCATAATAGAACGCAAAATGACACATCATAAGAACAAATAAGAGGGGTAAAATGGAATTTAATATATCAAATTTAATCGTAAATGTTAATAAAGAAAATATTATTTTGATTATTACTTCAATTTTTTCAGTTGTTGCTGCAATCGGCTCATTGCTTACATCAATAAAAATGTATCAACAAAATAAGTTTAATAAAAGAATAGAACATTATAGACAGCTACAAGAAGTTATTAAAGATTTTTATAAAATATTACCTTTTAAATGGAATTTTAAAAAAAGAAGATATGATTTATTAACTGACCAAATAAAAAAAACTGACAATTTAACAAAAGAATTTGAAAGTTTAAGTTTCAGGGTAAATACTTTATACACAGAAGCTCAATTTCTATTTAAAAATGATGTTCAAACTTTTGAAGATGATTTTTATAACATATTATATAAGTCAAAAAAAATTTTTGATGTTAATGAGATATGTAATTATGAAGATGACTTTTTAGACGAATTAAGCATATTTGCAGAAAGAATTAGCAAGAGAAATGAAATTTTTAATAAATATTTTAAACATGTTAGTAATATTTTCTTTACATAATGTTGCATAATGTTTTGAATTCATTTATACTTTATTTATGAATATTAAAGACTACATTACAATCAAAGAAGCAGCGGAAATGTTAGGGGTTGATAAAACTACATTAAGACGGTGGGATAAGGCAGGAAAACTTACACCGTACAGACACCCTATGAATAGATATAGGCTTTATAAAAAATCTGAAATACAAGCAATTCTAGGGGGTATTAAAAAATGAAAAAATCAATTTCACCCAAAAAAGTTGTTTTATATGCGAGAGTTTCAAGCAAAGAGCAAGAAAAAGAGGGCTTTTCAATTCCGGCTCAATTAGAGTTATTGAGAAATTATGCAACTAAAAACAGTATGATTATTCTAAAAGAGTTTGAAGATGTTGAAACTGCAAAATGTCAGGGTAGAACGAACTTTAACGAAATGCTCAAATATATCAAGAATTCAAAGGAATGTAATACAATTTTAGTAGAAAAAACAGACCGCTTATATAGAAACATTCCCGATTATGCAACAGTTGATGATTTAGGCATTGATATTCATTTTGTCAAAGAAAATACTATAATCAGCCAAAATTCTCACTCTAGCGAAAAATTTATGCAGGGCATAAAAGTTTTAATGGCTAGGCAATATATACAAAATTTAGGTGAAGAAGTTACAAAAGGTTTAACACAAAAAGCGAAAGACGGCTATGTAACAGGAAAACCGCCTTATGGATATACAAAACACCTTAACGACAAAAATACAAGTTATATTGATGAAGAAACATCAAAATATGTTATAAGAGCATTTGAACTCTATGCACAGGGCAATATATCATTAAGGGCATTATCTCAAAAGTTATATGACGAGGGATTTATATACAAACCAAATACCCCGAAAGCATACAAAACACAACTTGAAAACATTTTGAAAAATCCGTTTTATTATGGAATGGTAGTATTTAAGAAAACTTTATACGCAGGAAAACATCAACCTTTAATTTCAAAAGATTTGTTTGACCGTACGCAATTAGCATTTAGAAAAGACAATAAACCAAAACACTTTGAGCCTAGAGAATTCTTGTTTGCAGGCATGGTTAAGTGTTCAAAATGCGGTTGCAACATATCAGGCGAAATTAAAAAAGGTAAATATATCTATTATTCTTGCACAGGCGGTAGGGGTGAATGTGAGCAACAACATATTTATATACCCGAAGCAAAGATTGAAAAACAGATTATACAAGCACTTGAAAATATATCTATAACCCAAGAGCATAGAGAATGGATTACACAGGCATTAAAAGAAAGTTTTAATGATGAAGAAGAATATACAAAACAACAAATCCATAGTTTAAGTGTAAAAAAACAAAAATTAAAAGAAAGAATTGATAAAATCTATTTAGACAAGTTAGACGGCAATATTTCGGAAGATTTTTGGGCTGAACGACATAATCAATGGACACAGGATTTATTAACAATACAAAGCAATATAACGGCTTATGAAAAGGCAAGTATCAATTTTATTGAACAAGGTGCAAATTTCTTGAAAATTTGCTATGAAATACATGACCTTTACCAGTTCGGAAATTGTACCGAAAAGCGTGAACTTATAAATTATGTACTTCAGAACTTGACCATTGAGGGCGAAAACATACACTATGATTACAAAAAGCCCTTTGACATATTCGCCAAAGGACTTAATCGTAATAAAAAACTCCCCATTCGGTACAAAATTAGAAACAAAATTTGAAGATTTATACGAAAAAATTGTTGATATAAACAGCCTCAAAGCATTTAGTTTATTGGAACGTTTTCAAAGTGCTGCTTAATTTTATTTATGGGAGAATACTGAAAATTTAACATAAAAATTTTTAGAGTAAATATTATAAATCTAATTTTTAAGATAATTTTTATAAACAAATTAATCAATCATTCAACCTGTCCCCGCTCACGCGGATTTTAAGGGGAGTTTTAGTTGGTTTAAGTATTGAATTATATCTGGAACCATTTTCGTTCAACGTCCCTCGCGTGGTGAGGTTTCACTTCTCTATAATGAAAATTTCCCTTTAACCAAAACAGGGCGAAAATTCGTCTATATGTGAATTTTAACAGATTTTGGCAGAAAAGGTAAATCGTCAAATTTTGCAGTAATAATGTGTGTTTGAGCCTGTTTTTATATAATCTTATATAATATTTCCCTATATAGTTAGAAATTTTATTCTTCAAAAATACCTTCAAAATCTTCTATATATGGTGCGGCATACATGTTTTCTAAAATCATTCGGTAGGTCAAAAGCTCTTGTCTGTCAAATTCCATCATCGCTTTCGGATAAATAGAACCGATTATTGTTCCATAATAATTTGCCCCGTACTCATCCTTATCATAAAGGTGAGGAAACAGAACATTTATCATTTCTTCCTTGCGTTTGTCGTAGCCGTCTATGTAGCTAACAATTACATTGTGGACTTTTTCATCATTAAAATCTAAGCTTTTAATTTTATCCACAACCTTTTTATAATACTCGTGGTAATGTTCGTATCTTTTAGCACTTGCCTCATCCATTTCAACTTGTGAATAAGCATCCTTAAATAGTGCCTTGTCATAAGGTTTAAGACTTTTTATGTTCAAATTCTGCATCTGATAGGATTTTATATAGACAGTATTATTAAACCAATCATTATGAGCAGTAGAAATTCCTGCAACAAAGATACAAATACCAGCCAAAATACATCCAGCAGTGATAAGAGATATTTTTGCCAATTTATTTAGTACGGGCAAAATAATCTTATGCTCAGGTTCAGTCGGTAAAAGATGTTCAGGATCATAACAGCTTTGCCATTTTAGAATAGGAAAACCAAAAATCTTATGGGTGCAAATAGTTCGTCCTGCAAGAACTTCCTGTTCTTCGTTATCATCCTTAAATTCGTGGTCATAAATTTCAATATTATCACGTATCCGTTCGTGACATTTTATGCCGAGAATTTTTAAATCATCAATTTGGCTTGTTTTGTGTTCGTACATCTTTCCTTACCTTTTAAACAATTTTACCACACGATCAAGAAAATTTTTAAACCAATTTTTTCGGTTGTATTCTTTTCTTAAACGTCTGATTTCTCTTTGGTGTTTAGCTTCTTGAGCATAATTTAATTCTGGAACTGTCATAATATTACCTTTCTGTCGGGAAAAACTTTTTAACAACATTGACTATTGGTGGAAATTTATAGCTGTTTGTTACTATCTGCAAAACGTGTTTTTTCATCTCAAGAGTATTTTTATATGGGAACCGTAGCATTTTCTTGTTTCCGCATACAGCAATAAATTCAACCCAATGTTCATCTAAAATTTTAGTTTCAACAGATTCTAAAGCCTTATATGGGCAATCCTTACAATCTGTATCATCACTTGGACAATCTTCATCCTCATCCTCGGCACCACAAGTATATTCCAAATGGTACTCAGGAATTTTATAAACTTCCAAGAAGTGTTTTTCTAATGATTCTAAAGTCTGCGGAGTTGGTTTCATATAATCATTTCCGATATTGGCTTATTACATGTCCGTTCACATCAAATGTTCTGACAAAACCGTTGCAATCGGTTGTTACCATGGTATCACTCCAATTAACCAAGTTGCCTTGATAAGAACGACTACCACCTGAACCACCTTTTTTACCATCAACAAACTCCCAATACTCAGCATATGTAGCATTTGGGATTAATTGACGTACTCGAATATATTTGTATGTAATTTGTGGGCTCATTTATATTACTCCTTATTAATTTTTGAATAAAGCAATATAAATTCGATAATAAAGTACACTATTGCGACCTTATATATGTATGGTTTATTCATTATAAATAAAAAAGCTGTACCCAAAATAATTGGTTTTATATTTGCAGATATTATATCTTTCAATTTTATTAAGAAAAAGAATGGGGAAGATAATTTTTCAAGACTTGCTAATGCTTTTAATCCCCAAAATACAGATGTTATCCAAAGCCCAAATAAAACAATTGGATGTTTTTGATTTTCTTGAAAAATCAATGGTAGTGTAGATTTATCCAATGTTTTTATCCAATTGTCAATAAATTCGGGTCTTATATGTGTAGCAAATTCAAATTGTATAAAAGCATATCCAAATGTTCCAAGTAGTAATGCAAGATAAAGTATAACTAGTATGGTACATGCTGGTTTATAATACCATGTCCTACCCATATTAGGAACAAGTTCGACATAATCATCAGAGGAGATGAGTTCATTATACTCATCTCCATCATTAATAATATTAGATGCTTCAAATTCATTTGAAATTACATTCATATTTTTATTAAATTCATTGAAATTCATTTTTACCTCAAATTCAAAAATATTGTATAACGCAAATTAATGTATTAAAGATTTAATGACATTAAAAATAACGTACCCAATGCCAACTATTATTGAATATTTAATAAAATCAGTTAATTTCATTTAAACTCCTTTTATAATCTTGTATAAGCACTTGTTCTGAAACTATAATGTTTCATTTCTCCATTTTGTCTATAGGTGACACCCTCATCATCCCAACGGACAAGTTGAGCACTACTACCTGTACTTAATGTTCTTGAACCACCATTTTCAAATTTTACAACCAAACCACTACTTGTTTCTTCAACAGAACGAACTTTGTCCATAATTGTTACTCCTTTTATCCCTATTTTTAACCAACACTAACAAGCTCTTGAGCCTTTTTGTGTTCCTCTTTCATCATACATATAGAGTTGATTACCATTTTTAATGGTAACGGTAGATGATGTATAACCTTGTAATTCACCCCATCTTGTCCACAATTGACGATTGTTTTCGTCATAAACATAAACGTTTGTTCCTTTTTGTTGAGCCATTCCTATAGCCATAATTTGTTTCTCCTTTAACACTAATCATACTTATAGACTAAGTAATCTATGCGATTACTTTATCATGCGAAAATTATTTAGTCAATATAGAGAGCGAAAACTAATCATCCATATAGTTAAGAAGTAATTACAAAAATAGTAAAATCAATAAAGATAAGGGGTGTATCATGGAAATTAATAAAGAAAGTATTGCAAAAGTAATCAAGAACAAAAGACAGGATGCTAATCTCACACAGCTTGAATTAGCTGAAAAAATCGGTATCTCTGAAAAACACATGAGCAAAATTGAAACAAGTAAAAGTATTCCTACCCTTGAAACTTTCCTAAAAATACTTGATACCCTTAACCTTACATTAGGTGATTTCGGATTTACAAATTTGGATAATAAAACTTCTCCAAAGAAAATACTGCTCCAAAAAATTATAGATAATTCCTCTGAAAAACAATTGGATGCTTGTGCCGAAGTTATAACAGCACTTCTTAAGCACATTTAAAACGATATTTTTATTAAAATCTACGCTTTTTTGTGAATTTTTGTTTCCTAAAACTCTTATGGGGACTTGAAGAAAAACAAAACGTGCGTTATCATATTTATAGGTAATGCACATGATTACTTTTCTCTATATAGGATTACTTATAATATGTCCTATATAGACGTAATCAAAGTTTATGATAAGAATATGCAACTAAAAACCATAAAATCAAAAGTCGGAAATCCTAAATATACACAGTTTTTGAAAAAAGAAATTGAACTGATTAAAAAACAGTGCAATATTTCCGCGTCTGAAACTGTTTATTTTCTTTGTCATCACAAATGGAAACAGATTTTTCTGATAAACGGAATTATTTATGTGGCAAATGTTTCGTGTGAATTTGACAAAAACAGGCATCGGATAATTTCTTCAATGAGTTTGGTGGAATTATACAGGATAAAATTGCGCAACAAATATCCAAAAACGTTGAAGGATATCTCATTTGAGGTTGTCGCCTTAAAAGATCCACGTTATACTTTCACACCTGATGAGTTTTTTGATTTTATTGATTTGCCGTCAGAAATCAATGAGGCTGTGGATTTGCCGTATTACAAAGTAATCAAATTCCTGAGCAACTATTCAAAAGATATTTTCAGAACCGAACGTTATCAGTTTTATTCAAAATGGGACGGGGACGGCAATTTCATCACAAACATTTATGCTTATGATTTAAAAAATCAAGTTGAGATGAAATTGTACATTCCAACAAAGAGTGAGAAAATTGACGGTAAATGGGAATTCCTGCCACCTGAAACGGTTCAAGACGTTGTGCTTGATGATTTATCTGCAAAGCTCTCAAATTATCAAAAACTTCAATGTAAAAAAGAATTTTTGCAGTTGGCTAATGAAATAAACCATCAGTACGGGATAAAAAATTATTGGCTCATGGAGCTTGCAAAACTTACAATTGCACCGATTGATGAGTTGCACGAATGGAGCATCCATAGAGTTTTTACGGGCAAATCTTTCAATAATATTTGGGTTTATGACCACCCTGAAATTGGTGAAGAACCATATTTTATGCTAATTAGCGAAGGGTTTACAACAGTTGCCGTAATCAATTTTAAATCCCCGACATACCACATAAAAGGGATTTACAAACGTGGGAACACCAAGGCAAAAAGATGGGAACTCACGAAAAAAGAAATAAAAGAGCTTGTGAATTTCCTAAATTCTCCAAGTGATAGAGCAGATGACTATGGCAGCGGACAGCTCTATGATGCTTACAAAAAGTATGTCAAAACTAATTGGCAGCAGTTGATATTTGAATATAACCACAATACAGCAGGTTGGGGTTGGGGCGACTCTGAATTTGATATACCACCTGAAAAAGATACCGACAGGTTTACAGAAATTGAAGCTCTATCGTTTGACCTGCCAATGCCTGATTATACGGAATTAATAAAGGGATAATTTATGAAACAGTGGAATCAGATAAATAAAAGACTTCAAAATATAATACACGAAGATTTGAATATTAAATTTATTCATTCACCTTTAGTCAAAAAGACGGCAAGGAGTGAATTATGTATTCCGTTTTTCTATGTAAAACTAGATGATAATGATAAACCTTTATTTGAAAGGATTGAACATTCTTAAAATAATTCGATATATGAATAACAAACTTAGTCCGAGGCGGACTCAAAATGTTCTCAGGTGAATATGACAGATAGAAAACGATTAGAATGGTTTGAAATTGAAGATGCTGATTACGATTTTGATTTCTTTAATGAGAAAGAAATCATATCAGATATGCATAAAAACCAAGCACCTAAATCTGTTGAAAAATTTGACTCCACTGGCACTCAATGGGATTTTTGGGGTGATATTGATGATTACTTTGACCTTTATATTGAAGGTGCACATATTCAAACACAAGATTACCTCGGTGATTTTATAGAAGATTTTCTAAATTTTCTCCCACAATTGGCATTTACGGATAATAAATCACTACTTTGCCCGTTTGATGATGAAGGCAGTGCATATATGCTCCTAACAACTCCTGTTGATAGTAATAATATCAGAGTGTCTGTATTTCATAGTGAAATATTTGAAAATGATGGAGAAAAGAAGTTTTTAGCTGATATTCTGATTAACAAGGACACCTTTTTAAAACAAATGCTTGATATTCTGCAAATGGCAGCAGATGTTAAGAAAAAGCCGAGAAAGACTTACTCTAATTGGGTGAACAAAATAAAATATACAATAAAAGAGCTTGATAAATATTTCCAAAATCCTGATGAATTCAAAAAGAATTATCAACCTAAAAGACACATTAGGGTATTTGATATTGCATATAAAACACTTGAAAACGTATGGGAATTTGGCGTTTATCTTGAAGGTGATGAACAAGCAGATATTACATATTGGGAAAACTTAAAGTCGGATGGAAAAATTTTAGACTTTGATTTTTCCGAACAATTTAGTGCAAATTTGTTTGATTGGAATAGAAGTAATAAAGCCTTAATCAAACTCCCTATGGATAAAATAAGAAAAAATCTTAAAACAGAAATGTCAGGTAGAATTGAAAATAATTGGGTATATTCAAGAGATACAAAACAGTGGTACTCAGAAAATGAGGTTATGCCAATACCTAAGCAAAAGATTAAGTCTTTTCATGGGCAACTGAAATATGACGTATGCATAGATTCTAAATTATATCCTAATCCTGATGAGCAAATAAAATCGTATGCCGATAGCTATAAGGAATTTGGAGATTCAAACGAAAATTATATTGAATGTTTGATTTGTCGGCTGAAGATAAAATGTGCCGAGAAAATTATTTGTGATATCGAATTTGATTATTCTAAAAATAAAAAAATCAGACACGCCCTTGATAAAGCTGAAACGAGAGATTATGTACGTTTTTCTTTGGGGGGATATGACCAAGACAAAATGCACTTATGGAATAGTGATACAGAATCAAATAATACGGTAATTGTTGCCTGTTATCATTATTTACATAAGAAACTTTATGCTTTTGAGGTTGATAAAAAGCAATTTATAGAATGTTTTAAAAATGCTCTAAATGATATAACCGATTTCGGAAATATAAGGAACAGAAATAATGCATGGATATGAATTAAGTAATTTTAAAAAAGGAAAAGCTTTTATACATTTTGACGGTGTAATCAACGGTAAAGCAGATTACGGTCCAAGGATTTGTATAAATACAAAAGGTGAAAAACTCTTTGAACTTCCTGACAGGGATATGATAGTCAACGAATTTGAAGATGAAGATGTAGCTTTTGTTATGGATAATCAAGGAAAGTATGCTTTAATGAACAACAAAGGAGAATTTCTGACTGAGTTTATTTATAACACTATTTGTGGCGGTTCTGAAGAAGGATTTTTTGAAGTTACAAGAAACGGTAAACACGGTCAAATTGATATTAACGGAAAAGAAGTTGTACCTTGTATGTATGATGATGGCTGTTATTTTTCAGAGGGAGTAGCCGCAGAATATTTGAACGGTAAATGTGGTATGGTTGATTGTTTCAATCGTACAATTATTCCGTTTGAATATGAAGAAATTTGTGTATGCAAAAACAATCTTATTAATGCCAAAAAGAATGGTAAATACGGTCTGATAAACAAAAACAACGAGGTTGTTGTAGATTTTCAATACGATGAAATAGATTGTTGGTGTACAAGAGAATGTACTGTTTATCCTGCTCGTAAAGGTGATATGTGGGGTTTAATTGATCGTTATAATAACGTAATAGAAGATTTTATCTACGATGATGCTCAACTAATTTCGGATAATGACGATAATGCAGGTGAGTTTATTATTCTGTTGAAGGGTAATTTAAAAGCAATATATTCTACTAAAAAGAAAGGGTTTATAACAGATTTCAAGTACAATTTTATCGGATTTTTTCAAGAGGGAAGATTTATGGTATCCATAAATAATGTTGATGGATTTATTGATACCGAAGGAAATGAAATTACCCCGATAATGTACCACGATTGTCATGAAACATTCCAAGAGGGTGTATGTGCTGTTTATAAAGATAATAAAGCAGGGATGATAAATTTAGATGGACAGGTAGTAATACCATTTGAATATGACAGACTAAACTTCTGCTGTGAAGGTTTAATATATGCCCGCAAGGGTGAGAATGAATATTTTATTGATAAGCACAATAACATTGTGCTTACTTTCAGTGAAGATATGCACGTACACTGGTGTTCAAGATTTAAAGACGGTTTTGTTTGTGTTTGGACAAAAGATCAGGGCGATGTCTATATAGATAAAACAGGCAAAATTTTGAAAATAAAAATTTGAGGAATAAGTATGGATAATATTCAAGATAAGATGATATTCAAAGATACTGACGAATTTATGGCACCTTGTAAAGATGGCAAATATGCTATCTATTCTAATAAGAAACAGAAATTCATTACGGATTATTTGTTTGAAAAAATCTCTTATATCCCTGTAAGAAACTACTTTGTTGTCAGAAAAGATGGTCAAAATATGGTGATTGATACTCAGGGTAATAAAATAGATTTTCCGATATATTATCCGAATAATTTCACAAAAGAGGCCTTGATGCATTACAGATTGCATAAAGGGGTATATCCTGTCGTGCAAAATGGAAAAGTCGGAGTTATTGATACAAACGGAAAAGTTATCGTTCCGTTTGAATATAAATCCGTAACAGGAATTAGTGATGAATTGATGCTTGTTACAAATTTTGATAACGAAGAAGGCTTTATTGATAAGTATAATAATGTAGTTGTGCCGTTTGGAAAATTTAAAGACTGCCATTCTTTTAATAATGGAATGGCACAGGTAAACTCTGATGATTTAGGTGAAGTATATATAAATAAGGAAGGTAAACCAATAATAAAAGTAATAACCGAAACTACTCACTTCATTTATTATGTTACGGCAGAAAAGCCTGATTCGGATGCTTATTTTAATGTTGCCGTAAAGGATAAGTATGCAAAGAAATTCAAAAAAGCTATATCCCTGAATGGTTTTAATGTCGTTTTGAAATTATATTTAACTATCTCCTGTGGTATTAATTATAAAAGGCTTATTGCAGTAGATGGAAGCCCTTACAAAATTTCGGACTTAGAACGCTTATATATTGAAGAAATCCGCAGAAAAATAACTAATGGTACTACAAAATATCTGAACGAAGAAATTTGTTTCTATGATTATGCTGCTGCAATGTGGGATGAGTTGAACCCTGAAAATATTTTGTATTACGAAACCCCAAATCAACAAATTGGTTGGATAACAGCACCATTAGATAAAACTCAAACAGGTTTACCGATGAATGTTGAGTTAGTGCTACAAAGTATGGGAAAGATTGAAAATGAACCGCCATATCTGATAGTTCAAAACGATTACGAAGATAAACGTAATTATAATTGGATAAAAATGAAATTGAACGGAGAAATAATTAACGGAGTTAAACCGAGATTTAATGAATATATTATGGAAAATTTAAAGCATTGGATAGAAGTAAATAAACTTGCTATTCTATTATATTGGACTCAGGAAATAATTGATTATGGTGAGATTAGTAAACTTATTAAAAATATTGGATATGAATTTCCTCGCAAAAATTTACCAAAAGAATGGAAGTCCACAAGAATTATAAATGCAAAACCGTTAGAAGAATATTTTGCATCAATAAAAGATAAAATCATCGGCAAAACTATAGATAAAATCTTTTATACAGGTGAATTATATAACTCTATGTGGGATGAACACTTTGAATATAAAAATGGCGAATGGTACTGTGAGGGTGAAAAATCAAATGAACCATCATATTATCCGTGGAAAGAAAGCAGGACGGTTTTATGGCTAGATAGCCCTGTCATATTAGATTTTGAGGGTACAAGATTAGAAATCGAATACTGGACGGGCAGTTTGGTTAACGTAAATATTAATTCTATTGATACGGATTTGTACGGAGCCGATGTAAGCAAAAATTTCATGAGAAATATTATCGGCAAAAAACTTATAGATATTGAAATAAACAAGACCGATAAAGTTTATTTTATGAACTTTTCGCATTTAGGGATAGAACGTAAAGATGGGGATGATATGTTTGATGAAATCCGATTTGAATTTGAAAACGGATATGGATTAGAAATAAAAACAGATCATTGTGATTACACAATATTTGAAGAGGTAAGATAATGGAGAAATGTTTTATATTTAATGAAGTACAACCATTTTACAAAGATTTGGCAGCAGTGAAATTTGGCAGCAGATGGGGTGCTATAAATAAATCAGGTAAATGGGTAATAAAACCACATTACCAAAGTTTAGGGTTGATTTATGAAAATTTGTTTATATGTAAGCGAAATAACAAAAGGTATGTAATAGATAAGGATGAAAAGGTTATTATTCCTTTTTTATATGATTCATTAGCATATATAAACAAAAATAAACGTCTTATTATTGCCGAGAAAAATTCTAAACTTGGAGTCATTAACTTTGAAGGTGAGGTTATTATACCTTTTGATTATGAATTTATTTCAAGTGAGAGTAATGATGATTATTTAATTGCACAAAAAGACAATAAAATTGGCTGTATTGACATGAATAATGAAATTATCTTACCGTTTGAATTTAATAATATTAAACTTGGAAAAGATTTTGCTATTGTTGAGAAAGACAGATTGTATGGAATGGTAGATTATAAAGGTAATCAAATTATTCCGTATGATTATGAAAAATTGGTACCGTTTGCTGAGGGTAAAGATATGTATGAAATATCTTTATCGGATAATCCAACATTTATTGCCCATAAAAAATATGAAAGCAATGTAATCATAATAAATCAGGATAACAAGCAGGTATGTGAACAAGAATTTGATGATATTTTTGAATTAGGAGAAGGGTATTATCAAGCAAGGATTAATTTTAAATATTGTGCCATAGATAGATTTGGCAATATAAAAATACCTTTAGGAAAATTCCAGGGCATTGATCCTTTCTACAAACTTGATAACGGAACTTATGTTTCTATGGCTCAGAATGAAGATTTTCAAGAAGCTCTAATAAATCAGGATGGAGAAATTATTATACCGTTTGATGCAGGGTACAAAAATAATGGATTTATGTACACACGCGGGAATACAATACTTATGGTAAAAGATAATAAATTTGGAGTTATTGATATAGATAAAAATGTATTGATTCCATTTGAATATGATTGGCTTTTCTACGATGGAAACGATTTCAACGGAGCATTAAAAAACGGTAAATACGGTTATATTGATAACCTTGGGAAACCGTTAGAAATAGAAAATATAAAATACAAAAGGTGATAATTATGAATAACAACTACGCATTATTTTACAAAAAGGATGAAAACGACCATTGGCACTCTAAAAGACCTGATTTGCCCGTAGAGCAGTGGGAAGATTATGCTAAAACTCAAGGATATTTTGAATACAGCATCAAGGATTTATCAACTTATGATGCAACAGATTTGCATTTGCTAACGAGCATTGTTCTTTTTAATAGCAAATATTACTTGCCCGAAGAAGAAATTCCATATCCTGAAAATGAACCCACACCCGTTGATGAATTTGAAATATTTATGGAATGGGAAGATGAAAAAGAATTTTATGATGTTGATTATGATGAGGTTTATCGTGGGGAAGAACTTTGGACAGATATTGCTACTATATTTTCTCCCGACAAAAAGAATGAGTTGGGGATAGTTGCTCAGTTGCTTGTAAAATATCTTCCTAAATTTTTGGAGAAATTAGAAAGTAATAAACATGCAGTTTATATAAATGATGAGTATTCACCATTCAAATGGCTTGCGTGGGTAAGGGATAATAAAATCAGACTTATTCAACAGGATTACAGAAATCAGGATGTAGAAACAGTTTTTGATATTCTTGTTAATAAAAATTATTTCTACGATACCTGCAATAATATGATTCGCACAATGCAAAAGTATGCAGATGCGGATCAAAAACGATATGATGAATATGTAAAAATGAAGTATGGGGAATAATTATGGGGAGAACAATAGCAATCGGTGATATTCACGGAGAAATTAATCACCTGAATAAATTATTAGATAAATTAAAACCACAAAAAGACGATACAGTTATCTTTTTAGGGGATTATATTGATTGTGGAGAAAATTCTAAAGCCGTTATAAACAAGTTAATAGAATTATCCAAAGGAACAAACTGTATATTTTTATGTGGAAATCATGAGGATATGCTGTTGAAAATTCTCAAAACAAAAAAAGAAGAAGATATCCAAGAATGGGTTTTCTGTGGAGGTTTCCATACCTTGCAAGATTATGGAGATTTTACAGAAATTTTTAAACAACACATGGATTTTTTCAAAAAACTAAAATTGTATCATTTGACAGATAAATATCTGTTTGTCCATGGTGGGGTAAGACCTGATAAACCGTTAGAAAAACAAGACAAAACAGATTTACTATGGATTAGGGATAATTTTATTTATAATAAGCATTGCCTAAAGCAAAAAGTAATCTTCGGGCATACTCCGTTTTATACTCCCTATGTTGATAATGACAAAATCGGGATAAATACAGGCTGTGGAATAGAACCTGACGGCTACTTAACAGCACTAATCTGTGATGATGAAACATTTATAACGACAAAAGAGGACTAAGTTATGATAGGTTATAAATATTTAGATAGAGAAAGATATTCCGATTTAGGCAAAGAAGTATTTGACCGATTGAAGAAAATTTGGGATCAAGAAGATTTTTTATTATGTACTATGGTATATTTAGACACTGAAGATAAAACTACAGAAAATGCTCGATTTTCTTATAAAAACAGGTACGAATGATTCTGCCGATGTTATTCCTTATTCTGTAAAAATAGATAAAGGGTTAGTTTAATAATTATGAATGAAACAAATATTGAAACAAGATTAAAAGAAAAATTAAAAGAAATATGGGATAACTCTGATTTTATCAGAGGTGTTTCAGATACTTTAAAAACTGATGCTAACAGAATAAGAATGGAAAAACTTTTAGATCAAGGATTGAGAGATACTGACAAAATTCTTTTATTGTCTTTATCTTTTCAAAGAGGGTTGATTTAAATTTTTGCTAATTAAGTATATAAGTCCCTTAAGGACTAGTTTAATATGTATTGAATTGGCACAAGCACTTGCGATTTTCTGAAAATAGCATTATACTTATAATAGATAGAAATATCGAGGTCTACGGACAGCACTGGAAGCAGTAATGCTAAACAGGGGATGCAATCTATCTGTAAAAGTAACGAGCGGACCATAGATAGTTACTATCCCGAAAGGGTTGTTTAGATGTATTAAAGACATGCATGGTAACAGTGCATGTCTTTTTAAATTTATTCAATAGTCTTATTATTTAACAATTATCCGCTTTGGACAAAGACTTGAGAAATCTTGAAAATATGTTATACCGTAGTTAATGGTATTTCAAGTATCAGGAAGTCAGTAACCGTATGATAAATTATAACGGGGAGATAGTGCCGTAGCCAATCGAAGGCTTGTTAATTAAATATTGTAAGCCCCTTAATGTCAGCAATAGCCTTTATGGTTTAACAGATATTTTAATCTTTATAAATTCAACCCATTAAATGCATTATCAACACTTTCTTGTGTCAATCCGATGTACCTCATTGTTACGGCAACAGAAGAATGGTTAAGTGCGTGCATCACAAGGGTTATATCTTTTGTTTGATTGTATAACCAAAAACCACATGTCTTTCTAAGTACATGTGTTGAAAAATGAATTTCAGGGTACAAATTCTCCACAACCTCTTTTAGCTTTCTATAAGCCTGTGATTGGTCAATATATTGGATATTCCTTATTCCGTCTTTTCTGTTACTGAAAAATAAATAATCATTATCTTTAAGTTTAAATTCTTTGATGTAATTAGCCAAAACGGCTTTTAATCCGTCATTTATCGGGAACTGTTTACGTTTACCTGTTTTTGTTTCTGTTGTATGGACGTATCCCGTTTCAACATCTGACACCCGAAGTTTTAATATATCCGAAATCCTAAGAGCCGTATTTATCCCCGTACAAAAAAGTGCATAATATTTTCTTGTCTTTTTAGTATTGAGTGCCGTTTTAATACCTTCAATAATAGAACGGTCTTTTATTGGTTCGGCTGCTGTTGCCGTAGAAATTTCTGATTCAATTCCTGTATTTTTATCAATTCGTTTAAAAGTTGATTTCTTTTTTACCATTTTTTTACCTCAAATTTTCACGTAATTTTTGTCTACAGTTTAACGCTATTTTCTCCAAAACGCAGCACAATACTATGAGTTTTGTTACAAAGAGACGCATTTGAGTATGTAAGAATTAACCTCAATCACAAACAGAATAAGCAATTAAGACATATTATAAAAACTCATTAAAATTCAAAAAGAATGAGTTTTTATAAAAATCAACGAAATTATCAATTGATAAATTTCATGTATTTATGTGGTAACGTATTTCTTTACAATTATTCTGTGCGGACTTGAGATTTGCAGAAAATAAGTTTATACTGTTAGTAATGATAGTAATATCAGGAAGTCTGAGATATGACAATGCCGTAACCAATCGGATGGTGGTAATTCTAATGTTTGTGCCACTCTCTGCAAAGACCATCAAACAACAGTATAGTAGAATATGGAACCCTGCCGAAAGAACAATTTTATGATTGTTCTTTTGTTCTATTTGGAACTAACAATAGCAGAGTGACTAAGGATTGCTGTTTCCTGAAAGGTTTTTGATGAATAGAAAAGGAATAGGACTATTCTGTTGGCAGATGAAACAGTTCTGCGTACAACGAGTAGTCTTATTTTACTAATACACAAGTTTTGGTGCTGTCATAAATCCTTGCTTATTCGGTACTTCTTTATTTGTAAATCCAACCTGAACAATGTTTCTTCCGAAACGTTCTTCTAACTTATCTATGGCTCTGCCAAGTTTTTCACTTTTTTCTTTTTTAGTTTGATCCTCAAACAAGTTCAACTGTTGATTTTCAACCTGAATAAAATCTTCTAACAATATTCCTATGCTGCGGTACAAAATATCAGGTGCATACATGTATGAAAGGAGCTTGAAAGCTACTTTTGAAATATCAAGTTCAAAATCTGTCGGATGTTCCAATTCTGCATCAAGAAAATAGCATTTAAAATCTTTTGTTTTAACAATTACACCAATCTTATTACATTTACACCCAGCTTGCCGTAATCTCCTACAAGCAGAATGAATATGCACCTGCAATTCATTCTTTAAGTAGTCATAGTCAGATGTAAATTCGGAAAAAGATTGTGTATCACATATTGATTTTGGTGGTGGAGGATTATTTACTATCGGAATAACATAATTCCCTAATAACTCATATTTAGTTGTTAAACCGTTTATCCCAAAATTCTTTTTTAATAAATTATCAGGCATTTTAACAAACTGTGCTGCTGTCCTTATTCCAAATCCATGTAAACGAATTGTTAATCTGCCACCTATACCCCATATTTCAGATATATCAACATCTTGTAAATACCGATATGACTTCTTTTTCCCTAATAAGATAACTCTATCTTTTGTCGTTTTGGCTCTATCGGATGCTAATTTAGCAAGAGTTTTTGAACGGCTTATCCCGATACTTACAGGCATACCGACTTCATTCCATATTTTATTTTGGATATATTTACCCAACTGAAAATAATTTCTGTTGTAAAGTTTAACAAGGCCCGTAACATCAACAAAAGCCTCATCTATTGAGTAGATTTCAACATTAGGACTTAGGTCTTTAAGAATATACATTATCTGTTTTGATATACTCAGATAATTAAAATGATTAGCAACCATATAAATACATGTTGGGTGTTCTTCAACTGCTTTAAATAACGGATCACCCATTTTTATTCCCATAGCTTTAGCTTCTTTTGACCGTGCTATAACACAGCCCCTTTCTGAAGATACAACACAAAGAGGCTTGTTATTTAATTCGGGATTTAATTTTCTTTCACAACTGCAAAAGAAACTATCACAGTCTATGAGAGCAATATATTTACTCATAAGAATACCTTACGGATTTAGTTCTCCAATCATAAAATTTTTTCAGAGTAGCAATTTCAAGCAATAATCCCCGTCTGTAACGCCTAATATGCCACTGCAAATATCCAATAGCTGAATCAATGCTTTCAGTTTTAAATTTTACGATTCTATTACTATTTTGCATCTGTACCATTAAATAAAGTGCAGAAATATTATGACCAAAAGCATCGTACATTATTTTAATTCCTTATCGTCAGACATGATTTTTTCAAATACGTTAGCCGCCATAGCAACATATTTAGTTGGATATTCGTGTGCCTTTTGATAAGCCTCCCAAGATGATGTTTCGTTTTCATCAAAAAACGGTATAAATACCATTGGTTCTCTCATAGTTTTAACAACCTGTGAATCGTTTGATAATAAGAAATATGGACTTACATCTAAAATATCAACAAGTGCTTTTAAATAAGACACAGGTGGTTCAATTTCTTCACTTTCATACATTTCTATGGCTTCTTTTGTTACAGAATAACCTTTTAATTGTAATTCCATAGATAATGTTTGTTCAGTAAATCCTAAAGATTCTCTTGCCGCTTTTAACTTGATTGCTATTTTCCCCATTATGATACTCCTTTCTTGTTCTTTTGATTTAATCTGATATAATTAACTTGCAATTTTAGTAAATTTATAGTAAACTAATCTTATACAATAGTTTACTAAATATTTTTATATTGTCAAGAGGAAATAAAATGGCAAGATATAACTACACAAAGGACACAAATCTAACATTAGAATATTGCTATGAGCAAATTTCACGAATTGTACCGAATTTTGAAAAACAAATTTTTGCAAAATTGATAAATACAACAAAACAAAATTTAGGACAAAGAATGAAAAAAGGTAGTATGTTATCAGTAAAAGAACTTGATTTACTACGTGATAATCTTCAAGAAAATAATATTCCGACTAAATTTTTGGATTATGCTTCAATGCCTCTTGAAAATCAGATAATACAAATTCCTATACGGGATGAAGTAGAATTAAGCTGTGGAACGGGTGCTGTGCCTAATGCTGATTTTGTATCGGATACATTAGGGTTTGATGTTAACTTTATAAGAAAATTAGGTGGTAATCCTAAATCCGTTTCTATCGTATTTGCAAAAGGTGATAGTATGGAAGATAAAATAAGTTCTGGGGATTATCTTTTAGTTGATGAATCAAAAACATTTGTAAATGATGGTGTTATATATGCATTTGTGTATAATTCAGAACTTTACTGTAAAAAAATCCAAAAACGTCCTAATATTTTGACAGCCATATCACTGAATAAAGAATATGAACCGTTTGAGATTAAACAGGATGGTGATTTTAGAGTTGTTGGTCAAATAATTGGAGTAATAAAAAAATTATAACATACGGTTCCGGAACGGAGTTCCGAAACCGTATCAGGATAACTAATCTTTTCCAAAAACTTGTACCTTAAATTTTCTAACTGTATTTACCTGAAAGTTGTAGGAATCCGTTAGGGCGGCAATTTCTTTTTCAGTATCTACATCAATTTGAGCCATATCAAAGAATAAATCGTTTTCCTGTTTTCTTAGATCGTTTTCTAAAATTTTAATTTGTTTTGTAATTTCTAATTCTTGCAAACGGTCTGTATCTTTGTTGTTTAGTTTTTTCTTGAGTTCATCTATTTCTGTTTTTATATCTTTCAAATGGACTTCAAGTCCTGCTTTTTTACGTCCTGCAAGCAGTTTTAATCTTTCAACCTCATAAGCAATAGAACCTTCTTTATTTTTAAAATATTCTTGTAAAATTTCGTCTTTGGATATTTTATTATCTATATTTTCAACTCCGTCAAAATCGGTTAGAAGTTCACCTAATCTGATTTTATCAATAGAATTTCTTTCTTCAATTTGGATAATCGGCAAGGATAGTATTTCACGACATTTTTCTTCACTAAGAAATTTCCCCGATTGTGTTTGCCCGATTAAAATATTCTTTTTATACCAATTACCTTTTGTGGCAGATATATTTGTCTGATAATAAGCTATTTCACATGGTTCAATATCAGAATTTACCGTTATTTTGGCTTCGTTAGGACAAGCCATATCCATTTGTTCCAATATCCCTTTTGCAAATATAGACATCAATGAAATTCGACCTTTTACGGGCACAAAATCCGAATCCATCCCATATTTTTGGTACCCTTGATATTTTTGTCGTGGTCTATCTCCAATATATGTGAATAAATAAGGTCTTTCTTGCCCGTCATAAAGTGTTAGTGTTTGTTTTTCGTCATCTATGTCATAACAATTTGGTTTTATATTTAGAAAATAATATTTTATAACTTCCCACAAATCAGCATTAAGTTCTTCAATTTTATCTTCTATGTAATCAGGACTAATGGAGATTTTATCGGATATTGATTTTGAAAAAGTTGTAAACAGCGTATCTTCCGTATGTTTTACAAGTTCTGTGTTATTTTGTTTGTGCAATGATAAATTATTTTTGAAATCCTGAGCAACATCGTTAATATTTCGGAACTGTTGAAGTATATCTTTTAATTTGCCCCCGAAATTCCCGACAATATCATCTGACATCCCTAAAATCCCGTTGAATTGTAGCGTTCTCTTATTTATAAGTTCTAAAATCCTGACATCTGCAAAGTTTTCTTTACTCAACATATTTATAACTAAAACATCGGATTCTTGACCTTGCCTGTGGCATCGGCAAATTCTCTGTTCAATTTTTAGGGTGTCATAAGGTAAATCATAATTCACAATAACAGGACAAAATTCAAGGTCAATTCCTTTTGCTGCCTCATCATTAGCTATTAAAATCTGAATATCATCATCTGCTCTAAATTGTTCAATAGTGTCATTATCTTTATATTTGATAACGTTGTAACCCTGTCCTAAAAAGATTTTATACAAATAATCAAAACTTAGACTATGTTCTACAAAAATTATAGCTTTTTGTTTTACTTTCATTGATTTTAGATGATTGAAAGTAGTTTTTAAAATTTTTAATAATTCGGCAGTTTTGGAATTTATATGGATATTATCAACAAGTTTTTGGATTTCAGTCAGGACATCTTTTTCGTGTCCGTAAGTACGTTTTATAGCACCATCAAGAATGTTAGATAAGGCCCGTGGAGAGGATGAAAAAGATTTAAAAAGCATTAAACTAAGGTTATATTCATCTATTTCAGGATATGCAACTTTGTCATCAGCTTTTATATAGGCATTAAGCATATTATTGATAAGTTTTTCTTCTTTTGACAGTTCATAATCAACCGTAATCGGAATTCTACGGCTAAAATTCACATAATCGGTAGTTTGGCATTTTAAAGTACGGAAACAAAATTGAGTAACCCATTCTGTTAGTTCGTGATAATTTTCAGGTCGCCTGAAATATCTTTTATAAAACCAATCAGCATCAGGCAAAAGACTTTCATCTATAAAGTGAATTAGTCCATAAATATCCATAATACTCATTGTGATAGGTGTTGGAGTAAGGAGTAATTTGTATGCAAGCCCTACTGCATCCTTTAGGGTTTGCACCATCTTTTTATCAGGTTTAGATAAAACGTCAGCTTCGTCAAATACAACTAAATCCCAATCACGTTCTTTTATAACATTTGCACGTCTTTCGGCTATATCATAAGTTGTTATAACGATTCCTTCTTCAGATGGTAAAGTTTTTGAATTATTCCAAAATATGTGCGGTACTGTCGGAAAATCTTTTTCTAATTTTCTATTCCATTGTGGAACAAGGTTTGGTGGCAGAATAATTAAAATATTTTCTTTGCCCTCGTACCATTTTTGACATACAACTAAAAGTGCCTCGTAAGTTTTACCTAAAGAGGCTTCATCACAGAGAATACAACCTTTTAAATAATCAGAACGGAGAGCAAACCTTGCTGCTGCAACTTGGTATGGGTAAATTTTAGCATTAGCTGAGGCATAAACAGGGATAAAACTTTTATCACCGACAAAACTTTCAAGTCGATTAGCCTCAACAATAGCACTATATTTGTTATTGAACTTACATTTTACTTCTGCCATTCTGTAATGATTTTAGCACGAAAAATTGTCCAAAATGTATTTATTCATAATAGAATATTTATATGGGGATAAAAATTAATCATGACTAAATACGACAGTAAATTAATAAAAGAATCAATAAAACTTCACTTACTTCAACCATTAGGGAGTATATTTGATGATGATTTTATGTCTAAAGTTTATGAATTGGATGACGAAGATCCTTTAAAACTAATATTTATACATGGAATTGAACTATATTACGACAAATCAAATAATTCATCTAAATCAGTGCGATTACATGAAAAAGCATTACAGTTAAGCGTTTGTATTGAATATTTATTAAAAATTGATTATTTTGACTATCGAAATTGGTTAGAAACCAAAAAATCAGAATATTTAAAATCAAAATCAAATACTGCAAATAAAAATGCAATCTTAGGAGAAATTTATACGGTCGGATATATTGCTCGTATGTTTGTAGATTCTATCATACCTGTAAAAACGAAAGCTAAAAAGAACATTCAAACTCCTGATTTTAAATGCTTGATAAATAATGAAGAAGTTATATTTGAAGTAAATACACAAAATATGAATGATGATGAAAAAGATGGTATCAAAAAGCACAAAGAAGAAAGTAGGAAAAAATATATTAATAGTGATAAAAAAGGTGTATTTATAGATTTCTATTCAGTATGTCCAGCAGGTACAAACAAAAAATATCGAACTACTGCTGAGAATTGGATTAGTAAAATATCAAATATTAAGGCTAAAAGCGAACAATTTAAACTTAATAAAATGAATATTTTGGTAATAAATTTATTTAATGAAGAAATGGATTTGGTTGATTTAATTCATTTTAAACCTCTATTTGTCTCACATCAAGGTTGTGCTTTTTATTCAGGTAATATGTTCCAAGCATTTTACGGGAAAGAAGGTGACAAGATTTTAGAAGAATACAGAGGTGGATATTGTCCTAAAATGACTTTTGACGGAATGTTTAATAGGGAGCATAGCAATAATATATCAGCAGCTATTTTAATGATGCCATATAAAACTATCATATATGAAAACCCTAATGCATGTGTTCCATTGACATACAATGTTTTGTTTGACTTAACAAAAATGCACAGTTTTGATTTAGCTCATTCTTTCGTTAGAATACCAAAGACTTTTTATGATAAACATAAATTATCCGCTGAAATAACACGATGTCGGCAAAAAATTAATTCTATTACAATAAATGATTGTTTGGGGTAAATTTGAAGTTTTTATGCTAAAATAAAATTCATAAAGGGGTAGTGAAATGGTTGAGAATATTGAAAAGATTTCAGGGTTAAGTAAAGATATAGAGCTTGATGAAAGAGAAAAATTAAGAGCAGTTTTTCCACAGTGTTTTAATGACGGCAAACTTGATATAGATAAGTTGCTGAATCTTTGTGGAGAATATATCGACAATGATTTTGAAAAATATAAGTTTGAGTGGTCGGGAAAAGCTGAGTGTTATAAACTTGCAGGCAAACGTTCGACAGGTACTTTAAGACCTTGCCCAAAAGAGAGTGTAAATTTTGATACTACCAAAAACCTTTATATTGAAGGGGATAACCTTGAAGTTTTGAAACTACTCCAAACATCTTACAGCCGCAAGGTTAAAATGATTTATATTGACCCCCCATACAATACTGGAAATGATTTTGTTTATGAGGATGATTTTAAAGATCCGATTGAAAAATATAAGGAAATAACCCAACAAACAACAAAATCCAATCCTGAAACAATGGGAAGATTCCATACAAATTGGCTTAACATGATGTATCCACGTTTGAGGTTAGCATCAAATCTTCTTCGTGATGACGGGGTAATATGTATCTCAATAGATGACCATGAAATACATAATTTGAGAAAATTATGTGATGAAGTCTTTGGAGAAGAAAATTTTGAGGGTCATATACATTGGAGAAGAAGACATAATCAGCCTAATGATAAAACCAAAATGATAGGTTTAGTTGCTGAGCATATTGTAGTATATGCAAAGAATAGCAATATACTTAGAGAAAAGGGAGTTGGTAAAATTGATTTAACTGGGAATTTTTCAAACCCTGATAATGACCCAAGAGGAGCGTGGGCTTCAAAACCATGGAAAGTAGGCTCAGACCAATCAGGCTCTAGATATAAAATTGTTACGCCTAATGGAGTTGAACTTGATGAAGAGTGGATGGGTGAAGAAAGCACATACAGAGAACTTTTAGCTGATAATCGTATAATATTCCCTCGTGGTGGAGATGGTATGCCAAGAAAAAAATATTTTCAATTTGAGAGAGAAGAAGAAGGACAATGCGCAACTAACTGGTGGGACTGTGTAAAATTTGGACATAATCAGGGAGCGAATGACTCTTTAACAGATTTATTAGGTTTAAAAAATGTATTTAGCAATCCAAAACCAGTAGAACTTATAAGAGGCTTAATTCAAATAGCAAATGTTCAAGAAGATGATATAGTCATAGACTTTTTCTCAGGCTCAGGAACAACGGCTCAAGCAGTAATGCAGTTAAACTCAGAAGATAATAAACAAAGGCATTTTATTGTTGTTCAACTTCCTGAAAACCTTGACGCAAACTACCAAGTAGCCTCAGGAAAGACAAAACAGCAATTGGAAGTTTCCATTAACTTCTTAACTTCAATAGGAAAACCTCACAACATCTGTGAAATCGGCAAAGAACGTATCAGACGTGCAGGAGCTAAAATTCATGAGCAAAACGAGTCCGTTGATACAGGATTCAAAGTATTCAAACTTGATACTTCAAACCTAACTTTATGGGATAGCACACCAACTTCAAGTGATGATGAGGTTATTCAGCGTATGATTTCTATGCAGGATACAATAAAACTTGATAGAACTGATCTTGATGTCGTTTATGAAATTATGCTCAAACTCGGTATTCCACTTGATTTTCCGATAAATGAAATTCAAATAAACGATAAAAAAGGATATTCAATCGGAGAAAATTGTCTTGTCCTAGTTTGTTTGGATTACGGCAAAGACGGCATAACTCCTGAAGATATGGAAAAGATGTGTGAATTTCTACCTGCAAAAATCGTATCATCCGAAAAATCTTTCAAAGACGACACCGCCCTATCCAATGCACACTATATCTTGAAAGATAGAGATATTGAGATGAAATTATTGTAAGGGAGAAAAAATGGATAAAGACAAATGGAAATCATTAGATAAAAAAATACAGGCTTATAGTTTAGATGAATTAATGAAGGATGCAAAAAATCCTTTTGACACATGTTATTCACTTGATACAACAGCTTTTTTGAATTGGAGATTTGACCCAAGTGACAGAGTAGAAGCTCATTTTTTTAGGTTAGCAGAGGGATATTTTGAAGTTGCTATTTATTTGTTGAGAGAATGTATTGAAGCAACTGGAACACATAACATTTTAGATATTTGGATATTCCCGATATTGTTTAATATTGTTCATGGTATTGAGCTTTATTTGAAAGGATTTAACTCTCTTTATCCTATATACAAAAAACTTGAAAAGTTTGAGGGAATTGAAGAAAGTAGTATTAAAGGGAAACACGATATAAAACAACTACACAACGTTGCAATGAGTTTAATAAATAACAACCATGATAAGGTGTTTAAGAAATCGTTATTATATGTTCGTAAATTTATTGATATTATTTACGAGTATACTGATGACATGTCATTTGGAAGATACCCTATTGGGAAATCGAAAAGCACGAAAGATCCTCATTTTTATGTTTCAAGAGAAAATGTTACTTTGGATTTAACAAATTTGTATGTTTGGGTAAAAAGAATTAGTTATGAATTTGATTGTATAACAGGTTATTTAGAAGATATGACAGGGGAAATGACAAGTATATACAACGAAGTAATGGCAGAATGTGGAGAGAGAATATAACATATGAAAAACGAACTAAAAGTTTTTGAAAATAGTAAGATCAGGTCTGTCTATGATGAAGAACACGAAAAATGGTATTTTTCTGTTGTAGATTTAATTGCTATATTAACGGAAAGCAAAGAACCAAGAAAATATTGGAGTGTGCTTAAAACACGATTAAAAAAAGAAGGAAGCGAGTTGACTACAAATTGTAGTCAACTGAAAATGAAAGCAACAGATGGTAAATTTTATAAAACTGATGCTCTTGATGTAGAGGGTTGTTTAAGGTTAGTTCAATCTGTTCCAAGTCCTAAAGCTGAACCTGTTAAATTATGGCTTGCAAAAGTCGGCTATGAACGTATGAAAGAAATGTCTGACCCGTCAACGGCTATTGACAGAGCAAGAGAAACTTACAAAAAGCTCGGACGTTCTGAAAAATGGATTCAGCAACGTATGATGGGGCAAGAAACTCGTAATAAACTTACAGATTATTGGAAAGACCACGAAATAACCGAAAGTGAAGAATTTGCTATTCTAACAAATATTATTCATCAAGAATGGTCAGGACTATCCGTAAAAGAACATAAAAACTTGAAAGGGTTAAAATCTCAAAATTTGAGAGATCACATGAGTGAGGCTGAACTAATCTTTACAGCACTTGCTGAATTATCAACAAGACAAATTGCAGAAAGTGAAAACTCTGTGGGTTTAGATGAAAATAAACGTTCAGCAAAAAAAGGTGGCAAAATTGCAAAAGAAGCAAGAGAAAAACTTGAACTTCAAACAGGGAAAAAAGTCGTAACAGATAGTAATTTCCTACCAAAAACCAAAAAGGCAAAACAAATTAAAAATAAGGATGAGAAATAATTGAAACTACAATTTAAAAAGAATCAACAATATCAAACAGATGCAGTTAATGCCGTTGCTGACTTGTTTCAAGGACAAGAAAAAACAAGTATGACTTTTTCTGTGGATAAAAACTTCGGTGGACTTAATCTTAAAATGAATGATTACGGCTCAGGAAATGAATTACTTATAGATAATGATACCTTAATAGCCAATATGCACAATATTCAACGCAGAAATAAACTCCCTGTTACAAGAGATTTTGATACTCATCAATATTCTATTGAAATGGAAACGGCAACAGGGAAAACTTATGTCTATACAAAAACAATTTTAGAATTGAACAAAAGATACGGTTTTACTAAATTTATTATTGTAGTTCCATCAGTTGCTATTCGTGAAGGGGTTTATAAATCCTTACAGGTTACAGAAGAACATTTTAAAGATATTTATGACGGGATACCTTATCATTATTTTATTTACAATTCATCTAAATTATCAGACGTTAGACAATATGCTATGTCAGATAACATTGAAATAATGATTATAAATATTGATGCTTTCAAAAAATCCGAAAATATCATCAACCAACAACAAGATAAGCTCAACGGCGAAACTGCCATGAGATATATTCAGGATACCAATCCGATTGTTATTATTGATGAGCCTCAATCAGTAGATAATACTCCTAAAGCAAAAGAGGCTATTCAATCACTAAATCCGATGTGTGTTTTGAGATATTCTGCAACTCACCGAGAAAAGATTAATCTTTTATATAGATTAACTCCTGTTGATGCTTATCAAATGGGATTAGTAAAACAAATATGTGTATCTTCTAATTCTATTTCTAACGATTTTAATAAACCTTACATAATGCTAAAATCCGTATCTAATCAAAACGGTTTTAGTGCAAAAATCGAAATAGATATTAAAGGAAAAGATAGCAAAGTTGAAAGAAAAACTATCACAGTTAAGCAAGGTGATGACCTATTTGTTAAATCAGGAGAAAGAGAACTTTACGAAGGTTATACTATAACAGGAATCGACTGTACTCCTGGATCAGAATGTTTGGAGTTTGAAAATACCGAATCCGTAAAACTCGGTCAAGCCATTGGTAGTGTGGATGAAAATATTATAAAACGTGCTCAGATTTATAGAACAATTGAAGCACACTTACAAAAAGAATTAAGATACTTTGAAAAGGGTATAAAAGTCTTGTCGTTATTCTTTATTGACCGTGTAGAAAAATACCGTACCGAAACAGGAGAAAAAGGTATTTATGCTCAAATGTTTGAAGAATGCTACAACGAACTTATCAATAAGCCTGATTATCAGGTTTTGAAAACATATTTCAACACTGATGTAGAAAAAGCACATGACGGTTATTTTTCTCAAGATAAAAAAGGTATCTATAAAAACACAAAAGGCGACACTCAGGCTGATGACAATACTTATAATACAATTATGAAAGATAAGGAATATCTTTTATCCTTTGAATGCCCTATGAGGTTTATATTCTCTCACTCAGCTCTTAAAGAGGGTTGGGATAACCCTAATGTATTCCAAGTTTGTACACTTATAGATCAAAAATCAACATTCACCTGCCGCCAAAAAATCGGACGTGGATTAAGATTGTGTGTAAATCAAGACGGTGAACGTATAGAAGATAGAAATATAAACATTCTACATGTAATGGCTAATGAAAGTTTTGCCGAATTTGCCGACACTCTCCAAAAAGAAATTGAAGATGAAACAGGTATGAAATTCGGTGTTCTTCAGTTATCAACTTTAATTGATTTAACTTACCAAGAACAAGTTGAAATCGAACATCAAATGGATGATTTTGATGCACAAATGGCTTATGGTGCGTTGCAGGTTGAAGGAATTATCGACAATGACGGAAATATAAACCAAAATGCCGATATCGAAAAAATTAATATTCCTAACGTAACCGAGCCTTTACAAAAAGAAATTAAAAAACAGATTATAGAAAGAAAATCAGAACCGATTTCTTTGGAGAAATTTAAAACAATCAAATGCACAGAAGTTAAGGTTGAAGAAAAATCATTCACTCCTGAAGAAGCTCAACAGCTCTATGAAGACTTGAAAGAAAGTAAAATTATCACTAAAGAGGGCAAGGTTAAAGACACAATGAAAGCTCAACTTGCAGCAGGAAAACTTGACCTTAGCCAAAGATATTCAAAAGCTGCACAAAGAGCAATTATTCAGGCACTTGAAAAAGCTGATAACAGACCAGTTCTTCGTGATGCTAATAAAGAAGTTACAGTAAGACTTAAAAAACAAGCAATGATTTCTCCTGAATTTAGAGAACTTTGGGATAAGATAAAACAAAAAACCACTTACAGAGTAGAAATCGATACAGAAAAACTTGTTGAAAACTGTGTAAAAGATTTTCGTAATATGCCTGATATACCGAAAGCAAAACTCGTATCACAAATTGCAGATTTGAATATAGAAAATGCAGGAATTACACACTCAGAACACCATCTGCAAACATTCGATTTACAAGAAACTTATCAGACATTGCCTGATATAATACGTTTGATTACGGCAGAAACACTACTTACACGTAAAACAGTAATCAGAATTCTACAAGAAAGCGGTAGAATAAAAGATTTTATAAATAATCCACAACTGTTTTTAGAAAAAGCATTGGAAATAATATCAAGAAACCGTCATGCACTTGCTATAGACGGTATAAAGTACGTTAAACTTGCAGGTCAGGAATATTATGTTCAAGAAATATTTGATAGTCAGGAACTTATAGCAAACCTTGATAAAAATGCTGTTGCCGTTGAGCACAGTGTCTATGATTACCTGATTTACGATAGTGGTATAGAAAGCAGATTTGCGAAATCTCTTGATGATGATCCTGATGTTAAGATGTTTTTCAAGATACCGAAACGGTTTAAAATAGATACACCAATAGGAGCTTATAATCCTGATTGGGCAGTATTTTTAGAAAAGAACGGAGAACAAAAACTTTATTTTGTACTTGAATCAAAAGGTTCAACAAGCCTGTTTGATTTAAGAACAACAGAACAACTCAAAATCCACTGCGGCAAACAACACTTTGATTCTTTGGATAACGTCAAATTCTCCGAAGAACCTGTAACAGATTGGAAAGAGTTTAAGGTGAAGGTGTAAGTAATTAAAATTTCTAAAAGTATTAGATAATGTAAGGGGCAGTTTTTATAATGGAACAATATATGATAGATCATAATGAAAAATGTGGGTGTTATCTATTGCAAGAAGATAATCATATAGGACTATTTTTTATATTATTAGAATATGCAAATGATAAAAATTTTAAAATAATATATGATTTTATTTGTCAAAATTTCGAATTAGAATTACCTGAATTTTATTATAATATTAATGATTATAAATATTTTTTATTTTGGTTACTTACTTGTGAAAAAAAATATTTAAAAGAAGATTTATGTAAGATGAATTTAATTTTAATAAATTTTTTAAAAACATTAGTTTTCATAAATCAGCATATAATGTACCGTAAAAAAGAATATTCTATAATTAGTAAATATATGGAGGCTACAATAGAACAAATATATCATACAAAACAGCTTATATGTTGGTGTGATTCGCATGTAAAATGGTGTTCACATTTATTACATTATATTAACTTATATGATTTAAAAGACATTGATTATGAACCTCAAGATTATTTCAAATCTTTAGATATACTTCAAGAAAATGACAAAATTCATATTAAAAAAGAAAATAAAGATATAGAAATCAAAAAAAAAGTAAAAAAAATGCCTTCATCTAATTACGGTTTAAAACGTTATAAAACAATTTATAAAGCCTTATCTGAAGGTCTATTAGAATTTAAAAAAGAAAAATATTGTCCTTGGTGTAATCCAGATGATTTATTAAAACCATCACCAAAATCACGCCCAAGACTAAATGACGACTGTGTTTTTATTAAGAATTTTATTCTTGAAAACCTAGGTGGATATAATGAAAAGTACCTTAATAATGAAATAACAAAAATTAAAGAAAAAGATAATTTAGAGGATACTATTCGCAAAAGAGGTGTTAAGCTTCTTAAATACCTTGAACTAATAAGTAATGAGCAACTTGAAGATATTGATATACAACGTAAGTATAATAAATGTGTCGAATTGATTAAAAGCAAGTACAATGTATAAATTCGAGTATATATTAACATAGTTTTTATGGTTATATAATTTTCAGAATATTAGCTTATACTTATAAGAATCAAAACAATATGTAAGTATATTTATATATTCTGAATAAAAATTTTTCAAAAATTTATTTTCAAAATCATCCACAGTCTTGACTATAAGGGGTTTTTGAGTTATATTGAGCTTGCAATTTACTTAAAAGGAGACAAAAAAACAAACCACGAAACAAGAAGTCCGTGGTCCAAAATTAAATTTTCAAAAATAGAATAACACATTTCATACTTAAATACAACCCCATGGGCTTCTTTTTATAAAAAATCAATATTGTCCTTATAGATTCTATCAGGCAATCACCCTTTTTCGTGCCAAATTTGGTAAAAAATAAAAAAACATTGAAAAAAATAAAAAGGAGTAACAAATGAATGCAACAATAGCAAAAACAAAAGAAATACTAGACCTTAGGCGTCGGATACTCGGCACAGAGACAGGAATTACCATTAGAGATGTTCAATCTATATACGGAATCTGTCGTCGCTCCGCAGAAAGACGTCTGCATGCGATTTTGAATGTTGATGCTCACGTCGATAAGTGGACTAAACGAAATGATGCATATGTACGATACGGACGAACAGGAGGTAATGGAAATGCAAAAACCACGATATAGCAGGGTATCAGATCTGCTCGAGCTTCTTATTACAATTGAGCGAAGAACAGACGGAATAACTTATCAATACATAATTGATGAATTTAATGTTAGCCGTCGCACAGCAGAAAGGATGCTAAAGGGGCTTCGTGAAATTGATCCGAATATAGTAGAACTTGACTATATTCTAGATACTAGGAAACACTACGGGTACTATCGGCAAAAATTCAAATTGTCTCAATAGTTAATAAAGAAAGCACTTGCCCACTATAGCATTATATAAATCTTTACAAAAAAGATCAAAAAATTAAATTTGAAGGTAAAAAGATAGAGCATTTTTCTTTAATGAAAAATGCCGCGGCTTAGCCGCCGTAAGTTTGCACGATTTTTTTTGACAAAAAATGTCAATTACAGGAAAAAGAAAGGTAAAAAAATGATATTACAAGATTTCACTAGAACAAAAATATATATAGATAAAATTAAAACAAAAATACCCAATTCATATTGCTCTTACCCTGATGATTTGCCATATTTTACAAACAAAATCGGGGTGCAGATATGGAGGCATTCAGATGGACTTGGGCTTCAATTTTCGGGCAAATTATTTGTAATGCCAAATTCACTTGGCGCAATCACTATCGAAAATGCTGATCAAATAGCAGAAGTAATAGAACAAAAGACAAATGTAAAAATAGATTCCGATTATCTGCTTAAAGAAGCTCCCATATACGAAGTGCATCTCAAGACAGATATATATACCGAGGAAGAAAAACTAGAAGATTATTTATCTGATATACGTGAAGTAGCCAAAGCAGAAACCGACAAATATGATGTATATCGATACGATGATGTTGTATATGAAAAGGGACTGCAAGTCTTGAGTAAACCAAGTAGTTTGGCTGTTGTCCCTAAAGCAAAAAAGAATGAACGATTTGCTATATACATAAAAGGGGCTGAAATAAGAGCATCCGAGGACAGAGAATATCGTCAGCAACTAGACCATGGATTTCTTGTTCAGACTGATCGCATCCTTAGATTTGAATTGCAGTTACGTAGTTTTGACGATATGCGAAAATTCTGCGGAATTAGAAAATATGACATTCCATGTCTTATGGATATACTAAAATCCGATAGAAACCCTGTATATAACAAGTTCTGTGAGCTAGTAGATAATGAAATGAAGGTAAAAGATGAAGATTAGCGAATATATAAAACAAAATGGTATCCTTAAAATTTGTGAAACGTGCAACTACGACATCCGAGATATAAAGTTACATTTGCTCAGAGAAACGGACTTGTCAGAAAAAGATGACAGCCAAAAATCAAGAGCGTTAAAGGAGTTTAAAGCCTTTATTAAGGATAAAACTAAGCATATTCGGGACAATCACAGAATTGAAGAAATTAAAAGAAAATTGAAAGGAGATGAATAAAATGACAGCAAAAGTTTATTCTGAATTTTGCAAAGGTGCAAGAATTTTGGTCCCATACATCTTTCTACAGGAAATAGGATTTACGGCATCAATAATATTGTCTGAAATACTTGCAGAATACAATTATGCAAGCAATAACAAAGTAGATGATTATTTAGGATTTATTTTTGATGTTGAACGAGCATCTAAAGTCTTAAATATAGCAGTTGAAACAATTGTAGAACAACTAGAATACTTGCATGAATTAAAATTTATTATATTTGATAGTATTGGTCTAGCTGATAGTTTATATATAAGAGTTTATGACGATAATATATTAAACTTTAAAAAAGAACTTGAAGTCAAAAACTTTAACAACGACTGGGATGCTGGACTATTAGCAAGTGTAAACCCCATACATAAAAAGGTAGATTTTTCTGAATCGACCTTAAAAATTAAGCATTATTTTGACACTAATGCTAAAAACCCAAAAAGCATACCGATGTTGGAGTATCTACTTTTGAATTATTGGGTTAAATGTTATGAGAATATTGATGGTAACATTTTTGAAGTTTTTTCGGATATGGATGACTTTATACAGCAATGTGCAACAAAAGATAATAGTAGAAATGGAATTCAAGAGGTCACTAACCAACTGGAAATTGCTTATAGAAATCTAAAAAAACAACAAAATGAACTTTTAGATGAGATTCCCCCTGATTGTGATTAGTGTAAAAAGGATATCCTCTCATATATTTACATAGGAAATAAGAATTAACAACTAGAAAGGAAAATTATGAAAGTTAAACTAATTGGAATTTTTGAGGAAAAATCAGTAGATTCAGATAATAGATACATGTTAACTGAATATATCTTCAGAAGTATTTAATAATAAAATGTAGTTCATTATATTCCAAATTATAGCCGATTACATTTATCCACTATATACAACAAACAACTCCCTTTATAGGGGCAGATTTAAGCTGAAAGGATTTACTCTGAATATGATTAGCATAAAGCTAAATAATTTAACAGTAAATATTATAGATAACCCCACTCAAAATAGTGCAGAGAGGGATTTTGAGTTGCTTGTTGATTATGTGGATGCTGTAAAAGAAATATATGATGGATTAAATTTGAAAAAGTGTACTAAAAATTAACTTTAGCGTTATAATGGAGACCATAAAATTATGAGTAAAATATTAAAAAAAATTAAAACATTAGATATGATTAAACGCGTGGTTATATATGTCAGAGTTTCAACTGACAAACAAGCAGATTTTGGATATAGCATAGACAAGCAAAAAAAAGATTGTCTGAATTTTGCAGAAAATATGGGATATACTGTTGTAAAAATATTTTCCGATGAAGGTGAATCAGCAAAAGATTTGTATAGACCACAATTAAGTGAAATGAAATCATTTTGTGGAAAGAGCAAAAATAATATTGATGCTATTATTGTGTGGAGAATAGATCGATTTACACGTAACACAACTGATTTTCACGGGGTTTTAAAACCTTTTTTAAATAAAACAGGAATTAAATTATTATCAGCAACAGAATCAAATGACGATACTATAGAAGCCGAATTTATGCGAAATATTGGCATTGATTTTGCAGAATATGAAAGAAAAATAATTGGTAAAAGAACTAAAGCTGCAATGAATCAAAAAGCAGACTTAGGGCAATACCCTCATAAGGTTACTATAGGTTACAAAAATATTACAAATCCCGATAAAACAAAATCAATTATTATTGATAATGAAAAGGCTCCATATATTGAACAAGCCTTTAAACTCTACGATAGTGGACTATATTCCTTAAGAAGTCTAACAAAAAAACTTTATGACGATGGATTAAGGAATTCAAAAGGAAACAAAGTTGCAAAATCTTGTATTGAACGCATGCTCAAAAATATCTTTTATACAGGAGTATTTGTATATAATGGTACAATCCGAGATAATGCTCAACATCCTGCTATCATAAGCAAGGAACTCTATTATAGAGTTCAAGATAGACTACGTGATACGAATAAAACGAGAAAACACGATATAGATTTTGCCTATACAGGCATAATTAACTGTGGGCACTGTGGTTGTCAATTAACAGCAGAAATAAAAAGGAATAGGCAAGGTATACCTAAATACATATATTATCACTGTACAGGTAATAGAGGTGGTGATTGTAAGAAGTGTTATACTACCGAAGAAAAAATCGATACGGCCATTTCAGAAGTTGTTAAACTGATTGTTATTCCACCAAATTTAAAAGAAGAAATCTTAAAAAGGTTAAAATTACTTCATGAAAAGAAGTATGAATATTCTGAAAACAAGAGAAATAATATCAATCAGAGAATAAATTTTTTTGAGAGAAAAATTAAAACAATACTTAATTTATATTCAAATGAAGATATGACCTATGAGCAATGGAAAGCCGAAAATCAAGAATGTTTAACAGAAAAAGATAAGTTACTCATTCAACTAAACGAAATGAATGAACTTGACAGACAGTTCTATGAAAAAACTGACATGCTTTTAGGATTTACTGAAAACGTACATGAATATTTCAAAAAAGGTAATTTTGAGCAGAGAAGAAGAATATTAGAAATAATATCAGATGGAATTACGTATAAAGATGGAGAATTAAATATAAAACTAAAACCTGTATTCCAATCTATAGTTGAAAATCAGTATATTTCTGCACAAAAAATGAGCAACAATCGAAACGCTGAAACAAGCATTATAAAAGGTGTTGAAGCACCTTCAACACCTCTAAATGAAAAATTCTCCCCAGGCTGGACTCGAACCAGCAACCCTTCGATTAACAGTCGAATGCTCCGCCATTGAGCTACTGAGGATTACTTACCTTTCGGCTTACTCCTTTATTATATACACAAAGATTTTTGTTGTAAACCCCCCTTTTAGATTTTTATTCCGATATCATATTAAACTTTTCTGGTAACCTGTGTGTAACCTCGGTTATAAATTCTGGAAATGTCATTCCCAATGCATTTACTAATTTCCATAATGTTGTTATCTGAACGTCTCTTGTACCCTTCTCTAACAATGCTATTGAACTGCTTGATATATCATATTCATATCCCAATAACAGTATTCCTTTATTTACAGATTTGCGTTTCTCTTTTATTATTTCACCCATTACCTTTAACAACAAATCCCTATTGCCTTTATCTTGCTTTATTTTATTTACCATATTTACAAGTTTAATAAGGCATGATATATTAATCATGTTTTAATAGTCATGTTTTATTAATCATAGAAAGGAGATTGACATGAAAAATAACGGTTTTACGCTTGCGGAAAGTCCTCGCCGGACGGGGTATTCTGCTACCAACTTTGTCAATATTTCACGACTTTTGCGCTCCGCGGGGTTTACGCTCGCGGAGGTGCTGATTACTCTCGGCATTATTGGCGTAGTCGCAGCAATGACAATTCCAACATTGATGGCTAATATAAGAGGAATGCAATACCGAAGCCAATTCAAAAAAACTGTATCTACTCTGAATCAAGCAGTAAGAATGGCTCAAGCACAATACGATTTTAATTTTGCTGACCTCGATTACTCATTTGCTGAAGGAATGGACGAATGTGCAAAACAAAATCCCGAACAGGTTAAAACAATATGTTCATTATTCAACGGAACTTTAACAGGTGCGACTTATCTTGGTTCAGTCACAGACAATAATGAATTATCTGAAGCATATAAAGATACTAATATAGGTTATTATAACAGATATGCTTGGAGTTTATCAGATGGTTCAATATTATTCGTAATTACAGATAATAACATATATAGAGGATATTCTAAAGATGATAGTGTAAATAGTTTATCTGATGCAGATTTTTTAATTCCCGCTTATATAGATGTAAACGGTATATCTAAACCTAATAAAGAAACAGTATGTCCGGAAGGCGGTTCTTTAGGATTAGATGAAGGAGGATTAGAAAATCCATGTATAGTTAAAACAAAAGATATTCATGATATTTATTTAGTTTATCTATATAATTCAACGGTAATTCCCGGTGATAATGCCAGTGTATATGTTTTTAATACTGCGAAATAGGGGTAGGGGTAAATATAGGCATTGTTACTTTTTTATTGCTAAGTTTATACCCTCTCCCGCCGTTGTACACCTCGCAAAGCTCGCTAACAACGGCTCCCTCTCCCAATGGGAGAGGGGTGGGGTGAGGGGGCGAACAATAGTTTAGTAACAATTCCGTAAATATAAGGGTAATATTCAACATCTCCATAAGTTAGAGGTGAAATTTTTACGCAATAATTAAAATAAAATTAAGCTGAATTGAGATTTTCTTTTTATATGCTAGAATGTCTTTGGATAATGTTTTTAGAAAGGAGTTATAATATGGCTAATCCTACTTTAAATGAAAATATTTTAAAAAATTCTTTCAATTCGCTTGAAAACAGTCATACAATGACCATCAACGGAACTATTTTAAAAACTTGTTTTTTAGGATTGTTAGCAACATTAACTTTTGCATATTCATGGTTTTTAATTATGGCCGGATATGCAGACAAGGCGGTAATGCTATATAATGGAGGCTTGTGGGGCGGATTAATTCTTGCATTAATAATTATTTTTGCACCTAAAAATAAATTTTTAATAATTACAACTCCTTTATATGCAATGTGTGAAGGCTTGGCATTAGGATATATTTCAGCTCTGGCAAACAAATATTATCCGGGAGTTGCATCTCAAGCGGCTTTGGGAACTTTCTTTGCATTATTTGGAATGTTTTTGCTATATAAAACAAATCTGGTTAAATGTACAGATAAATTCAGAATGATTATTGTTAATTCTACATTTGCAATTTTTGGAATATATTTGCTGCAAATAATTTTAAACCTTTTCCATATACAAATCCCTTTCATTTTCTCAAATTCACCATTAGGAATAGGGTTTAGTATTTTGGTTGCAGCACTTGCAACATTTAACCTTATCATAGATTTTGACAATATTGAAAGATTTAACGGACAAGTTGCAAAACACTTTGAATGGTATTTTGGATTTTCTTTAATGGTTACAATCATTTGGATGTATATCGAAATTTTAAATTTATTAATGAAAGTTCAAAGCAGACAATAGAAAATCACTTATGAATACTAGAAGGGGCGCGGTCTATTGACCGCGCCCCTTCTAATTTGTTATCTGACAATCTCATACAAACGTATGAAAATTTAGCCAAGTTACTAAAGTTAAAAAATTTAGCCCCGTTTTAACATGTAAATCTATATATATTTATTGGAGCTTCAAAATGTCAGAACAAGTTTTAATGCCAATGATAGGCACAGATAACACAGAGAACAAAGAAAGGGCAAAGGATTCGTTAGAGAAAGCCAGAATTGCACATGAAAAATATCTTCTGGGACAACGTAATAATGACTTACAAGAAGCCGTTGAACATTATGTTGATGCAGTTAAATATGATCCGACAATTCCTGAGACTTACTATCGATTGGCAACTTTAATGTGGGAACAGGGACAAATTAGTATTAATACTGCAATTGAGCAGTGTAAAACAGCTATAACACTTTGTCCAAGCAATAAAGATGCACACCTTTATACCGGTTATTTCATGCAATTGGCACAGGATTACAAATCTGCAGAAAAAGAATTTAAGTCTGCAATTGCAATGAATCCGTTAACCTCCGGCAGACCGAGAATGATTTTATCCCAATCAATTTTACAAAAAATCAATTCTCAAAATGGCTCTTACAAAGATTATATAGGATTTTTGTATTACTTTTTAACAGGAAGTGTGATGCTTGCTTGGGACAGACCTACAATTAAAATGTTTTACAAAAGCATGACAAATGACGTTTCAATATTTTCATACAACACTGTCGGAAAATTTCTTGAAAGATTCAAAATGTACGATTCCGCCGAAAAATTGTACAAGAAAGCTTTAGTAAATACTACAAACAGTGAATATTTCTATAACAGAATTGGAGATCTTGCTTTAAAAAGCAAAGACATAGATACAACTGTTGAATGTTATAAAAAAGTTCTTGAAGCAAATCCGCTTAATAGAGAAATTTTAGTAAAACTTGCAACAATCTTGCAAACATACTATCCGGAAAATACAGAAGAAACTATTGACTGCTACGAAAAGCTTTTGGAATTTGACATAGATACAGCCCAAATTTATTATGAATTGGGACATTTATATATGTCAAAAAATGATAAACTTAACTCTGTCAGTGCATTCAAACTCGCAGTAGAACGTGAACCTGAAAACCCATTTTTCAACAATTCATTAGGTTACGCTTATGCAAAGGCAGAATTATATGATGATGCAATAGAGCATTATCAAAAAGCAATTGCCATAAACCCTGATGCCGAATGGACATCAATTGTTTGTCAGGCTTTGGGCTCAATTTATGCTGAACAAAAAGGTAATGTAGAAGCAGCAGTTTCAACTTATCAAGCAGGGATAATATTAGATCCGAACAATTATGATTTATATATTGCACTGGGAGATATTTATATGGCAGATTATGATCTTGACAAAGCCATAAAATCATACTGTGATGCAATCACTTTAAATCCTGAAGATTTCAGAGGATATTCAAAAGTCGGAATTGCACTTTGGGAAAAAGATTATCTTGAAGAAGCTTTAGTAGCATATCACAAAGCCGTTGAAATAAAACCTGAAAATGAATTTGCACAAAATAATTTGGGAATATTATATCTTGACGGATTATCAGATGCAGAAGAAGCCTTAGAGTATTTTGAAGAAGCAATTGCCCTAAACCCTAACTACACCCTTGCATATTTCAACGCAGGACGTGCAAGTCAGGAAATGGGCTTTACTAATGATGCTGCAAATTACTATCAAATGGCAATAGATTTAAACAGATTGACAGAAGAATTAGACGAAGATGATATTCAAGAAAGACTTCACAGCCTTTTTGAATTATAAAAATTATACTAATTCGTTATCATTACTATCAACAAGAGTTAAATCTATAGGCAAAGAAAAACCGAAAGTTGAACCATGGTTAGGTTGTGAATTAACAAAAACATTTCCTTTGTGGTGTTTTTCGATAGTTGTTTTTACAAGATGAAGTCCAAGCCCCGTACCTTTTACTGTATGTGTATCATTTTCGACTCTGTAAAAACGATCAAATACTTTTTTCTGAAATTCCGGAGCAATCCCAATACCTTCATCTCTAACCGTAACGGTTAGCTGGTTTTTATCAAGTTCTTTGTACAATTTCACAGTAATTGTAGAATTTTGAGGGGCATACTTTATAGCATTTGACAAATAATTTGTCAAAGCCCTAAAAATTAAGTCATAATTAAATTTTATCAAAGGTATGTCATTTTCTTTTTGAACATCAATATTTAAATTGTGTTCTTTCAATAAAACTTGAATTTGCCCAACACAAGCATCAACAAGTTGAGATAAATCATTTTCGTTTTTATCAACTTTAGCATTGGAATCAAGTCTTGAAAAATCCAAAATGTCATTAACCATTCGATTTAATCTGATAATCTCATTATTAATTGTTCCGATAAACTCTTTTTGAGTATCAAAATCAAATTCATTACCATAATTATACAAAGTATCAATATAACTTCTCAAAACAGTAACAGGAGTTCTTAATTCATGAGAAACATTTGATATAAATTGAGATTTCATTTGATCCATTTCGGTTTCTCTTGTTACATCAATCAATACAATAATGTAACCTACATAATCGTGATTTTTAGTAAACATTGGCGATATTATTGATTTCAAAATTCGTCCGCCGATATTTACATTGAAAATTATGGATTTCTTTGATTTTTCTTCTAATGATAATTTTTTATATTCATCAATTTTTTCAGAGAAACAATAATCTCCTTCAGTATCAACATATTGCTGAATATTTGTATTTAATAACTGATCACCCTCAAGCTCTAAAAGCTCTTTTGCATGATTATTTAACAAAACGACATTATCATTGTTATCACAAACAACAACCCCGTTAACAATACTCATCAAAACAGCTTCCAATTTATTTCTTTCCAAAGTTAACTGTTCTACATTTTGTTCATCATAAGTATTTAATCTTGCAGACATATCGTTGAAAGCATTAAATAATTCTTGGACTTCTTCACTTACGTCCTTACCCTCTATTTTGTAGCCAAATTCACCTGAAGAAATTTTACTTACACCATCATGCAATATTCTTAATTCTCTTGTAATAAGATAAGTATTTATAAGAATTACAAAAGCAAATACAAGCCAAACAATTACAAATACAAATAAAATGGAAGCCCTCGTTGTTTTAGAAACTTTATCCGTAATCGCGCCGGATAAACCAACAACAACAGAACCCATATTTGAATCATCTATAGCATTTGTCATTGGAGAAGATACCGAAATACTTGGCTTTGTGCTGTGAGACAATTTTTTATTATTCGCTTTATAAATAAGCTCTCCGTTACTATCTCTAAATTCAATAAAAACAATTTCCTGATGAGATTTTAAAATAGAATTTGTATGAGATTTTAATATTTTTAAAGCCTGATCTTGTGAAACATCTTTAGTCATTTCAACACTTTCAATAGCCAAAACCTTTGAAATTACCTGACCAAAATCCTGATAACTGTCATCTAAATTTTTTTGGATATTAAAAGTAGCAAAAATAGCAATAGCCATAATCATTAGTGTACTAATAACCAGACCGAAAATAATTAACCTGTTCTGAGTCGTAAAACTGATTTTTTTATTGCTATTCATAAGTCGATTATATCACCATACAATATATTTTCAAACAGAATACTAAATTTTCTTTTTATATTTCAAAAAATTTTTGATTACGGATAATAAATATTTTTGTGACATATCATCAAGGCTTTGAATTTCATTCACAATACCTTTAGATATGCCGTTTTTCCTTATTGAATTCTCCTCAAAATTAAAAAATTCTTTATAATCAATATTAAGTTTTTCCGCAAGTTTTTCTAATGTTGAAAAAGAAACGGCTTTATACCCTATTTCAATCTGTCCGATAGTATTCGGCTGCAAATTTATCAATTCTGCAAGCTCCTGTTGTGTTAAACCTCGAGACTGACGAATTGATTTTAAATGCTTACCAAACAATTTTTTCAATGACATAAATATAGCGTAAATCGAATTTTAAAATCTATCTATTGCCTTATAGTAAATTATAAATTATTTACTATAAGTAAATTTTTGTAACAAAAACCCGCTTATAATGCAATTTATTCAAATCGAAAAATTTTATAAATATATCAAAAAAAAGGAGTGTTTTATGACAAAAATTAATGGTACTAACAATTCAAATCAAAGTAAAATTACACTATCAAGCAGCAGCAAATCCGAAAAAAATTTACCTAAACAAAGTTTATTTATTAAATTAGATAAAAACAAAGACGGACAAATATCCGACGAAGAATTATATAACGCAGGTTATAGAGACAAAGATTTAATGGTTATGAGCGAAGCGTTATTTTTTGCTCAAAGAAATGTAAATAAATGGTTTACTCTGGATAAAAACAAAAACGGAACAACAGACAATATAGAAGTCTCTATGTGGGGACTGCACAATAATAATCCTGATAATAAAATTGAAGATTATTCACCTGAAGAATTTGCAAAAATGAACAATCTCATATTTGATGGAAAAAACTATGATGATATGAAAAGTTGGTGTGATTCATGGATTACGGATAAAGAACCTATGTGCGGAATAAAAGCAATGATGAAAGAGCGTTACGGCAAAGAATTGACAGACGATGAAACTCAATTGTTATACGATACGATGAAATTTCAAATGAACAAATGGTTATTTAAACAAGATTCACTATATAACAACTTGCCAAATACTTCATATACAAGATTAGCTACAATGGAACAAACCGTTTCATGCTGCGGGGGCAATATTGACAAACCGCCAATAGGCCCGCAAAATCCTGAGGAAGGTTGTGCAATGATTTTTAGTTCTATGGACAATGAGGGAGCAGTGAATTCAGCATATGAAGTAAAAAACAGACTTGCCTGGGCTATGTTTAGGACTATTGTGCAAGAACAGGTACAAAATATGTCTCCTATGGCATATAGACGATACCAAGCTCAATGGAATGAAATCAGAGATATGAAAGCAAGTGATTTTAGAGAATTATTAAAACCTGAAAATCAAAATCAACGCAAAATTTTTGAAAATAACTCATTAATGTCTGTCAGACAAATAGTCGAATATATAGATATTATAGAATCTGTTACGGGAAAAGATTTTGACTCAGAAGATTGGAACCTAAACCAAAGTGATTTTATGCAAGTAATGGAAAAAATGAACGGCACATACGGAGATGATAAGATATTGCAAGGAAAAACAAGAGCGGATATTCCCGCCGACAGACAAGAGTTATTAAAATATCTTGAAGAACATAACCTATTGTTAGACCAGTTCAAATAATACCGGTCTTACCCTTCGTTCATTTGGTCATAGACTTTTCGGACTTCTTTAATATCCTGCCACATAAGCCATTTTGGAGAACCTTTTTCTCTGCTGTCATTTCTCAGCAAATATGACGGGTGAAAAATCGGCATCATCTTTGAATAATAAGGACCTTCAAACCAATTACCTCTAAGCTTCGTTATTCCTAATTTTGTATCAAGAAATGAATTAACGGCTACTCGTCCGCAAAGTAGAATAATACGAGGCTTCAATATTTCTACCTGCTTATCAAGATATTCTTTGCATGCAAGTTTTTCTTCAGGCAAAGGATCTCTGTTTTCCGGGGGGCGGCATTTTAGTGTATTGCAGATATAAATATTTTCCTTACGAGAAAAACCGACACAACCCAAAATTTTATCCAAAAGCTGACCTGCTTTCCCGACAAACGGTTCTCCCTGCATATCTTCATAATATCCCGGAGCTTCACCGACCAACATTAATTTAGAGTTTGGAACACCTGCTGAAAATACCGTATTTGTTCTTGTATGACAAAGTGAACATTTATCGCATTTTAAACATTTTTGTTTTACTTCTTCAAGCTGCCTGCTAAAATCTTCCATACTACTCCTTATTTGGAACCAACACAGAAATAACCGCATTATTTATAGACAAATATTTTCTGATATTTTCTTCCAAATCTTCAGCAGTAATACTATCTAAATCAGCAAGATAATCTTCTATAAGTTTTAAATCATCACAAACTGTCATATAATACCCTATTGTTTCACCAATTTCGGAAACAGTTTCGGCAGAATACGCAAATCTTGATTTTGTACGTTTTTTTGCCTTTGACAATTCTTCATCTGTAATTTTATTTGTTAAAAGTTTAGAAAGCTCATCTTTTACAAGCTCAACTGCTTTTTCTTTAAATTCCGAATTAAAATTAGCTTGTATAAAGAAATTATTACCGTCTTTGAATTGATAATGTTCAGAACTGATAAAATTAAATATTTTTTCCGGTAATTTTTCAATTAAATTTTGTTGAAGTCTTGAACTTGAACCATCACCGAAAATTATACTTATTAAATCCAAACAAATTGAAGCTTTTAAATCATTTGCTTTAGGGCCTAACCAGCCAAACATAAGATACGAAGTTTGCACATTAGCTTCTGTCTCAATATATTTTGTTTTACTGACAGGTTTATCAATAGTATTTACCCTATTTTCAGTTTCTTTTCTGTTCGGGAAATCAAATTTTTCACAAAGAGTATTCAATACTTCTTCGTGGTCAAAATCCCCGACAACAATGGTTGTAACATTTTTCGGAGTATAAAATTTTCTGTAATACTCGTCTATTTCTTCTCTTGTAACCTGAGAAATAATTTCAGGAGTCCCGATTACATCACGTTTATAAGGGTGAGAAGTGTACATATTTTTATTACAAACATTATAAACTTTAGTCCAAGGCTGATCCTTACGCATTCTGATTTCTTCAATTACGACATGGCGTTCCCGTTTATCAGTTACCGTATTATCATTTATATCAAACGGAGCACCCAATTCTTCATACGGAAAAACAGGATTCATCATCATATCGGAATGCAAATCAACAGCTAACTTGAAATCTTTATTATTTATACCTTTTGGTAAAGTTACATAATAAAAAGTATAATCTTTCCAAGTCGCAGCATTAACAATTGCTCCTTTAGATTCGAGCATTCTGTCAAATTCTCCGACTTTATAAGTATTAGTACCCTTGAACATCAAATGTTCAAGGAAATGCGAAATTCCGTTATTAGTATCATCTTCATTTATAGAACCGGTTTTTACCCAAGATGATATGTTTACCATATCTCCTTCTTTGTGAGCCAAAACTATCTTATGCCCGTTATCACGTTCATAAATTTCTACTTCTTTTGTCAAAAACGGATATTTAACTAAAGTTTTTTTCATTTATTTACCTCTTTTGAAAATATTATACCATAATGCAAAAAGTTTTGTTTAATATATAATCTTGTTATGAATAACGTTATTGAAAAAATAAAAGGGACAGTGGTTGTATCTGTTCAAGCAATGCCGTCAGAACCATTATATCTAGAAAAATGTATGGCAGCAATGATGAAATCTGTCGTTACAGGCGGAGCCGGAGGATTAAGAGTTGCAGGGGTGCGTGATGTCAAAAATGCCAAACAACTTTTCAAAGTTCCGGTTATTGGGATTACAAAACCTAACCAAATTCCTCAAAACTGGAAAGAAATTGTCTATATTACTCCTACAATTCAAGACGTAGTATCTTTAATTGAAGCAGGGGCAGACATTGTGGCTCTTGACGGGACCCAGAGAAAACGTCCGAACGAAGAAAAATTAACGGACTTGATTAAATATATTCATATAAACAAAAGAATAGCAATGGCAGATATTTCAACAGTTGAAGAAGGTATTGAGGCTGAAAAATGCGGAGCAGATATCCTTTCAACAACACTTGCGGGATACACTTTAGAATCTGCTAATTCCCCTTCTGGTGAGCCTGATTTTGAGTTATTAAAAAATCTGGTTAAACAAAGCAGCTTACCTGTTGTATTAGAAGGCAGAATATGGACTCCGGAACATGTTACTAAAGCTTTTGAACTAGGTGCACATTGTGTTGTTATAGGTTCAGCAATCACAAGACCGCAGTTAATCACTAAAAAATTCGTATTTAGGGGAAATAGAGGAACAATATAATTATGAAAAAAGCTCTTGCAATAGATGTCGGCGGAACAAAAATATATAATGCTATTGTAGATGAATACGGCAAAATTTTGGGCGAAATAGAAAAACATTCAACCCCAAAAACATTTGAAGAAATTAAAAACACTTTCATTGAAATAATTAAAAAACATGAAAATGAAGTTGATGTTATAGCTTTTTCGACTTGCGGCGCAGTAAACAATGAAAACACAGGTATTGTAGGCTCAACCGGTAATATTGCAAAAGAATATCCAAAAATGAATTTTCAATCTCTTTCCCAAAAGCCTGTTTTTGTAGAAAATGATGCTAATTGCGCAGCCTGGGCCGAATATAAAATCGGTGCATCTCAAAACACAAAAGTTTCAGTTATGATAACCCTTGGTACAGGAGTTGGCGGCGGAATTATAATAAACGATAAACTTTTAAAAGGTCAAAATGGGGCTGCAGGAGAAATGCATTTTAAAATGTACACAGATAAACGAAGAAAATGCACTTGCGGAAGCTGGGATTGCTTTGAAATATACGCATCAGGTACAGGGTTGAAATTAACTGCCCAAGAAATGCTTGATAACAAAGATATTACAACTTATGACGTTGTAGAAGGAGCTCAAAACGGAAATAAAAAAATGCAGGAAGTCCTTGACCGGTGGCAAAATGATATTACAAACGGGATAATCGGACTTGCTAATATTCTTGATCCTGATTGCGTTGTATTATCAGGTTCTATGGCAGAATTTGTAAATACCGATAAAATAGAACAAAATGTTAACAAAGAAATTGTCACAACTCCGGTCAAAATTAAAAAAGCTCAGGCGGGAAATTATTCCGGAATGATTGGAGCAGGACTTTTGGCACTAAATTCGTAAATTAACACAGACCACAGTACAAATTTAGGGTAAAATTATAGAAAATTTAAAAAGGTAATTATGGGTAAATCGAAAACCAGAATATTAAGAAAAGGAATAAATAACCAAATTCCAAAAATTACACGTGATGAGGCTATCATAAAAGCAGCAAATCACCTCAATGACAACAATCCGATTGATGCAGGTTCACTTATTACTCTTTTCGGGCTTAACGCGGAAGAAGTTCTTGAAGCAGGGGCAAGTTACGAATCAGTAGTAGCAATGAAAAATATTTTTGCAAAATAATGAATAAATTTTTAGAAAATATAAAATTTTGGTATAATAATTCACGTCCGTATACAATTCCGATTACGGCACTTAGTTGGCTTGTAATTTTTATTTATTCCCTCAAACAAGGAGGAAATGCAATTTACGGCATTGCTGCATATATTGGAATTGCTCTTGTACATCTTGCAACAAATTTGTCTGATGATTATTTGGATTACCTCCGCCTAAACCACAACGGAGAATTCATTAATAACGAAAAAGCCAACAAATGCAAATATTTAAAAGACGGTAAAGCAACCATAAAAGATTTAAGAAATGTTATAATTATTCTGCTTGCAATTGCAGGGGTTATGGGTGGAATTTTATTCTTTTTATCAGGCTGGAAGGTTATACTTTTTGCTCTTGCGGTTTTACCTATTGCACTTTTTTATTCAAAATTATCAAGCAACGGCCTTGGTGATTTTGCAGTAATTCTGGCATACGGGCCTTTAATGTATGAAGGGGTATATTATGTAATGCGCGGAGAATTATCTTTAGATGTTTTATATCTTTCTTTTGCATGCGCAATGTACGTTAATTCAATACTTTATGCTCACATGTTAATGGATTATGATAGCGATACCGCATCAAATAAAATAAGCCTTTGCACAAGACTTGGAAGTAAGCAAAATGCACTCTACGGCTTAATGTTTTTCTATTTTACAGGATACATTATGATGGGAATTCTTGCGTTAAAATCTTCAAATATGTTTTATTTTCTGACATTTTTAACTATTCCGCTTATTTTTGACCTTTATAATTCTCTGAAGCTTTATAATGAAAATCCTAATTTAATACCCAAAGCCCGCCCCTGGCATTATCCGCTTGATAACTGGAAAGATTTGCAACATAGCGAAACTGCAACCTTTTTCTTTAGATTTTTCTATGCAAGAAATATTTCAACATATTTTATGCTGCTAACCTGCATTGCAATAATTTTGGGATAAATAATATAGAAGTAATAAATTATTTCGGATAATTCATGTTACCGAAATTCAATACATAATACGCACAACCCCAACCGTCCCCGTTTTCTGATAAGCATGAAGATTTATAGTTATAATTATCATAAGCACCATAAGGCTTTAGAGTTTTATCAGTATATTTAAAAGCAAAAAGGTCAATACCTACAGTATTAGGTTTACTTTTTCCATTCACATCAACATAAAAATCTATTACTATCGAATTATTTGGGTATGATATACCCCACCATACAGCAGTAGAATTTAGCAAAATAACTTTATAATAGACCCGTGACGTTGCAAAATTATAAATTATACTATTATTTTTTCTTGGATATGATGCACTCGGTAAACATTTCAAATCTATATCGTAAGTCCGGCAATCAAGTACAATTTTCAAATAAGGTTTTAAATACTCAGCAACTTTTAATACACTTTTTTCTCTAAATTCATCTAGCCCCCAGCTTTCAGCATCACCATATTCTTCTTCCGCCATACGCATAGCTTGCTGAAGAATTGATTGCGTTTCCCTTAATTTTGAAATAGTTTGATGTTCTGTAATCTTTGTCATCAATGACGGAATAGTTAACGCCGCTACAACCCCGATTATGCCGATTGTTATAAGAACCTCTGCAAGGGTAAACCCGGCCCTCGCCCTATGGGAGAGGCTCCGAAAATTAAGTTTGTAACTTTCCCTCGCCCACAACATCAATTTAGTGGGAGAGGGTGGTTGAGCGAAGCGAAACCGGGTGAGGGAATGGGTGAGGGGGTGACAGAATTCAAACTTTTTATCCCTACGGGAGATTTCCCCTGCGGCACTACGTGCCACTTCCCCAATCGGGGCAGATAAGTTAACAGTTTGGACACCCTCCATTAGAGCGAGGGAATAACTACACTTGCCCTCTCTCCCTAACCCTGTGTGACTCGCTGTCGCTCCCTGCACGTAATCTCGCTCAAAATTTTTGTCATTCTGAACCTGATTCAGAATCTTCAAAAAATTTGGCTCAGCTAGTGTCCCACAAGGGGAGAGGGAACTATATTTACCCCAGAAAAATATCATAACGTCCTCTTTTCTCCTGTATACATACAGGGCTATATAAACATTATACAAATTATACTGTATGTATGCAATACAAAGACGAAAAAACGTTACAATTAATAAATATTTTCGGAAAGGTTTTAAAAGAAAAAAGGATTTCACTAAAAGACAAATCTCAGACTATGCTCGCATTTGAATATGGACTGGATTCCGGAAATTTATCCAGAATAGAAAACGGCAAAACCGACCCAAAACTTACTATGCTTTGGCGAATATCTGAAGCTCTGGGAATTCCGGTATCAGAACTTATGAAAGCTGTAGAAACCAAGCTTGGCAAAGATTTTCACATCACAGAAACTTGAAATTAAATATTACCCGTTGAACTATTTCTATCGTCCTCTAATTGTTTGATATCAATATTTGAACCATCATCTTCAACGTAATTATTTATCACAGGAGTATCAATTTCTACGTTAACATCTGCATCAACCATTTCAATGTCTGTTTTATCAAATTCTTTAGTCTTTCCATCTTCAAGTTTTACGGCAACCTTACCGCTCATAAATTGGAGATAGCAAACTTTACCCAAACCATCAGCAGTCATAACTGATGAGCCAATCGGAGGCATTCCTTTTGCCGCATCAATATAATTTGAATATTCATAAGTTAAGCAGCACAACAATCTTCCGCAAGTTCCGGAAATCTTACCCGGTGCAATAGGCATTCCCTGATCTTTTGCAAGTTTAACATTAATTGTAGCAAATTTTCTCAAAAAACTTGAGCAGCAGAAAGGTTGACCACAAAGTCCAACACCCTCTAAAATAGAGGTTTCATCACGAACACCAATATGTCGTAAATCAATTCTGACTCTTGTAAATGTTTGAGTTAAATCCTTCAATAAAGCTCTGAAATCAACCCTTTCAGGAGCAGTGTAATAAAAAGTTATTTTCTTTCTGTCAAAAGTTATACGACATTGAACCAAATTCATTACAAGTTTATGTTGTTTTACAAGAGCCTGACATTTGAAAAACGCTTCCACTTCTTCTTTTTTTATATCATCAAGAGTTTGTAAATCTCTTTGTGAAAGAACTCTTATTATATTCAAAGCTTCAGGTTTTTGTTTAGACTTATTCCAAATCTGTTCAATTTGGGAATTGACAACAAAAGCTTTTAGGGCTTCTTCGCCTTTTTCCGTACGGACAAGAACCATTTGTCCGTCGAACAGTGTTATAGTATCCGGTACATTTAAAGGATAATATGTATTTTTCAAATATCGTACTGCAAATTTCATTATACGTATCTTTCTTCTTCTTTCAATTTTCTATTCATTAGTTTTGACAACAATTCATCAGGAGTTATATCCGTATAAACCGCTTCATAAATTGCGTTTGAAACAGGAACCTCAATTCCTAATTTTTTAGCCAATTCGCAAATTGCTTTTGATGTTTTAACACCCTCTGCGACAGACCCTAATTCTGCTAAAATATCATTTATTTTTTTACCTTTTGCAAGCATAGAACCAACTGTATAATTTCTTGACATAGGAGATGAACAAGTTGCAATTAAATCACCCATGCCTGACAATCCGTAAAGAGTTGATGGATTAGCCCCAAGTTGAAGGCTTACACGAACAATTTCAGCCATTCCGCGAGTTAAAAGTGCTCCGGAACAGTTATCACCAAGCCCCATTGTATGCGCGAATCCTGAAGCAATTGCAATGACGTTTTTCAAACTTCCGCCAAGCTCTACTCCAATAACATCAGTATTTGTATATAATCTGAAACGGCTTGGAACATTCATAGCTTTTTGAACAAATTCTGCAGCAGAAAGATCTTCACAAGCAACGCAAGCTGCGGTCGGTTTACCTTGAAGCACTTCTTTTGCTAAAGTAGGACCTGATAAAATAACAAGTTTTTGTTCAGGTAAAACATCTTTGATAACCTCTGACATACGCATTAATGATGGAAGCTCAATACCCTTTGAAGCATTTACTAAAATTTGTTCGGGTTTTATACCGGCTTTTTTAAGATTTTCGCATACATCACGAGTTCCTGATGTTGCAACAACTGATAAAATTATGTCGGCATTTTCAATAGCTTCCGCGAGGTTTGACGTTACATAAACTTTTTGGCTTAATTGAACTTCTAAAGGTTTTGAACAGTGTTTGTTTTCAATCAAATCCTGTGATAAATCAACAGATCTGCCCCAAACAGTAACTTCATCAAAATTATCTGTCAAAAGCCAAGCAAGAGTAAGTCCCCAACAACCGGCTCCAAGTACCGTTAACTTCATCTATAATCCCTCCTCAACTACACACTTGCCTGAGAATTAAGAAGTTTTCTTAATACTCCGCCATGTTTTCTCAATTCTAATCTCGCATTTTCTGCTTCCAAGTTCATTTTTATCATTATTATTGAAGTTTTAATTTCCCAATTACACTTTAACAATGCACTTAAAGCTTCACTGTGAGAGACTTGCGCAATTTGTGAAACAATTCTTATTGCTCTGTCTTTCAATTTTTCGTTATTTGCTTTCAAATCTATCATAAAGTTTTCATAAGTTTTACCGATTTTAATCATAGAACCTGTTGAAAGCATATTTAAAATCATCTTTTGAGCGGTACCGGCTTTAAGACGGCTGGAACCCGCAATAACTTCAGGCCCGACTTCCGCACAGATAACATGACCTGCATCAGCAGCTATTGCCCCTTTAGAGTTGCAAGTAATACCAATTGTTGCAGCACCGATTTCATCAGCACGTTCCAAAACTCCAAGCAAATACTTAGGATTTCCGCTTGCAGAAATTACTACACAAACGTCTTTATCAGTTAAAACTTCGGCATCTTTTCTGCCATTTTCAAAACTATCCTCAGCACCTTCAACCGCAGTAATCATAGCATCTTTACCGCCTGCAATAATTCCCTGAACCATATTCCGGTCAACACTAAATGTCGGAGGACACTCAGAAGCATCTAAAATACCAAGTCTGCCTGAAGTTCCTGCCCCAAAATAAAACAATCTGCCTCCTTTTAGAAAAGCTTTTGCAATCATATCAATTGCTATAGCAATATTTGGAGCTTCATCTCCTACAACTTTTGCAACAATCTGATCTTCTTCATTCATTTTACGAACCATATCAATTGTTGATAACAAATCAATGTCTTTAGTATTTTCGTTTCTGTATTCGGTAATTGCTTCTGTCATAATTCACTCCTTATAAACACCTAAAACAAATATACGTTTCAAACTATAATAATTTTGCTAAATTTGCCATTTCAATAGCGGTTTTAGCAGCATCAGAACCTTTATTTCCGGCTTTTGTTCCTGCTCTTTCAATTGCTTGTTCAATATTATCGGTAGTTAATACTCCAAATATTACAGGAACACCAGTTTGCAGACTAACTTGTGAAACACCTTTTGAAACTTCTGCACTAACATAATCAAAATGAGGAGTTGAACCTTTAATTACTGCACCAAGAGTAATAACCGCATTATATTTGTTTGTTTTGGCACATTTTTGAGCAATAACAGGGATTTCAAAAGCTCCCGGAACTTTTACCACATCAATATTATTTTCATTGACACCATGCCTTTTTAATTCATCAATAGCACCTGATAAAAGTTTTGACCCGATAAAATCGTTAAATCTTGATATAATAATACAAAATCTATCTTCCTCTGTAGTTGTCAATTGACCTTCAAAAGTTTTCATAATACCTACTCCTTAAAAATATCCTTTTATACACAAATTCTACAATACTTAAGGATATTTTACAAGGAAAAAGGATAAAAACTTATAAAAAATTATAAAATCTATTCAAAACAAGAAAGTATTCGCAAAGCCAAACGCAAATTATTTTCACTCATTTTATCAAGAATATAATGTGCTTTGCTTCTAACAATATCAAGCGAATCGTAACTGTCATTATCTAAAATCTGTTGAATACTGACCCCAAGTGCAGATGCAATTTTTTGTATAGTTTGAATATTTGGAGATGATTGAGCATTTTCAATTTTGACAACTTGTCTGGGACTTAAATCTGCCTTTTCTGCAAGCACCTCCTGAGAAAAATTTTTAGCTTTTCTTAAAGCTTTAATTTTTGCACCAAGACACTCATTTTTATTCATAAACATTACCTTTTTTATTATTTTAGTATTTTAATTCGGGTTATTTAATGAACTTGAATTCAGTATTAGTATTGATAAACTGTATTTAATATCATATAATATATGTATTATGGTTCATATTTTTTATAATAATAAGAATTTAAAATCAGAGATTAAGCAGACCCTGAAGCAAGTACAGCATGACAGGGGTAAATGTAATTTCCTCGCCATACGGGAGAGGGTAAGGGTGAGGGGGCAGTTTGGATTGCCACGTTGCTTCACTCCTCGCAATGACAGAGGGAATAATAACCGTAAAGAACTTATCAACTCATCTACTTATCAACTTATCCACTTTAAAAAAGCAGCCTTTACTCCTCACCGGAACGCCCGACGAGCAGAAGGTGAAAGCGTGAGCGATACCTGTTTAATGCGAGTCGGGCAAGAGAGTGGGTATTCTGCTGCTAACTTTGGCAAGACTCCACGACTACTGCGCTCCGCGGGGTTTACGCTCGCTGAAGTCTTGATAACCATCGGCATAATCGGAGTTGTCAGTGCAATGACTATTCCAAACTTAATCCAAGAACATCAAAAACGTGCAACTGTTACTAAATTACAAAAAGGAATTTCAGTAATAAATCAGGCTTATAGACTATCATTTGACGAACAGGGTGAACCTGAAAATTCATTTGATATGGGAAGTGAAGCGTATTTTAAAAAATATTGGCAGCCGTATATTAAAATGCTTCAATATTGTAATACCTACCAAAAATGCGGTTACAACAATGCACAACCTTATAAAAATGCAAATGGAACAAGAAATGGGCTTCATGTTGTACTAAATAATTTAAGGACTGCATTTTATACACACGATGGTATGGTATATATTATTATGACAGGTGGTGGAGATATTGTTCAGAAACAGAATGATATTTTTATAGACATAAATGGCGGTGAATTACCAAATAAATACGGACGAGATTTGTTTAGATTTGTAAGAATAGAAGATAATTTTGGGGCTAGAGTAAGTTTTTATGGATATGGAATGACAGATGATGAGCTGAACTCAGACTGTTCTAAAAACGGTTATGGTTATACGTGTGCCGAAAAAATCAGACGCGCGGGCTGGAGAATTGAAAAAGATTACCCTTGGTAATTAAATTACCGCGCTAAACATTTTATAGTATATAAATAACGCAACCAAAATCAACAAGACTCCGCTAATTTTCATAATAGTTTCAGAGGCTTTATAAAAATTTTCGCTCGTCTTTATTTTAGAGGTGATAAAGCCCGCAAGAATCAATATCAACCCTTGACCTATTGAAAATAAAAACAACATCAAAACTGCTTGAGGGATATTTGCCGAAATTGAAGCAAAACCCATTATACCTGCCAAAATTGGGGTTGAACATGGGGTTCCTATTATCGCAAAAACCGCACCCAATACAAAAGGATAAATTAAATCATTATTAAAATTATTTTGCGGAATTTCTTTAATCATAACAGGAAGTTCAAAATCGATAACCTCTAAAATTTTCAGCCCCATAATCAAAATAATTGAAGCAACAATCAAGGCAAAATAAGGATTTCCGACAAATGCCCTGCCTGTCAATGCACAGATTATTCCAATTATTGAAAAAACAACCCCTGTACCCAAGACAAAAATTATCATTTGCAAAAGAGTTTTTAGAGGTTTTGAATCTGAATACCCGCCGATATATCCTATAATCAACGGAAGCATTGACAAAGAACAAGGAGAAACAGAAGATATCAATCCGCCTAAAAATGATGCTCCAAGCAAAATATAAACACTTGATTGTGTTGTAAAAATCTGAGTTAAACTCTCCATTATTTCAAACCTTTAATACATTGTTCAAAATCTTCTTTAGATCTTGCACCTTCAATACGAGTATTTTGAGTACCGTCAGAATTTAACATTATTACTGTCGGAACAAGTTGAACATTATATTTTTTAATTAAATTATTTTTCATATCGTTACGGCTGTCAACAATAATTTCTGTATAAGTAATTTTGTCTTTATATTGAGGTAAAAGTTCTTCAAAGACTTTTTCTACTTCTTTACATTCAAGACACATTGTTGATGAAAATTTTATAACTTGGGGTTTGCCTGTGTTTTGTATCTGCGTAACGGCAACTGCAGCAGTTGAATCTTCTTTGTTAAAAGTTAAACCCCAAAATGCAACTACCGGGATAACCAAAATAGCTAAGATTGTAATTAATGATTTTCTGCTCATAAATAACTCCTTTTATTTACATACATCATATTATTACAAACACCGAAAAAATTTCACAACTCCCGACTTGGAGAATTAACTATTCAATTATTGAACACTATCAATCACACCCCCGCCAAGAACAGTATCACCCTCATAAAATACTACCGATTGTCCTATAGCTATTGATTTTTGTAATTGTTCGAATTCAGCAATGACCTTATCTCCGTTCGGAATAATTTTTACTTCTGCCGGCTGCTGAGTTGAACGAATTTTCGCAGTCACATTCATAGGTTTTAATAAATTTTCAATTCCTATCCAATTCAAATTTACTGCCGTAAGAGATTTTTTGAACGTCTTATCAGCAGGTCCAATAACAACTTCATTAGTATTTTTACGAAGTTCCAGAACATATAACGGTTCAGTTGAAGAAACACCGATACCTTTGCGCTGACCTATGGTATAATTCCAAATCCCTTTATGTTTTCCCAAAATATTGCCTTGTGTATCAACAATATTACCTTCTTTTTCATCAATTCCTAAAAGTTCATTGTAATCACCATCATAAAAATCCTGACTGTCAGGTTTTTGAGCAACCTCCAAACCGTTATTTTGTGCAATTTTTCTGATTTCATCTTTTGTATAACCCCCAAGAGGAAGAATTATATTTGATAATTGTTCCTGCTTTAATCTGTAAAGAAAATATGATTGATCTTTATTCGGAGCAATAGCGCGTTTTAAAAGATATCTGCCGTTTTCTTCTTCAACTCTTGCATAATGACCCGTCGCAAATTTATCAAAATCTATACCGTTAAGTTTTGCCATATGCGGAAGAACGCCGAATTTCACAAGAGCATTACACCAAACGCAAGGATTTGGAGTTCTGCCTTGTATATATTCTGATTTAAAATTTTCTAAAACGATTTTTTCATATTGCTCAACACAATTAAATACATAATATGGTATTCCTATTTGTTCTGCGATTTTGCGGGCTTGCTCAATATCTTCTTTTTCGTCAGGCCCATAACATGCATTTTTATGACCTGATTTTAATGCCATGCCGTCTTTACCCCAAATTGACATTGTTGCACCGATTACATCATACCCTTGCTGTTTTAAAATCAAAGCTGCCACAGATGAATCAACTCCGCCTGACAATCCCACTAAAACTTTCATTATATTCCTTTCTAATATTTTTGCATATATAAAAATATTTTTGCTATACCTAAACAACTATATATAATTTGATTATAAACATAAAAAATAATCAACAGACTATTGACAAAATTTTTTCTTCTTGTCATCATAAAATTGCAAAGGAAAATTCATGATAAAACTATTTGAAAAATATAATACTTGTTGTTGTAAGGCTCGCAGCGGGACTTACATTATTAGTTTTGAATAGAATAATTTTACTACACTAATATTTCAATAAGTTCCCGATTAAATCTCGGGAACTTATTTTTTTAGTTATTTTCAAGGAGACAAAATGCTTACAATAGATGACAGACGATATACCCCAAGTTTCAGAGGACCACTCGACGGATTTTTAACCTCAGGATTGAGAACACTTGATACTAACCCTATGGCAAACGCAGTTGGAATAGACCTTGCAGCAATGGTTACACCGCGAACTTATATTGATACAAAGAAAAGAAATAAATATTCCGGGGCTGAAACATTTTTTAGAGAATTCACCGGAACACTCATTGTCTGCCTTTCTGCAAGTTATTTTGCAAAAGGGATTGCTAAATTAGGAGCAAAATTAATAAAACCTGAAATAAAAATAAATCCAAATTCATGGTTTTCAAATGATAGTTTGGATTTTTTAGTAAAAATGAATAAAAAAAGCTCCAATATAAACCAATATATTGAAAATGTTCTTAATAATATAAGCGGACGAGACGGAAAAAATATAAATAAATTTTCAGAAATAGACTGGGATAAAATTGATTGGGTCGACGAAAAAAGATGGAATAAAATTTTATGGGACAACAAAGAATTTGAAAACATTCATACAAAATTAAAAGATAAGAAATCAATTATTTCTTTAATAAACAAACTTATCAATGATAAATCCGTCTCAAAGTCAGATAGAGAAAAGCTTCAACAAATTTTGGAAGTTCGACTTACAAATTCTCTGAAAGCCGGCAAAATTACAAACGGAGAAAATTTATCAACTTCAATGAGCAATCTTTTGAGAGATATGATTGATCTTGGCAGAGACGTATTTACAAATAAAGATGTAAATACAAAAGATGCAATTGAAAAAATTATACAAATTAACAAAATCAAAAGTCTTGGAGCAATCGCGCTTGCTTCAACTCTCGGGCTTTCAAATCAATACATAAACCGCAAAATTACAGAAAAACGAACCGGCACCAAAGGTTTTGTCGGAGATGTAAATTATCAGGCAAACATAAAGAATAAAAAATCTTCAAAAGATACAGGCAATATGTTTTTAGCAAAAAAAATCTTAGCAAGTATCGGAATGGCTGCAATGACAATTGCAGTAATGAAAGTTAAATCTCCAAAAGATTTCATCAAAAAAATCGAACTTACAGGCCCGGTAACAAGCGGAAACGCAATTAAAACCGTATATGCATCAACCCTTATCGGGAGATTCATGGCTTCCGATAACGATACCGAACTTAGAGAAACAACTTTCAGAGATTATTTCGGATTCCTGAATTGGCTTGTTTTTGGAGGTTTTGCGGCCAAAGGTGTTGCAAATTTGCTGGATACAAAAAGAGAAAATCTGTTTAATATTTCAAGTGAAGGAAAAGGAATTAAATACTGGCTAAACGAAATCTCTTTAAAATCTCACAATGAAATTGCCGCAAAAGGAAGTGAATTTGCAAAGAAAAATATGTGGAAGCTTAACTTGGCACATGCTGCAGGACTTGCATATTCTCTGGTTGCTCTCGGAATCGTATTACCAATGATAAACATCATAATGACACGCAGCAAACAGAAAAATTATCCTGTTCAAATATTAAACAGTGAAAAGAATACTAAAAACATATCATTTGAAAAATTTTTAAATAATATTGCATAAAAAAACACAATGAAATATAATTTCCTTATGAATGGAGAATTAACTGAAAGCCTTGAAAAATACTTACTTGCAATATACGAAATTGTAAAACAAAATCAGGCTGCAAGAGTTAAAGATGTATCAAATTACCTCAAAATCGGCGGTCCTTCTACTTCTGATGCCGTAAAAACACTGGCTAAAAAAGGATTTATAAATTACGTTCCCTACGGAATAATAACCATTACTCAAAAAGGAATTGAACAAGCCCAAACAAAAATTAATCGTCATAAAATAATTTCAAATTTTTTAGAAAAAGTTTTAATGGTGGACAGTAAGAAAATAAACAAATCCGCCAACGAAATTGAATATTCCATGCCGGAAGATGTGTTGGAAAAATTTGTAAAATTTTTATCGTTTATGGAAAAATGTTCCTGCAAAGAACCTAAATGGGTAAAAAGTTACAAATATTATTCAAAAAATGGGGAAATGCCTAAAAAATGCAATTCTTGCATGGCTTTAGGTGAAAATTTTGACAATTCAAATTGTTGTAGTGCTTGTAAAAACAAAAAATAAGGAGAGAAAAATGATTTTAGATAAAGTTAACAATCCGTATGATTTAAAAAAATTATCAATTGAAGAAATGAACGCACTGGCAGATGAGATGCGTGAACTTATAATAAAAAAAGTAAACACAACAGGCGGGCATATGGCTCCGAACTTAGGGATTTTAGAAGCAACTATTGCTCTTCATTATGTATTTAATTCTCCTGTTGATAAGATTATATTTGATGTTTCGCACCAATGTTATCCGCATAAGATTTTAACCGGACGTAAAGAAGGATTTACAAATCCTGATTTGTATTTGAAGTATACGGGCTATACTGCTCCGGAAGAAAGCGAACACGATTTATTCAAAGTCGGACACACTTCAACTTCTGTAAGTCTTGCAACTGGTGTTGCAAAAGCAAGAGATTTGAAAGGCGAAAAAGGAAACGTTATAGCATTAATCGGTGATGGTTCATTATCAGGCGGAGAAGCTTTAGAAGGCCTTGACAATGCATCTGTGCTTGGAGGAAATATTATTATCGTTGTTAATGATAATGATATGTCTATTGCAGAAAACCATGGCGGAATTTATGATAATTTAAGATTGTTACGTGAAACTAACGGTTTAGCTGAAAATAATTTCTTCAAAGCTTTAGGATTCAAATATAGTTATGTAGAAAACGGAAACAATATAGCAGATCTGATTACGGCATTTAAAACAGTTAAAGATGCAGCTTGCCCGACAATTGTTCATATTCACACTGAAAAAGGCCATGGATTAACTCAAGCGGTTGAAAACAAGGAAGCTTTTCACTGGATTATGCCGGGGACTCTTGATAACAAAGAAATTGCGCCACGAATTAGCGGAGAATGCTATGAATCTATCACAAAAGATTTTATTTTAAATAAAGTTAAAGAAAATCCTGCGACTTGTGTTGTTAATGCGGGAACTCCCGGAGTTTTCGGATTTGACAAAAATTACAGAGAACTTTTAGGGAAAAATTACACAGATGTTGGTATTGCAGAAGAACATGCAGCAGCTTATTCCTCAGGACTTGCAAAAAACGGTGCAAAACCGATTTTTGCCGTGATGAGTTCATTTATTCAAAGAACTTATGACCAAATGTCGCAAGATTTATGTTTAAATAATTCCCCAATAACAATGCTTGTATATTGGGGAGGAATTTCAGGAGCTGATGCAACTCACCTTTGTTCTTTTGATATTCCATTAATCAGCAATATTCCTAATATGGTTTATCTTGCACCGACAAGCAAAGAAGAATATCTTGCAATGCTTGAATACGCCCATTCTCAAAACGAGCACCCTGTTGCAATAAGAGTTCCTATGGGTACTGTAAATTCAACAGGAATTAAAGATACAACCGACTATTCTCAATTAAACAAATTTAAAGTTGAATATAAAGGTGAAAAGATTGCGATTATAGCATTAGGCGGATTTTTCGAGCTTGGAAAACAAGTTAAAGAAGAAATTAAATCAAAATTAGGAATTGATGCAACACTTATTAACCCAAGATTCATTACAGGAATTGACAAAGAATTACTTGAAAATTTGAAAAAAGATCACGAAACAGTAATTACTCTTGAAGATGGAATGTTGAACGGCGGTTTTGGAGAAAAAATAACAAGATTCTACGGAAATTCTGATATGAAAGTACTAAATTACGGAAGCAAAAAAGAATTTACCGACAGAACTCCGATTGAAGAACTTTATCAACGCTACCATCTTACACCAGAACTTATTGTTAATGATTTAAGGGTATATGCATCAAAATGACATGTCGCCTTTTACCCTTTCTCATTTGGAAACATGTCATTGCTGTACAGGTCAAGCAATTAGTTACATAAAAATACAGAAAGAGCACTCAACGCAGTGAGTTAGCAACTGTATGCAAAACAATATCAGGGCAAGCATTGTTTGAGCGAAGCGAGTTTGCTTGCCTTTAGTTGAGCATTACAGTTGGTTACGAACGGAGTTCTGTGCTCCGGTTTTGTGAAACTTTTGACGCCAAAAGTTTCCCTGTCCGGAGGACCCGTCGGAGACGGATTCTCTATTTAATAAAATTTGTTTGATTTTTAGTAGACCGCTTTCTTTGACCGCAAAGAAAGCGGTCAGAAAGAAACTCTCGACCAACACTGCGTTCGCTAATAAATGTAATATACTCAACCTAAAGCGGATAACTCGCTTCGCTCAAACAAATCCACTTTTGTTATTGTTTCGTATAACATTTATTGCTCACTTCGTGGAGGTCGAACCAGATGACTTTTTTAATAAACATTTAACTAATTGCTTGACATGTACTGTAGTGACATAACTTATCATCTTAAGCTTGTAGAGCGAATGTATTGTAAAACGTAAAAAACTATTCATAACTCACAAAAAGAAATACCTCCCAAAATCTTGGAAGGTATTCCTTTTTATATTAACCAGCTATTCTATGATTGCGGTTTTTGAGCTCTGTTTTTCTCCCATTGTTCGAACTCAGAAGGTGACATCCATTGTGTTAAGGGTTTGCCGGTATTACAATCTGTGGCTCTCATTTGATTACCGTTGCGGGCAATATCATATTTTCTGTCTTTACCGCCGCCTTTACCTTGAAGTTTTCTTGCTCTGTCAGCTGCATCATCTGCCAATTTGACTTTTTTACCGCTTGGTAGAGTAATTTCATCTTTCAAGTCTCTGCCGTTACGTTTGCCGTTTTCATCAACGTGGTTTCTAATTGCATTATCACCGCTTGACAATTCTTTTTGTAATGCACGTCTGTCTTGTTCTGATAATTTTGAACCGTCTTCATTTACGTACAACTGAGAATAGTGCCATGGTCCGCCGAATTTAATTGTCGGAATTTGTTTATAAAGATTTCTGTCCTCAACATTGTAACAATCTTCATTCGGGTTTGGATTCGGATTAGGGTTCGGATTTGGGTTTGGATTTGGATTTGGATTTGGCTTTTCAAGTTCGACCTTAATCTTACCAAGTACGTCTTTAGTATCTTTCAAAGATTGATATGCAGCAAGCAATTCTTCTGTATTTGCACTCTTTGTATTTTCACCTAATGCGGCTTTTAATACAGATGCTTTAATTGCTTTATCTTTTACTTCATCTCCTGTAATTACCATATCTTGAATGTTATTGACAATTGCTTTGTTATCTTTACCTTTTACAAGATTTATTTCATCTAAAACTGCTTCAGCATTACCTAAGAAAGCATCTTCAGATTTAGGATTACATAAGAAGAATGCTGTTGTACCTGCAAGAACCGGCCCTGCAATTCTTCCGATTACAGGAATTTTTGCAGTTGCATCTGCTACAGCGTCTGCTACGGCTTTACCACCGGCACCGCCTGCTCCGCCTTGTGCTTCGTAGTATTTATAGAATTCTTCACCGTTAGATGCTAGCCAACGAACATCTCCTTGAACTGTTTGACCGGCTTTTCCTGCTTCGCCGAAACCGACTTTGTGATCTTCATCATGTGCATGTTTAGATGAGCCGAATACTGAGCCAAGTGCAGCTGCCGCAGCGGTTGCACCTGCTGCCAAGAATCTCTTACCAATCAAGTTTTCTGTGCCAAAACCGAATTTCTTAACGGTTCCGCGTACATCACCTTTTTTAACGTGATACATTTTTGACATTGCTTTAACTTCATCATCATTGAATCTTTGGTCAAAACCTGATTCATCAACTAAAGCATTTTGAGCCTTTCTTGTATCCGGTTTTGAATAATCTCTCAATGTAACAGTATGTTTTTTACCATCAGCATCAGTAATTTCTTCTGTCATAGGTTGACCTTTAGCATCTGTTTTGACAGGGTAAATATCTGCATATTCGCCCCATTTTTCTTGTGCAGCTTTAATTGCAGCTTCTTGACCTGTTTCTTTAGCCTGATCAATCTTAAATTGAGCATATGCACTGATTTTTGATAATGCTACTTGTTGTTTATCTGTTAAGTATGCAGCTTCGCCTTCTTTAATATCGCCTTTTGCAACTGCATTTTCATATTCTTGTTTTGACAAGTAAACATTTGTACGTTTATCTACATTTGTAAAGTTTTTAACGTTGTGTTTTGCTGCTTTTGCGATATTACCGTCACCGTGTCCGTTTGTAATATCTTGACGAACTTTTTCTTTATCGTAAGCTTTTTGAGCTTTTTCATACTTTTGTAACGCAACATTATAATCAGTCATTAATTTTGAATAATTAGGATCTGACGGTTTTGATTTTTTAAGTTGTTTGTCTAAATCCTTGATATTTTTCTTCAAACTGTCAACTTCTTTACCTAATGCCTTAAAATCTTCTTTTGACATCGTTGCACCGAATTCTTTTTTTACATTATCGGTATCAGTGTAATATTTTTGATCTTCAATTTCTTTTTTGCCTGCAATCTTTGCTTCAGTTTTGAAATTTGCACCCATTTCAGTCGTAATATCCATACGACCGGCATCAATAGGTTTTTCTTCCGTAGCCTGTGTCAACGCTTTACCAATTGCTTCCGTAAGCTCTTTGATTTTTGCTTCATAACCTTCCGGTTTAGTTGTCTGCAACTCTTTAATTTGAGCTTGCATTTGGGCAATGGTAGTTGTTTGTGTTTGCACTTTGTTCACTTCATTCGCCATCTTCATAATCCTTTCTTTTCTTATAGAAAAACTAAATAAATTTCACTATGTTTTTATAAACGTTTTTTGTACTCGAAAATTTACAAAAAATATTTACTTTATATATACTAAATATCTACAACCCTTATATAACGTATATTTTGACACGTTAAGAATTGTTAAGATATTCTGTTTTTTACTTTGGTTTTGCCCTTGAATGCACTTTTGACATGTATTTTGACCTTTCTACACAAAAATGTATAACCGTTCATGTTTGATGTCGGATTTTCATGGGTAAAACTTTAGGCGATAAAAATTTTTTTAACAAAAATTAACATCTGTACGATTTAAAAATTTCACTTTGAACAAAATGTTTGATAATATTAAATTATGAATGATATTGTTGAAAAGCTTAAAGAATTCGGATTCAATTCTTACGAAGCAAAAGTATATATTGCCCTGCTTAAAAAATATCCTGCAACCGGATATGAAATATCGCAAATTGCCGATATTCCGCAATCAAGAGCATATGATGCCTTAAAATCATTAGAAAGCGAATCTATAGTTTTTTCCGACAATGAAAAACCGCAAAAATATAATCCGATATCCCCAAAAGAACTTACTCAAAGGTTTAAGAGAAAATTTAACTCTGCAATTGATTACCTTGATAAAAAACTTCCCAACGTAAAAGAAGATTACAATGAACCTATACATAACATATACGGTTACGAAAATATAATTGCCAAGTTAAAAGAAATAATTAAAAACTCAAAAGATAATTTATATATAGAAATTTGGTCAAACGATTATAAACAACTGGAACAAGTAATTGCTGAAGCTTACGACAGAGGAGTTGATATTAAAATTGTAGGATATGACAATGTTTCCTCCAGATACGGACTTGTTTACGCACATGATGGGGCCAAAGAAATTGAGCATTACACCGGAAGCAGAATGATATATTTGCTTTCAGATAATAGCGAATCAATATTCGGGTGTATTGAATCAAAAGTTGTATGGACAAAAAATAATGATATAGCGTTTTTATTAAAAGAATTTATTGTACATGATATGTATCTTTTAGATATTTACGCCTGCTTCCCTGAACAACTCCGATATTTCTACGGTTCAGGATTTAGAAAGTTGAAAGAAAAAGTTTTAGACAGAAAATCCGGTCAAAATATTCATTAACAGACTTAACATTTTTTTACTTAACAAAAAAATTTCTCCGTTCTATAATTAATAAAAATTGGACATGGTTTTGGGAGATAAAAATTAAAATGGAAGGTTACAGTTTTGAACTTATAACAGGCCCCATGAGCTGCGGGAAAACAGAAGAATTACTAAGAAGAATAAGACGTTGTATTATTGCAAAGAAAAAAGTAAAAGTTATTTCTCCTGATGTTGATACCAGAGCAAAAGGGGATTATATAGAATCCAGGAACGGTTTATGGCTTGATGCTATAAAAGTCAAACATTCAATCCAAATTCTAAGTTTTGCGAAAGATGCCGAAGTTGTTGCAATAGATGAATTACAATTCTTTGATTCAAATATCGCAAAGGTTATTACGCAGCTTATGAATGAGGGGAAAAAAGTTATAGGTACAGGGTTGGAACTTGACTTTAAAGCTGAACCGTTTGGTTCAATGCCCGAGCTTATGTGTATCGCAACAAAGGTTGATAAGCTTCATGCAGTATGTATGAAATGCGGCTGCGAGCATGCCACAAGAACTCAAAGATTGATTGACGGTCAGCCTGCAGATAAAAATTCCCCGCTAATAATGATTGGCGGAGATGAAACTTACGAAGCAAGATGTATCAAATGCTATGAACTGCCTGATAATAACCAACAGAAGAAAAAAGCTTTAGGATTTAAATTGCTTCAGTTTAACAAGGACTAAGTGTTACCGAATAGTTTTATTTATACAAATGTGGAATTTAAAATTTCACATTTTGTTTTATGTGTGCTATAATAAGCACTAGGATAATCCGTACCCAATGAAACTTTTTTTTAATTGTTTCGTCTAATAATTGGAAGGGATTATTTGGAGGTGTAGATAAGAATGAGAAAATTTATGAAAAAAAGTATTATAGCATTAAGTTTATTTCTTTTTATGTTTGGCTGGGTAATTAAGTCAAATGTTCAGGCATCAACCCCTGTTGAGCTTTATGACAACGTTTGGAGACTTATAAATTCAAAATACGTAGACCAAACAAACAACGAACAAGATTGGAACAAATGGCGTCATAAATACGATAACGTTATAAAATCCGATCAAGATGCTTACGTTGCAATAGAAACAATGGTAGCAAGTTTGAACGACCCTTATACAAAATTCTTAAATCCAAAAGAATTTACGGAAGAAACTTCTTCAATTAAAGGCTCTTTAAAAGGTATAGGAATTCAAATCGGAGTTAAAGACGGCAAATTGATGGTTATCGCCCCAATTGAAGATACTCCGGCTGAAAAAGCAGGCCTTTTGGCTGATGATGAAATTCTTTCAATTGACGGGAAAAGTACAAAAGGTATAACCGTTGATAAAGCTGCCGAACAAATCCGAGGAGAAGAAGGAACCCAAGTTACTCTTGTTATAAAAAGAAAGGATTCTGAGCCTAAATCTTACACAATAACTCGTGCGGAAATTGAAATAAAATCCGTTTCGCAAAAGATTTCATCAAATGTTACAATGCCTAATGAAATCGGCTATATAAGACTTAGTTCATTTATCAGCAGAAATGCATCAAAAGAATTTGCAAATATTTTAACAAATTCTCCTGATAAAAAAGCTTTTATTATTGATTTACGTTCAAATCCCGGAGGATTGTTAAGTAATGCTATTTACATTTCTGATATGTTTTTAGACGGCGGCTCAATCGTAAGCACCGTGGATCGTGACGGCTATAAAGAAACACAAAAAGCATCTAAAGGGGTTCTTACAACAAAACCTGTCGTTATTCTCGTAGACAAAGGCTCTGCTTCAGCCAGTGAAATTTTCTCAGGGGCTATGAAAGATAATAAAAGAGCGGTAATTGTCGGAACTCAATCTTTCGGAAAAGGTTTAGTTCAAGAAATTAATAAACTTCCAAATAATGCAGGTATAAATATTACAATTCAAAAATATCTAACTCCAAACGGTACAGATATCCACAAAAAAGGGATTACACCTGATATAGTTGTTGAAGTTACAGAAGATGACATAAAGAATAAAAACGACGTACAACTTAAAAAAGCAATTCAAGTTGCTCAAGACCTTTCAAAAGGCACCTACGTTGTAAAAAAATAATTCGGTATAATGTAAAGCAATAGCGGCGGGCAAATTTCGATTTGCCCGCAACTTTTTTGAAGTTACGAATTTTATTGTGAATAGAAAGTTGAAAGTGGAAGGGGTAAATATAATATAACACCCCTCCCGTTTTCCCTCACCCGCCTTACAGGCACCCTCTCCCACCAAATGGATACTGTGGGAGAGGGAAAGTTAAAATCTTTTTTACCAAGTCTCCCCTAGCAAGGGGAGGAAAGAATTTCGACACGAGTATACGAGTGTTAGAAATTCAAGGATGGGTCTCAACCCGTAGGGGAAAGCTTAACAGATTCTGAAACGAGTTCGGAATAACCAAAACAACTGAATTGCCACGCGCTCGCTACGTTCACGCTTACAATGACGTGTCTTGTCATGCTGAACTCGTTTCAGCATCTGTTTCAATACAGACCCTGAAATAAATTCAGGGTGACATAAAAGTATATTTGCTCCCTCTCTCCAACTCTCCCCCCGCAGGGGGACAGAGCATAGGATTTATTCCCTCTATGGTAAGAGTATGTTATATCTATAAAAAATTATTCAGAATCCACACCATATCATACATTTATACTAGAAAACCTTATTCAAATTCTATAAAAGGTTGATTTAAATTTTCAAAGATTCTGAAATAATTAGATAGTTATCACCTTTAGAGGAATTTTGAGTCGATGAATCTACATGAAAAATGTTTACTGCGTTATTTAAAACACCCTGATGAATTGTCTTATGCAACTGAAATTTTGAAATTAAACAATAAAATTCTTGAACAAAAATTTGTCGTAAAAAATATTCTTGCCAATGTCTCTTTGTTAAATTATACTGAAAACGTAGACTAACAAAGGTTGGATTTATGTTGAAGAAATTTTTATATATTCTATGGATTTCCGTTTTTGCATTATTAATTATTTTCAGTGTTAAAAACGGAAGTTTCGTGTCTTTTATCAATTCTATGGAAAACAGTACTTTTGATATTAGGCAGAAAATTCTTGCTAATTCAGGAGTAAGAAAGCATAATAAAGATATTGTAATTGTTGCAATAGATGATGCAAGTTACGAATATATTTTGGATAATTACGGCGAATGGCCTCTAAGACGAGATATTTACGCTAAAATGGTTGACTACATTGAAGCACAAAACCCAAAAAGTATTGCATTTGATCTTATGTTTGTAAAATCAATGAAAAGTGACCCCGCTTCAGACAAAGCTTTGATCGAAGTATTTAAAAAATATAAAAACGTATTTACGGCAATGAATCTTGATAACCAACCGGAAGATTTACGTACACCTGTGGAATTACCGAAAAAACTTGCTATTACAGAAGATTTTGATAACAGTTATCCGGCAATGGAATTTTCTAATTGCAGAACAATTCTTGAAGGAATTTTAAATGCAACTTCTAATATCGGAATGATAAATGTATCAAGATACGAGGACGGAGTATTACGAAGAATGCCGTTATACCTTAAATACAAAAATAAACTCTATCCCCAGCTTGGATATCTGGTTGGAAACCATTACCTGCAAAGATTTACTGAAAGTCCTGAACCTAAAAATATATACCCCGATGATGATGCCAGTGTTATTCTCAATTGGTACGGACCTGCCGGAACTTTTGAAAATATTCCAATGTATAAATTGCTTAAAGCAATTGATGGCAAAGAAAAATTCAATTATGATTTCAGCGGGAAAGTAGTATACTTTGGAGCAACTGCAGCAAGTTTATTTGATATTAAAACAGTTCCGGTTGATAAAGTTTATCCGGGGGTAGAAGTCCAAACGACTTATGTTAACAATATCATTGACGGAAGCTTAATCCAAAAAGCTCCAACGGCTTTAAATATAATTTTTATAATCATACTATCCGTATTAACTGTAATTTGTGTATTGAAAATTCAATCAATGCCGGTTGCTTTCGGTTTGTCATTAACAATTTATGCTCTTTATATTTTATACACTTACAGAATAATGAAAACAAATTATATATGGGTAGACATTATTCTTCCGATATCTTTTGGAATTATATCATTTATTTTGACAGTAATTGTTAAATATCTAATAAAATCAAGAGATTTTGATCAACAATATAAACTTGCAACAACAGACGGACTAACCGAATTATACAATCACAGATATTTCCAAGAACAATTACAAAATCAGGTCTCACATTCAAAACGCTATAATGTTCCACTATCATTAATAATTATCGATATAGACTTTTTCAAAAAATTCAACGACACATACGGACATCAATCCGGAGATGCGGTATTAAAACAAGTTGCAACCTTATTAAAGAAAAATGTCAGAATGACCGATATTGTTTGCAGGTACGGCGGAGAGGAAATGAGTATAATTCTTCCAAACACAAAATACGAAGAAGCCGTTGGTATTGCAAACAAATTATGTACAATTGTTGCTTCAAAAAAATGCAAACTCAGCGGAAACCGAGAAAGCAATGTTACAATAAGTTTGGGAGTTTCCACATTCGGAATTGACGGAGAAACTCCTGCAGAAATTATTGAAAGCGCAGATAAAAGATTATATAATGCAAAAGAAAACGGAAGAAACAGAGTCAATTAAACACAATGAGACAAGATTTTTTAGAAAAACCCATAATAATAAAAGATATTCCTAAAGAATATCCTATTGACATTTGTCTTATTGAAAATAATGAAAAACAAATCGGACAAGCCTGTAATTTTTTGCAAAGTGATAAAAATTTACTCCTTGTAAGCGGTTATAGAGGCAGCGGGAAAACTCAGGTTGTAAATTTTATAACAGATAATCTTTGTAATGATGTCATTTTGCTTCATTACACATGCTTAGAAACAACCAATCTTGATGATATGCTGCTAAGTTTTTTTGATACTTTTAAAAGATATACAATTCTGGGTAAAATAACCCCGCCCAAAAACAGAGTTGAAAACTTTACCCAAAAAATCAATTCCTATTTCAATTCGATAGAAAAACCTATTTTAATAGTTTTAGATTCATTTGAGGGAGTTATAAAAGAAAACCGCGCAGATATTATAAACTTCATTCAACATTTGATAAAATTCAAAAATATCAAAGTTATAATGATATCAAAAACATTTCAATCTGATGGGTTTGAAAATATTGAACATGAAAAAATAACAATTCTTGCTCTTTCACAAAAAATATTTGAAAAATATTTAAAATCAAAAGGGATAAAACAAATAGGTGTAATGTCTAACGAATTGTATAAACTTTCAAAAGGTTACTACTACAATTTAGTTCTGACAGTTAACATAATGAACTTGCGACAATTATCCTTAGTAAATTTTTTGGAAGGTTATTCAAAGAGTTACATGGCATTTTCTGAATTTATAATAAGAGAAGCTTTGGCATTGATTGACCCTGTAAGCACTCATTTATTCAGACTTTTAACGGTTATGAGAATTCCTATTCACATAAACCTTTTGAAATCTATTCATCTATATGATGAAGAACGTTTAAACTTTTTTATTTCAAATTCAATTCTGACTCAAGACGGAAACTGTATATATTTAAAAGATTATTTTAGGGAAATAATAGAAAATCAAATTCCTGATAATGTCATGATAAAACTTCACGGAGCTTGTATTGATTTATATAATACTCAGCTTCCGTTAAAACCTTTAGAGCGTGATTTGATGTTATCGCGTCAAACTATGAGGAATGAAATAGAATATCACAGTATGTTTATTCCTAAAAAGCCTCAAATTCCTGTTCAGGAAATACCTGTAGAACCTGCAATCACTCAACAGGAAGAACCGGAACTTGTTAAGCAAGACACTCCAAAAGAAGCATCAACCGAAACTAAAGAAGACAAAATCAACAAAATAAGCTTCATTGTAGATGATGAAGCGATACTTGATAATATTGCAGGCTCAATAAAGAACTTTATAGATACAACCGACAAAAACCGCCAACTTGAAAAAGCCAGTGTCGGAATGCCATTGCAGCAGATTTTGAACATAGCAAAACAAGAAGAAAAAAAATACCATTTTAAACAAGTTATAATACTTTATCAACAGGCTTTAACAAAGACTAATGATGAAGATTTTTATACCTTCCTTCCATCGATTTACGTAAAACTTGCAAAAGCATACCAAAATCTTTCACAGTGGTACGAAGCTTTGGAATATTACACACAAGCTCAAGATTTTTACTTCAATGCAGGTAATACGGAAAAAGTTTGGGAGCTCAAACTTGAAATTGCAAATATTTACTACATAATGTACAAACACGAAAATGCAAGATTTATACTCTCCGAACTCGAAAAAAATCCGAATTTACCAAACGAACTTGCAATCAAGGTTAATCTTGCCTGCGCCAGATTAAGCAATAATTCAAAAACAGAATATTCATATTACAAAAAGTCAATTCCGCTTGTCGAAATCAATACTGATAAGTCAATAGTTTCGGAATTATACTATAAATATGCAGTTGCCAGTGATGAGCAAAATGACCCGCGAACCTCCGCAGAATTTTACAAAAAATGTATAGAATTGGATTCAAATCCTAAAAACAATCCGTATCTTTCTATGTCACTTTCAAATCTTGCAGAACTATATGACGAAGCAGGAGCAACAAAACTTGCAATAAAATACTACAATGACAGTATAGAAATAGATACCGCCACACAGAATTACAACGGACTTTATTATAGCGCAATACATTTGGGCGAAATTTATTCCGCTACAGATGACGAAAAAGCTTGCGAATATATGCTGAAAGCTTTGGGCTATGCTCGCATTTTAAAAGAACCTTTTTATATAGCGGGAGCATCATTGGAAATCGGAGATTTTTATTTCTTGCGTAAACGATTTGAACAGGCATACAAGTACTTTATGGAAGCATATAATATTGCAAAAACATCTTTCACAAAAGATAATATCAATAAAATTACAGCAAGAATTCAAGACCTGCAAAAAAGAATAAATGAGCAAGAATTCAATAAACTTCAAGAAAAATATGGAAAATAAAGAAAATTACACTCAATACATGAAAATATTTTTGGAAGAAAATTCCAAAGTTAATCTGATATCTAAAAATGATGAAAAATTTTTGTGGGAAAAACATATTTTTGACTCACTTGCGATATCGAAATTTTTTGAAAAATACCCTGTAAAATCAGCAAAACTTCTTGATATAGGAACGGGAGGGGGATTTCCCGCAATTCCGATTGCAATTAAATATCCTCAAATAGAAGTTACTGCAGCAGACAGTATCGCAAAAAAAATTCGAGCAGTAACAGAAATTGGGACAAAATTAAACCTAAAAAATCTTCACCCGATATGTATAAGGGTAGAAAATCTTCAAGAAAAATTTGACATAATAACTTCCCGCGCGGTATCGAGCTTGAAAACCATAAGCGAATACGCACTTCCAAAACTCAACCATGGCGGATATTTTATAGCTTACAAATCCCGAAAAGCACCGGAAGAAATTGAAGAAGCCAAACCAATTTTAAAAAAATACGGTGCAAAAGTGATTGATATAATTGAATACGACCTTCCGCTTGAAGAAAATATTACGAGAAATTTGATTGTTATAAAAAGATAAACTTTTGTAGAACCCTACATTTACCCACCCCCTTGAAAACAAATGATTTTCTTTATAAAATTCTTTTAAGGTATGAAATTTGGGGATATTTTTTAGTCATGACTATAATTAATGATGTTTTTACTGTGCATACTAAAGGTAATACTGATATAATCGATATAACACCGCAAATTAGGAATGTTGTTTACAATCATCAATTACAAAATGCGGTTGTATTTATTTACGCGCAAGGCAGTACGGTTTCAGTTACAAATATTGAGTTTGAACCCGGACTTTTGGTTGATTTACCCGAAGCCTTGGAACGAATTGCCCCCGCAAATGCTTTTTATCATCATGATGAAATGTGGCATGATGGCAACGGTTATGCACATATCAGGGCTTCAATTGTCGGAAATTCAACACATATTCCGTTGATTGACGGGGTTTTACAATTAGGTCAATGGCAGCAGGTTATTTTGGTTGATTTTGATAACAAAGCTCGCGCAAGACAGGTTAACGTACAGATTATTTATTAATTACATCATTATGTCATGCTGAACTCGTTTCAGCATCTATTTCAATTTAGACCCTGAATCAAGTTCAGGGTGACAGGGGTAAATGTCATTCCCTCGCCCTGCGGGAGAGGGAAGATTAACTTTGTTCCTCCCCAAAGGGGGACACTAGTTCGAGCAAACGAGGAACGAGTTTTGCGAGACTGCGTGCAGGGAGCGTCAGCGAGTCGCAGGCTGGGTGGGGTGCAGTTATGTCATTCTTTTATTATGTCATTCCGAACTTGTTTCGGAATCTATTTTTATGTAGACCCTGAAACGAGTTCAGGGTGACATAATTTGCTAATTATTTAAACATGACATAATTTTCCAGTCAGTTCAGGGTGACAATTATCGCAAAGGGAAAGGGGCGCGGAAGGTGAATCCCGCGCCCCATTTAATGTAAAGCGTATATCAAAGTGATTCGGTCACTTTGACATATTTTGTTAAGTCTTTTTGTCATTGCGAGGAGGGCTTTAGCCCGACGCGGCAATCCTGTTTGCCCCCTCACCCTCTCCCGTAGCACTACTGTCCCGTAAAAATAATCAAGTAAAGACCCACTGAAATTGTAGTTGATTAGGGTTTTTGAACCTTTTTCGCCCATAATTTATTGGTTTTAGAGTGTAAAACATGTTATTCCCAATTATTTTTAAAAGATTTTTT
>JAFUSQ010000035.1 GCA_017467605.1 bacterium | reverse complement strand
TTCAGAATCTGTTTTTTAGCCCCTGAAACGAGTTCAGGGTGACATAATAAATGTTCGGAATGACAAGACTCGTCATTGCGAGGAGCGAAGCGACGTGGCAATCCAGACTGCCTCCTCTCCTGTCCTTCGGACACCCTCTCCTGTAGAGCGAGGGAATTACATTTACCCCGCCCAGTCCGGCGAGAACCTTCTGCTAAAGTGAATGCTTTAGAGCTTTTGGTTAATTTTGTAAAATTTAGTTCCTTTTTCATGATATATCCTTTCTGTTCTTGAACTATATTTCTATATCATGAATTATAGTAGATATAATTTGTTTGTCAAGATGAGTAAAATAACACTATGGACGATAAAAGCATACTGGAGCAAGTTTCAGACAATATAAGAATTGCTCGTTTACAAAAGCGTATTTCGCAGGAAAAATTAGCCGAAATGGTTGATATCTCTACAAAATATCTTAATATGATTGAAAACCGCAAAGCTAATCCGACTATTCTTATAGTGATTAAAATTTGTCAATATCTCAATATCAGTCTAAATACTATTTACCCGCAAGAATAAAATTCAAATCTTATATAATATTTTTAGCCCCTTTTATGTATTCCGTTTTGTAACGAAAAAGTATATAATTTCTTTACAAGAAAACATGTTTATTCTAAAAATAAGTTATAAAAAAGGAAACGGCATTGTTAAATAATTTTGAAAGCTTTGACAACTCTGAGACTGCTACAAAAAAGGATATTGTAATTCAAGAGAGAGTAGAATTGGTATCTTCTCATATGTATAAGCAGTTTTTGGATTATCAGCATTCAACTGTTAATACAAATGATATTTTTGCACGTATGGTTGAATGTCTTGAACTAGTGTCAAATAATTTAAAACAATCGTTTTCATCTCGAGGAGTTACTACACAGAATATATATGTGGAAGCAGATTCTCCAAAATCGACCGCTATAATAAATATTTTGTGGCACAAAATGAGTTTTACCACTCGTTGTAATTTTCAACCGCAAGCCCTGTTTAGAGATAACGGACGTCATATTTTTTCTAACAGAATTATTGCAATTAAAGGGAATTACAATGACATTATAAAAGATGCAAAAGATAGAGAAGAAGAAATGGTTAGGCTTTTAGAAAATGAAATCGCTTCTTTATATGTGCCTGCCGATCAAACTCAAAAGTGTATTTTTAAAATCAAACATACAGGACAAGAATTTACCCTTAATCAAATTGATGCTCCGCGCGAAGTTGTATTAAAGGTCGTAGAGACTGTCTGCGGCGGTGGTTTATACCATCAGGACGGTTCTGTAAAAACTTTTATCGTTTAATTTTTATAAATTGACTTCCATAAGAAAATAGTTAAAATAGTTATGTAGAGGTGTTTTAGGTTAGATATGAGATTATTAGAAAAATTAAGAGAGTACGAAAATCAATATGTATTTGTTCGTTGGGCAACAGGCGGAGAATACGGAAAACTTATTTATGCGGGAGATGATTTTATTGAATTTAATGTAATAGACATAGAAACAATGTCATACCGCGAAACTCTTTTGATTTATGCGCCATTAATTCTTGAAGTTTCTATTGGCGGCCCTGATATTGCTCGAATTATTGCAGAGGTTTCTTCACAGCTTAACTAGCAGGGGTACAAATATTAGCAATAAAAAAATATCATGTTGCCATGCAGAGGTGCAAAATGCCCCGTCCGGCAGATACGCTCCTCGCAATAAACGCCAACGCTCGCACTTACAACGAAAACTCAACGTTTCCGTTGATACGTGCTCGTCTCTCGCTAACGCTCGTGGCTCTGCTCGGAGCAAAAAAAAAGTCACAACTTTTTGTTTTGCGACTTGAACAATAATCTTGGGAGGAGATTTTGGGATAGTTTGTACTTGCATGATATGTCAAGCATGTCAAATTTGTTACATTTGAAATATAAAATTTAACAAAAGTTTACAAATTCGCATTTTTGTTGTATAATGTACGGCATGGAAAAAGATTTAAATATACTAATCATAAATGGTCCAAACCTTAATATGTTAGGAGTCAGAGAACCGGAACAATATGGGTCTAAATCTTATAAAGATTTGGAGATGGAACTTCATGAATATTCATTTGAGCTTGGAATAAATATTGAGATATTCCAAAGCAATTATGAAGGAGAAATTGTTGAAAAAATTCAGTATGCTCTGGGTAATTTTGACGGAATTGTAATAAATGCAGGTGCATACACCCATACAAGCCTTGCAATAAGAGATGCTCTGACTGCTGTTAAAATACCAACTGTTGAAGTCCATATTTCAAACATATACAGACGTGAAGAATTCAGGCATGATTCAATGTTTGCAGATGTTTGTGTCGGACAAATTACAGGCTTTAAAACAGACAGTTACAAGTTGGGGCTGCAAGGATTAGTAAATTTCTTAACCAGCGCAAACGACTAGCTTTTTAATAGAATTTAAGACTTATTTTTTTGTTCAATATCAACAAGCTTACTTAAAGGAACTTTCAAATTTTCGGCTATTACGATAAGTCTTTTTAAACTCGGAGTCTTTTTCCCGCGTTCAATTTCAGATAAATAATCTTGAGAAATAGAGCACAATTCGCTTAATTGTTCCTGCGTCAAATGTCTTTCAAGTCTAATGCGCTTAATATTTTCTTGTATAAATTTAACCGTGCTATTTGCCATATTTTAAATTATGTGTTATATTTAGTTTTGTTTTAACAGGCAAATAGCACGGATTTAGATAAAGGAGAAAATTATGGAAAAATTTGGAACGAAATCATTTTGTAACAACAAATTCACTACTCACGATTTTCAATTCACGCGGAGCCTCCTCTCACCTTCCCTCTCTCCTGCAGGGCAAAGGGAAAAGAATGCGGGGTTTACCCTCGCAAAAGGTCCTCGCCGGACGGGGTGGGATAAATGTAATTCCCTCGCCCCTTGTGGGAGAGGGATAGGGAGAGGGGGCAAAAAAGTTGCCTTCACTTTGGCAGAAGTCCTAATAACACTTGGCATAATTGGGGTAGTTGCAGCAATGACAATACCGACACTAATCGCAAATACACAAGGTCAAAGAGTCAGAAGTCAATTCAAAAAAACTCTCTCAACCCTTAACCAAGCGGGAAAAATGGCACAAGCACAATACGATTGGGATTTTGGTGCAATAGAGAGTGGGTGTTCCGCAACGGATAACCCTGAGACTAGCAAAACCATGTGTGCACTTCTTAACGGAACACTTAAAGGTGCTAATTATGCAGGTACATCTGGTAGGTCACCTCTGAATTATAATGCAATTATATATTCAGGTTTTGGAGCATGGGGAGGTTTAGCAGATTTGTATTTAATTTATCAGTTATCAGATGGTGGAATTTTTGGTTTTCAAAAAGAAGGAGTACGTTATTGTACACTTAATACGAGTTATATAAGTTATAATATTGTTTCTCGTAATGGTTCTCAGGATTTAGTAGGCTTAAAACAATGTATCGGATTTATTGACGTAAACGGAACATCAAAACCAAATAAGGAGGTCACATGTTCAGACGGCACTGCAGCGTTAGATCCGCAAAATCCTTGCGTTGTAAGCAACAAAAATATTGGTGATGTAATTCCAGTAGTATTTCACGACGGAGTAGTAGAACCTGCAACAAACGCAGGCAAATACCTTTTGAATACTGCAAAATAGGGGTAAATTTACGGTCGGCATAGCAATGCCGACCTACTGTTCACTGTAAAATAACGTGTTGGACAAGTATGAAGTGTACCCAACCTACATTACTTTCCTCCCCAATGGGGTAAGCGGCACAAAGTGCCGAAAGGGAACAACACCGTTATGTTACAGTCATGAGATACCTTCGGTCAATCCTTCCGCGCAATTACGAATTGCGCAGGTTAAAGAATTACCATACACAGATTATTTTTTAGCAACAAACTCTTGATGAGCTTTTTCTATCAATTGTAAAGTTTCATCTTCGGTATGAGTTTGTGCATATTTATCTATTGCCTGAGTTAATGCAGCTGCAACCCCCGGATTTTTTTCCATAAATTTCATATCACTTTCAATTGAATCTGATGAAATTTGAGACTTACCCAATGATGCAGAAGGCATTCCCGCCAAATCAGTGATTTCTCGTGTTTCCGGCTGAACTTGCGGAACTTCTTGAACAGCAGGTTCTTCTGATACCGGTCTTTGGATACCTTTGATGTTTAAATTGTTAATTTGATTGTCGATTTCTCTCATAGTATCACCTTACTTTCAGAAAATTTTTCTCTTATCTCCATGTCATTTCTATAGAAAACGTATAAATAATATTTTTTGCTACTTTTTCAAAAAAAAGATTACAAAAATTTACATGCAATTGTTCAAAAATTTTTCATGTTATGATGTATTATATACTACAAAAGGATTTAATGCAAATTATGAACTTGGATAAATTAGCAAAAGATTTATGGTGGGGTTTAATAGCATTTAAGACATTAAACGCGTTACCTGATTCGGTAATGTTTGTCGATAATAAAGGCGAAATTAAACAATACAATCAAAAGGCTAAAGAAGTTTTCGGCTTAAATTATGAAGAATTTAAAACTGTAGGATTTGATGAAATTATTAAAGACGGTATGTCTGTGTTAATAAAATCAGCAGATGAATCCAAACCGGTATTATGTACGGCATCAATTCCCGGCAGAGAATTTTATGTTGAAGTAAATGTTTCAAAATGCTTTGGCGGATATTGCGTTACCATAAGAGATTTAACCAAGTTAACAAAAGAGATTGTTAATGAAGAAAAAACCCAGAGATTTAACGATGAAAAAAATGTTATGCTTGCCAAGTTGGAAGGTGATATAAAATCTCCTATCACATCAATCAGCGGATTTTCTCGAGGGTTACTTGACGGTTTAGGCGGGGATTTAACAGAAAAACAAACTAAATATGTCAAAATAATTAATAATAATGCTGATGAATTATATGAATTTATGGATAAATTGTTAGAATTTTCCAAAGCAGAATCTTCTATATATGAATCTAATTACCATAATTTTGATATCATTGAAACTTTAAAAGCTGTTTCTAAAGATTTTGAACAAGAATTGACAAATAAAAAACTAGCTTTTGACATAGATTCGGATAATCTTGAAAAACGCAATGTATATTGTGATTCAAAAGCAATCAAAGACTTATACAGAAATATTCTGGAAGTTGCTGTTTCTATGACTGAAACAGGTTATATACTAGTAAAACTTTCACATTTAACAGATGAAGATTGTTTAAAATATAACATAAATCAGGCTAAAGCAGCTTCGTTTATACACATTACAATAAAAGATACCGGTTCAGGGGTAGCGGAAGAAGACATGAAATATCTTTGCGAACCTTATGCACAACTTGAAAAAGGTAAAAAGAATTTCTTAAGAGCTTTAAAACTGGGGACAGCAAGTATTTTGGTAAAAAGAACAAACGGGTTTATCAGCATAAAATCCGAAGTTATGAAAGGCACCAAATACGATATTATTCTTCCTGCGGAAAAGGAATAAAATGAGTGGAGTAACTCTAAAAAATATTAAAAAGATTTACGATAACAATAAAACCGTAATAAACAATGTAAATTTAGAAATAAAAGATAAAGAATTTATAGTATTAGTAGGGGCATCAGGCTGCGGAAAATCTACACTGCTGCGAATGATTGCCGGACTTGAAGAAATATCTGACGGTGAAATTTTAATTGACGGCAAGGTTGTAAATAATGTTGCCCCAAAAGATAGAGATATTGCTTTTGTTTTTCAAAGTTATGCATTATATCCGCATATGACTGTTCGAGAAAATATAGCTTTTGGTTTAAAAATGAGAAAAGTTGATAAGGCAACTATTGATAAAAAAGTTCAAGAAGCCTCAGAAATTCTTAATCTTGGCGAATATTTGGACAGAAAACCCAAACAATTATCAGGCGGGCAGCGGCAGCGTGTTGCTTTGGGGCGTGCTATTGTGAGAAATCCTAAAGTATTTTTGATGGACGAACCGTTATCAAATTTAGATGCAAAACTTAGAGTTCAAATGCGTTCTGAAATTAAAAAACTTCACGAAACACTTCAAACAACATTTATATACGTCACTCACGATCAGACGGAAGCTTTGACAATGGGTGACAGAATTGTTGTTTTAAATAACGGCGACATTCAGCAGGTTGATACTCCTGATGAGATTTATAACAATCCCAAAAATACTTTTGTTGCAGGATTTGTCGGCTCTCCGCAAATGAATTTTATAAATGGGAAAGATTTAGGACTTGATGAAAATATTTTATATGGAGTCAGACCCGAAAAAATGACAAAAACTGATGGAAATATAAAATTAATTGTAAATGTTGAAATCTCAGAGATGCTGGGTAGTGAAAAAATTGCATATTTCAATATCGGGGATAAAAAGTGTTCAGCAAAACTGGAATCTGATGTAAATATTGGTAAAACTCTTGAGCTTTCAATAAACAGTACTGATTTATACAAATTTAATCCCCAAACCGGAGAGCGAATATACTAACTTTCATCAAGAGCTAACGTAATTTTATGAACGGTTTTCAATAAGATAGGATTATTTTTTATTCGATTTACTATATCTTCGACTAAATCTATCTGATTTGCTTCTATATAATCAAAATCAAAAAGAGCCTTTGGACTAATTTTCAGAGCTCGACAGAGAATTTCAAGAGTTTCTGCAGAGACAAAATTATTACCACATTCAATCTGGCTCAGACTTTTAGCTGAAATATTAAGTTTTTCGGCAAGCATTTCTTGTGTTAAAGAATTCATCAAACGAATATTCCTGATTCTTGCTCCCAAATTTTTCTTAATGCTCATAGTCAAACCTTAATATATTTTAAGATAGAGTAACACCTATTGACAATAGAATTATTCTATTTAAAATTGAATTATAGAATTCAAAGGAGGTATTTACGAGATTTAAGAAAAAAAATTTAGAGTTCACCCTCGCGCAAGGTACACGGCGGACGGGGCGGGGTAAATGTAATTTCCTCGCCCTACGGGAGAGGGTTTCCGAAATACAGGAGAGGGGACGGTCTGGATTGCTTCGTCGCTTTACTCCTTGCAATAACAAAACTCATGTCATTACGAGCATTGCTTTGCAATGCGTAGTAATCCCCTGCAAGTCTTGCAAGATGCTGCGATTGCGACGCTCCCGCTGGTCGCTCGCAATGACATGGGAAAAAGCTGCTTTTACCCTCACCGAAGTCTTATTAGCCTGTGTAATTGTCGGGGTAATATCAGCTCTTATTTTGCCGATATTTGTTTCTAAGTATCAGGCTAGAAGCTTTAATTTAGGTTTTCAAAGAATGACCAAGACATTAAATAATGCTCTGGATAATTTGATTATTACAGAGAATAAAGGCTCGTACTTTAATACTATTATGTATGTTGCGGAAACCCCTGAAACATATGAAGAAAATTCGGGAAAATTTTTGAAAAAATACCTGAAACTTTCTAAATATTGCGGAGATAACAATAGAGATTGTTTTGCAAATGTGTATTATGAATACAAAGACAAAGATAAAAACGTATACAATCCTGAATTTAATGGAGCTTGCGGAAGTTTAAAGAATGGTTCAAGTATTTGTTTGACTCCGCAGATTGGAGCTGAATCTCCAAAAGTTTTGCTGGATATCAACGGTAAAAAAGGACCGAATGTTTTAGGACAAGACCTTCGCACTTTCACTCTCAACTTTAAAACACGTACGGCAATCAATACTCAAACGCGAAATGTAATTGTTTCTCCACCGTATGAAAGAGGGGATACCGAAGAACCACCAATTGACCCGCCAGAACCTACAGATTCGTGTGCAGATGGATCATATAGTCGAGAATGTTGTATAAGCAGACAGTCCTCTATAACATCAAGAACAGATAGATGTTGTAACTTTAATGAGATTCATTACTCTGTTCCGGCATGTATATGTCGTGGTAAACAAGATGAAGAAGATTTTAAAACTTACATAGGGGTACCTAACGTAGGGTGCGTAGTGGCGTTTCATAATAGTTATTCGTATACTGATGCTAGATATGCATGTGCAGGGGAAAATGATTCTGAATTTCCTAACTTAGTTACCCTAGGTTATATCAGCGAAGCACATAATGAAGGGAACATTGGTCTTGAAAATCCTGATATTGGTTTTGTTGATGGTACCAATAGTTACTATTGGTCATCAGAATGGTGTTCTGGTTGTGCGGGTGGTTATGATGGAATGTACACGAGGAGATTATGGTTGGGCACAGGAAATGTAAGCACAAGGAAGCTCTCTACTCCAGGTCTTACAATGTGTGTTATACCGCTCAACAAACTTTAAGCTAATTTGCGTTTCTCAAACAATGCTTACTCTGATATTGTTTTTTTACTAATTACTCTTAATTTCTTGTTCTACTTTAGCAAGAATTTCGTCAAGCTTTGAAGTATCTTTTACCCCGCCTTGTGCAAAGTTCGGACGACCGCCGCCGTTAGCACCTGTTGCTCTAGCGATTTCTCCGACAATTTTTCCGGCATTAATTCCTTTTTGTACAAAACTATCAGAAATTTTTGCCGCTACTGTTTTTTCACCTGCCAAAACAACTATACTATCCTTGCCTAGCTTATTTGAAAGCAATTCTATTCCAATTTTCATTCCTACAGGAGTAAGATTTGACACTTTTGATATAAATAATTTACCCCCGCCTTTAAGATCTTGGGCTTTAGAAATGAAGGTTGAGAATTTGTTTCTGGCATTTTCTTCTTCAAGCTTTTCGATTTTCTTTTGAAGTTCACGATTTTCTTCAGTTATTTTTTCAACTCTGTCAAAAACTTCATCAAAATGAGATTTGAATTTTGCACTTAGCTTATCGATTTCGGCAGATTTTGAATTCAGATAATTAATAGCGGATTTTGAAACGGCAAGCTCTATACGTCTTGTTCCTGCCGCAATTGCACTTTCTGAAACTATTTTAACAAGTCTTAAATCTTTCAATTGACGAGCATGTGTACCTGCACAAAATTCTTTGGATATACATTCTTCATCATTTTTAATAGAAACAACGCGAACCGTATCGCCGTATTTTTCACCAAACAGAGCGGTTGCACCTGTTAATTCTGCTTCTTTTATCCCCATAATTTGAGTTTCAACAGTATAGTTTTGACCTATCCATTTGTTCATCAAGCTTTCTGTCTTTTTAATTTCATCAGGTGTCATAGCTCGTGAGAAAGTAAAGTCAAATCTCATACGATTTTCATCAACGTATGAACCCGCTTGTTTTACTTCATTCCCTACAACTTTTATCAAAGCTGATTGCAAAAGGTGAGCAGATGTGTGGTGAACACGAATTTCTTCGCGCTTTTCAACATCGATAGAAGCGTTTACGGTTTCACCTATTCTAACTTCGCCGTTTAAAACTGAACATCTGTGAACGTATAAATCATTTACCTTGAATGTCGTCAAAACTTCAAGTTTTAAATTTTCGTTTTCTATTATGCCGCTATCACCGATTTGTCCGCCGCATTCAGCATAAAAAGGAGTTTTATTCAAAACTACATCAATATATCCTTCTCCTTCAACTTGTGCAAGGATTTTAGCATCATCACATGAATTTTTATCGTATCCTATAAATTCTGTTGAGCCAACTTCTTTTTCGATTTTAGCGTATTTCATATCGCCTGTAACTGAAATTTTTGCAGTAGCGGCTTTTGCACGTTCTTTTTGTTCTTGCATAGCAACTTTATAGCCGGCTTCATCAACATTCAAGCCGTTTTCTTGAGCTATTTCTTTTGTCAGTTCAAGCGGGAAGCCGAATGTATCATACAATTTGAAAGCGTTTTCACCATCAATATCTTTCTTATTTTCAATAAATTCTTCAAGAAGCTTGTAACCCCTATCAAGAGTTTTGTTAAATCTTTCTTCTTCTGCTTTAATTGTATCAATAATTTTTTGTTTGTTTTTAACCAAATCAGGATAAGCTTCTCCGTAATTTTCAATAATTACATCAACTAACTTATACAAGAAAGGTAATTCCATTCCAAGAATTTTACCATGTCTGAGCGCACGTCTTAAAATCATTCTCAAAACGTAACTTCTTCCTTCGTTGCCCGGTATTACCCCGTCAGAAATCAAGAAGGTTACACATCTTGCATGGTCAGTTATAATTCTCAAAGAGATGTCCGTTTTTTCACATGCAACTTTACGGGTAGTACCCTCCCCTTGAGGGAGGGTGTGAATTTCTGATTCACGGGTGGGGTTTATACCCCCCTTCGAAATCAAAGATTTCGGTTCCCCCTCAAGTGGGGAACATGAACCGGAATACGGTACTCCGCACATTTGAGAAACTTTGTCCATAATAGGGCGGAGCAAATCTGTTTCAAATGTTGAAGCGACTCCCTGACAAACCATTGTGATTCTTTCAAGTCCCATACCTGTATCAACATTTTTCTTCCCTAACGGCGATTGATTGCCTTCTTCATCTTGGTAAAGTTCAGTAAACACCAAATTCCAGATTTCAACCCATCTGTCGCATTCGCAGGTATCTATTCCGCAATTCGGGTGTCCGCAAGAATATTGTTCACCTAAATCGTAATGAATTTCCGAACATGGTCCGCAAGAACCTGAAGCTCCCGGAGGGCCCCAGAAATTATCTTTTTTCCCTTTTCGTTTAATTCTTTCAGCAGGAACTCCAACGCTTCTCCAAATTTCGTAAGCTTCATCATCTGTTTCAAAAATCGTTATCCAAAGCCTGTCTTTATCAAGCTTCAAAACTTCTGTTACAAATTCCCAAGCCCAAGGAATAATTTCTTTTTTATAATAATCGCCAAAAGAAAAATTCCCTAACATTTCAAAGAATGTATGATGGCGCGGGGTTCTTCCGACATTTTCAATATCTGAATCTTTTCCGCCTGCTCGAGCACATTTTTGACATGAAGCTGCACGAGCCGGTGTATAAGGACAATCTTGTATTCCTAAAAATATAGGCAAAAATTGCAGCATACCCGCAGTTGTTAATAAAACAGTCGGGTTATCAGGTACAAGACTTGAACTGGGTACTATAGTATGTTGATATTTACCCCTAAAATAATCTAAATATAATTTTCTTATTTCGTTTCCGGTTAGCATAATTTTTAATATCCTCTTAAATAAATCATTCTATAAAAAAATTATATAATAAAAAGCTCCAAATGCAATTTTAAAAGGGAAAAATGATTTAATAACCGGAATTACAAAATTATTTATTAACTTTTTTAATTTTTAAAATATCATTTTCAATTTGCATTTCGATTGAGTCTTTTTCAGGGTCAATCTTTAATAATTCAATAATAACTTTAGGAATAAAAAGCGACCAACCATTTCCTGTTCTGAAAAATTTTCTCTCCATAAAAATCCCTTTGTCTATTACAATGTCTATAACATGTACTTTACAAAAGAATAAGATTAATTTATATTATAACATGTTAATAACAGGTTATAATAAAGGAGGTCTACATGAATTCAAAAAATAAGAAATTTGCTTTTACTTTAGCCGAAGGTCCTCACCGGACGGGGAACTCCGCTACAAACTTTGGCAAGACACCACGACTGCTGCGCTCCGCGGGGTTTACATTAACAGAAGTCCTAATAACAATCGGCGTAATCGGAGTAGTCGCAGCAATGACTATTCCAACTTTACTTGCCAATACAAATAGCTCAAAATTTCGGTCGCAATTTAAAAAATCATTTTCCACATTAAAACAATCCGGTATAATGTCACAGGCACAGTATGGTTTTAGTTATTCAGATGCAAAAGAGGCATGCGTGGATCCTTCAACTGATAATCCTGAATCTGTAATGTCAATTTGTGCAATTTTCAACGGAACTTTGAAAGGGATAAGTTATCTTGGGAAAGGAGACACACTAAAATCTTCTAATGGTGAGAATTATACCATTAAAGGATCTCCAAAAGGCGGGTACGATCCTTTAACAACAAATATGAGTCAATACTACATATATTCTCTCGCAGATGGCTCCTTAATAGGTAAGCATGTTAACAGTACTATGGGATTTATTGATGTAAATGGTTTCAACCTTCCAAATCAAGAAGTAAATTGTAAAGATGGAAAAGTTATTGATGAAGGTTTTAAAAATTATGGAATGTACGAAACCTGTATCGTTCCAAATAAACCTTCAAATATGACTGATATTTATCCGATAAGATTTAATCTCGGAGAATCAGGCTTGGTTCCGGCAACAAATGCTGCAGAATATGTTTTGAATACTGCAAAATAGGGATAGTGAGCAGGGTAGACTTTAGTCTACCTGCTAAACCGGATTGCTTCGGGGGTAAATAAAGCAAATTTAAAAGTCCGTACATTTACCCCTCCTCGCAATGACATTTATGATTTATTAATCTATGCTTTAGCACCTTATTGGACATAACGAACTTATCGGTCTTAACAGTTTTTGAACAATGTTCCTCCCCAGAGGGGGAAGTATACACCCCACCCTTACCCTCCCCAACCGGGGCACTACTGTCCCGTAAAAATAATCAAGTAAAGACCCACTGAAATTGTAGTTGATTAGGGTTTTTGAACCTTTTTCGCCCATAATTTATTGGTTTTAGAGTGTAAAAC
>JAFUSQ010000034.1 GCA_017467605.1 bacterium | reverse complement strand
TGATTAGGGGAGGTCAGGAGGGGTACGCTATTTGTCATGCTGAACTTGTTTCAGCATCTATTCAAATATAGACCCTGAAACGAGTTCAGGGTGACAAAACAACTGGATTGCTTCGGTCGTTCCTCCCTCGCAATGACGAGTTGAGACCCACCATGCCCTCTCATACGAGGGGCGAGGGGGTAAAGGAGCCTTGTTAGTGGAGGCTAGGAGGGGTTTTATTATGTCGATTAAACAGGACGAATTAGTCGAAGATTTTACCTTCAAAGATTTGATGAAAGCTTATCTCGATTGCAGAAAAAGAAAACGCAATACTCTTTCTGCTCTCCAATTTGAAATCCAGCTTGAAAAAAATCTTCTTATCCTCTACCGTGAACTTAAAAACGGTACTTACAAAATCGGTAAATCTATATGCTTTGTCGTTACTTCTCCCAAACCACGCGAGGTCTGGGCCGCTAATTTCCGCGACAGAATTGTTCATCATCTCATCTACAATGCCATCAAAGACAGATTTTATAAACGTTTTATTAAAGATTCCTACAGTTGTATACCCAATAAAGGCACTCTCGCTTGTGCAAAACAGATGTTAATCTATTCACGTAAAGCCTCATGTAATTATTCTAAAAAAGTATATTTCTTAAAAGCCGATTTATCAAACTTTTTTGTATCAATTAACAAAGATATCCTTTTTAAACTCCTATGCAAATATGTCAAAGAACAATGGATTATCAATCTTTTGAAACAAGTAATCTACCACGATCCTAAAAGTTGTGTCTATATTAAATCAGGTCCAAAACTTATGGCAAAAATTCCACCTTACAAAAGTTTGTGGAATTCTTCTGATGAAAATGGGCTTCCTATCGGAAATCTTACAAGTCAATTTTTTAGCAATGTCTATCTTAACGAGCTTGATCAATACGTTAAAAATGTCCTTAAATGCAAATTCTACTGCCGTTACGTTGATGATCTTATTATTCTTTCTTATTCTCCTTCAAATTTGTCTGATATCGCAAGGAAAATTTCAGCTTTCGTTAGTGAATTTCTGGCTCTAAGGTTTAATCCGAAAAAATTTTTTATAAATTTAATAGAAAAAGGTATCGATTTTGTCGGATTTTTTATTAAACCACACAGACTATTGCTTAGACGTCGTACCATACGTAAAATCTTTTGCATTGTCAAACATTGGTTAAATTTAGAGAATCGTTATAATTTTGAAATTGTTTCAGCATTTCTTCACTCTATAAATAGCTATCTCGGAATGTTAATCAATACAATAGGTTATAATTTGAGACGGGAAATCTGTTTATTATTTAATTCCCTAATTATTTTTCCGAATGAAAACTTTTCTAAAGCCGTTATTTTGTACTAAATAATTATTGACCTGTCTCTTGCAATGCTTGAAGTTTGTTTTTGTTTGTAATAGATTATGCATGTGTAAATTATTATGCGTAAAAGAAGGAGAACTCAAATGAGTGAAAGAAAATTAGTTGGAACAAACGAAATGTTCAAAAAAGCATTAGCAGGCGGTTATGCTATCGGTGCTTACAATGTTAACAACATGGAAATTTTGCAAGGTATTGCAGAAGCTGCTGAAGAAACTCAATCACCTATTATTTTACAAGTTTCTGCAGGTGCAAGAAAATATGCTAACCAAACATATTTAATTAAATTGGTTGAAGCTGCATTAGCTACAACTACAGTTCCTATCGCACTTCACTTGGATCACGGTGCTGATTTTGAAATTTGTAAAGCTTGTATTGACGGCGGTTTCTCATCAGTTATGATTGACGGTTCAAGATTCCCGTTTGAAGAAAACGTTAGAGTAACAAAACAAGTTGTTGAATATGCTCACCAAAGAGGAGTTTCAGTAGAAGCTGAACTTGGTAAATTGGCAGGTGTTGAAGATGACGTTAACGTTGATGCTAAAGATGCTAAATATACAAACGTTAAAGAAGCTGTTGAATTTGTTAAACAAACAGGTTGTGATTCATTAGCAATTGCTATCGGAACATCTCATGGTGCTTACAAATTCAAAGGTGAAGCTAAATTAGACTTCGAAAGACTTAAAGAAATTAAAGATGCTTTACGTGAAGCAGGTTTTGGCGATTATCCGATTGTATTACACGGTTCATCATCAGTACCTAAAGAATTTGTTGAAAAATGTAATAAATTTGGCGGAAACTTGCCTGATGCTCAAGGTGTTCCTGAAGAAATGCTTAATTATGCTTCAAAACACGGTGTTGCAAAAATCAATATCGATACAGATTTAAGACTTGCAATGACATCAACTATCAGAGAATTCTTTATTGAACACCCTGAAAAATTCGACCCAAGAGAATATATGGGACCCGGCAGAACTGCTGTTAAAGAAATGGTTATGCACAAAATGCGCGACGTTTTAGGAACAGCAGGACACGCTAAAGACTAGACGGGGTAAGTATATAATATATAAAAAGATCCGTACTTTATGAGTACGGGTCTTTTTTGGTTTTTATTGATTATTTCTATAATGAAGATTTGTATAAGCTTTGAGCCCATGCACTAGTTAATTCTTCCGGATTTTCTGCAAGGTTTTCAAGTCTGCATACTGCCTGTTGAGCCTCAAAAACGCTTTCTTTGCCTTTATAGCCTTTCAAGCCAAGAAGACGACCGTTTTGTACATTCCAAAGTTCAACCATATTTTTATCTGCATTTTGTAAAATTTTTACAGAACTTCCGTCTTTAAGTCTAAAGCTTCCGATACCGTAGCCATATTTTTTTGCATAATCTGCGACTTGAAATCCTAATTTTCTGCCAACTGCTTGAGTGTTCATAATTTTTTCCTTTACTATTCTGTGTGATGGATAAAAAATACGTGAATAAAATGTTTTGTTACTTTATCACGTATTTTTAAGAAATATTAATTATTTTTTTATTAACCATTAATCAGCATACTGGCACCGATTACTCCCGCGCTGTTTCCGAGTTGTGCAGGAACAATTTCAACAGAATTGCGTTGAACAACCATTGCACGAGCTTGAACGGTTCTTCTGATTGGTTCTAAAAGAAGTTCGCCGCATTCAGCAACTCCACCGCCAACAATAATTTTTTCAGGGTTGAGAAGGTTTATTACACTTACTAAACCCATTCCGATATATTCACCCATAATTTCAAAAATCCTTTTTGCAACAGGATCACCTGCTTCGGCAGCTTTTGCAACAATATAAGGTGTAATTTCTCCGTCTCCTGCAAGTTCTCTGAATTTTGCAGATTTACCGCCTTTTAAATATTCTTGTGCCATAGCAACAATTGATGGGCCTGAAGCAAAGGCTTCTAAACACCCTGTATCTCCGCAGCCGCAAATTGGACCTCCATGAGTTTGTAATTTAATATGTCCGATTTCACCTGCGGCATTTGCAGCTCCGCGAACTAATTGACCATTTATTACCAGACCTGAACCGATACCTGTTCCGACAGTAATACATACAAAATTTTCACAACCTTTTCCTGCTCCAAAATTTAATTCTCCTAAAGCGGCACATCTAACATCATTATCAATTCTTGTAGGAATGTGAAATTCTTCTTCAATCATTTTTGCAATAGGAACGTTAACCCAACCCGGAATATTTGGGGCTAATTTTACAACACCGGTTTTGTAATCAACTTGTCCGGGAAAATCAAATCCGATACCTTCAATATCTTTTTCTGTTGTATTTGTTTCACGCATTAAGTCTTTAATAGATTGTTTAATATTATTAACAGTATATTCGTAACCCATATTTGCGTAGGTTGGAACACTGTTTGAGTAAATAATTTTTCCGTTACTATCTACTAAAGCTATTTTAACATTTGTTCCGCCAACATCAATTCCTATTCTTTTAGCCATTATCTCTCTCCTTTTGTTCTTAATCATAGTTGCAAAAATATAAATATTATTCAAGTGAATAGGTGAATAAGTTATTAAGTAACAATGCCCTGTCATTGCGGGCGTGAGCGTAGTGAACGCGTGGCAATCCGGAAAAATAATTGTCACCCTGAACTTTACAAAGCGAACCAAAAATTTTGTCATTCTGAACTTGATTCAGAATCTAAAAATTTTTGTGTGAGCCTGTATCCGTCGGCGAAGCCGTTAGGTGATTCAGGGTCTAATTTGAAATAGATTCCGAAACACCGAGTAGGAACAGAAAATTACGTTTCGCAAGCTCAACTAATTTTCTAGTCAGTTCGGAATGACAGAAAAGACTGGATTACTACGTCCTCACTGCGTTCGGACTCGTAATGACATATCCCTGTCATTGCGAGCGAATGAGTTTGGCGTTGGCAAGCCGACATTATATTTTATATATTAACTTTTGTAACAAAAATTTTTCTTATATTTAAAGTTTTAGCCCTGAAATGCCGTAATACTACATGAGCACACATAAATTAAGTTACGAAAAGTGCGGTTACGAAAGGAAAACAATGGGTTTAGCGGCATCACAAGCAAGATTATTATCAATAACTGCCAGAAAAGCTGACTGTGAGTTTTTGTCTATGAGCTTATCTCATCAAAAGCTTGCCCTTTCTCGCGATATGGAAAACGTATCAAATGACTATCAAAAGGCACTTAATACTACAAAACTTGTTTATGATTATTATAGTTCAGGTCAAAGTGATATGGCATTAACTTACGGTTTACTTATGACTCCGTCTGTTTATAACGATTATTATCCAAAAATGGTTACAGACTCTACTAACAGAGTTATATTGAATTCTTCACTTGCTGCGGCTGCAAGAGCTGCAGGAATTCCTGCGGAAGGTTTATTAGGTACTCCTTCATCTGATGTTAGAAACAGATTTATTGAAGCTTTAGCAGGCGAAGGAATTATTTCACCCGTAAAAGCTGCAACAATTGAAGCCGTTCCATACGGGAATATGATAGGTGTTGGTGAAACTGTTTCTGCAACTGCTGCAACTACAGAAGTTACATATGGTCAGTTGATGGAATTATTAAAATCAAGAAATGATTTAAACAGTATGGGACTAAATACCGGAGAACTTGCAAATATATTCTATGGCGGTGATGCAACAATTTGTGAACATTTAGGTAATCCTGCCAGACTTGGTATTACAAATTCTTCCGAAACGACGGAACTTACAAATCATTCCGATGCAAAACAGCAAACAAATAATATCAAGTTATCCGATTTGATTAATGGCGATACTCAATATTATATTTCCGCACAATCAGCAAAAGGTGAATTGACTCCTATTTCGGGAACATTGTTTATAAGAAATAATTTGCTTGAAAGCGGTTCATTCTTGGATTGGTTACAAGATGCGTTTGGAGGTCTTTTAGGCGGTATTCCTGCAAATGATGTTGCATTGGATTATGCATACAATAAAGTTTATGATTTGTTAGATGACGGTGTTTTGACAGAATATTGGAATACTACTGTTAATAATAGCGATGGTACTTGTGATGATAAATCAGACAGATGTGAATGGTATGATGAATACTGGCGTAACGGAAGATCTCCTGAAGCAATGAATACAGTTGGTACTTGTCACCCTGACGGTAAAACCAATGATAGTGATTATCACCAAAATTTGGCAGTAGATTCAAAAAATTATATCGGTTTCTTATATACTGCCGAACTTGATGGCCCAGGCTTCCACAAAGACCGTAACGACCGAAGCCAAACAGCAATCAACTTGAATAACCTTGCAAAAGTATTCTTGACTGCTTTTGTTGAATATCAGGAAGGTATTCAAAATACAAATTATGTTTACAATGTTGGTAAGTTATCAGATGCATCATTGTATAACTCTCAAACTGATGATTATAAATTCACAATCGTTAGTGAAACAGAAGTTGATACAGGTGATGAACAATTGTATGCAAACTTCTACGATTCAATGTTCAATCAAATCTGTTTAAACGGCTGGGTTGAAAATCCACAAATAGATGACCAAGATTATATGGGCGAAATGTTGAAAAATGGTATGGCTTATATTTCTTCCATAAGTGATGACGGATTTTATTATCAAAGCGGTTATTCTACAGACAGGGCAATATTAGAAGTTGCTGATGATGAAGCAATTGCTCGTGCCGAAGCAAAATATAATACAGAAAAAGCAAAGATACAAAGCAAAGAAGATACTCTTGATTTGAAAATGAAAAATCTTGATACCGAAATATCTTCACTAACTACCGAATACGATACAACAAAACAACTTGTATCAAAAACAATTGAACGTTCAATAAAACGTTATGATGCGTAATAACAATTTCTGTCATTGCTATAAATGTCAAGCAATTAGTTACATAAAGTATAAAAAAGAGCACTCAACGCAGTGAGTTAGCAACTGTACGCAAAACAATATCAGAGCAAGCATTGTTTGAGCGAAGCGAGTTTGCTTGCCTCTAGTTGAGCGTTACAGTTGGTTACGAACGAAGTTCTGTGCTCCGGTTTTGTGAAACTTTTGACGCCAAAGCGCGAAGGCGGCAGAGGGCGGAGCAGACAAGGCGATGAGCCTTGTCGCGCAGACCCGTTTAATGCCGCTGAGCAAGACAGTTTCCCTGTCCGGAGGACCCGTCGGAGACGGATTCTCTGTTTAACAAAATTTGTTTGATTTTTAGCAGACCGCTTTCTTTGACCGTAAAGAGTGCTCGCCGCACGGGGTATTCTGCTACCAATAT
>JAFUSQ010000007.1 GCA_017467605.1 bacterium | reverse complement strand
TTGTGAGTATCAGGGAATTACCGATTCTAACAAAAGTTACTGTTGTAATTACAGTGAACTTAGTAACAACGTTGAATGCTGTAAAACTAAAGGGATAAATGATTCAAATAGCGGTTACTGCTGCGCACAATCTGAACTTGCCGGCAGTGAAGCTTGTTGCAGTCGTCGCAGTATTTCAGGTATTGATGATGCGTGTTGCAGCTATTCAAGTGTTTATAACTCTAATAGCGGGCAAAATGTTTGTCATGAAAAAGCTGACTTGTCAGTTTATCTGCAAAATGGATTACACCCATATGAGAATATGTATTGTCCTAATGGCATGAGAGAATGTTTTGTATTAAAATACGATCTTTTGGGAATGAAGCACGGCGGTGGCGCACTAAAATATCCTGAACAGTTATGTGCAACTTTTAAATATGATATAATTGGACCAAACAGTGCTTCTTCCTGTAAATCAGGAACTTTGAGCTTCTGTGGAGCAGGGACTCACTCATATTACTATGCAATTTCAGAAGGCTATTGTTTTTACAATAGCTGGGGAGCTCAATTTGCTAGTGTAACTGATAATATATATGATGTACACTACACATACAGAGGTAAGCCCGTAACCGGAGCAGCTCCAGTTGGTTTATCCGCTGATATTTATTTACCGTAATTAAAAAATTGTAACAAAAAAGCAATTTTTCTGTTTGAAAATCCTTTATATAAATATAGGGGAAAATAGAACGGGGAAACATGAATTATTTTGACAATACTTTTCGTCCGATAACCGAAAAAACAGATATTTTACCTGTATTATCAGCGTACAACAATCCACCTTGGATAAAAACTTTACCTGTTAATGGTCCGTCGTACAAATTCAAACCATCAGAAACAGGCAATTTCAAATTCAGCAATAACGGATTTACTTTTAGAAACAGTAATCAAAATAATCCGTTTATTTTACCGTTTTTTCATTATTTTTCTAATAATTACAATTCAAACAACAGAACAGGAATATACACATTTGCAGATTCTGATACAGGAATTTCAAGGGCTAACTCCATTAGCTATCTTAACGAAATAAACAAAACTTCAAAAAATACTAAACAAGATAAAAAAGATATCGGACAGTCGTTTGTAAAAAATGCCCGCAAATATATCGGTTACAACGAAAAAGACGGGTCATTTAAGAAATTTTCAAATGATACTGAGTGGTGCGCAGATTTCGTAACTTATGTCGTAAAAGAATCGTATAAGCAAAGAGGTTTAAATCCTCCAAAGGGGTTTGGAAGCTGGAGATGCGAAAATATTAAACAATGGGCAATCGATAACGGCAAATTTCTCAATACCGCAAACGCAGATGATAAAGTTGAATTAATTAAATCAAAAGTCAAACTCGGAGATTTAATGATTTTGCGCGAAAACGGAGCTTCGCACATAGGAATTGTATCTAAAAAATATAAAGACGGCTCATTTGATGTAATCGAAGGTAATGTCCCGACAAAACGCGCTACAGACGAAGTTGTTGAGACAAGATATTACCCGTACAATACAGAACTTAGCGGATTTGTTCAATTAAGTTAATGACAGAAATTTTTAAATCTTCTTTAGTTGAATTATTATAGATAACCCAATCCGAACGATTTATTTTTACATCTTGAGATAACTGGGAATCAATTCTTTTTTGAGCATAATCTTTGGAATACCCGTTTCGAGTTATTAAACGATTTAATCTTGTTTCATCATCACAATAAACAAATAAAATTTTATCAAACAAATCTTCCATACCTGCTTCAAACAAAAGCGGTATCGAAACAAATGCAGCACAAGAGTTTATGTTTTTGGCAAAAAACCTTGCTATTTCAACTCTTACATAGGGATATAAGATATTTTCCAGTCTTTTTTTTAAATCGGAATTATCAAATACAATTTTACCAAGTTTTTCCCTTGAAATTTTATCCCCGTCAAAAATATCGTAATGCGAAAAAGTTTCTCTGATTTCATCAGTCTTATCAAGCCAATAATGACAAACCTTATCTGTATCAAGTACAGGAAAATTCTTCTGAATTAAAATTTCCTCAACCGTAGATTTCCCGCTTGCAATATTTCCTACAATAGCTACTTTTAACATCAAAAGCCCCCTCACCCAACCCTCTCCCGCAGGGCGAGGGCTAAAATAAATTATTTGCTGCTAATCCTGTTTAAAAAGTTCTTTAAATCTTTAATTTGACCGGGTTTAATAGGTTTAAATTCTCCCCGTTTAAGCCCTTCAAGAGTAAGAGTTGCGTGTTGTATTCTTTTTAGGGTAACGACTTCATATCCTAAAATTTCAAACATCTTACGAATTTGTCTGTTTAACCCCTGATAGAGCAAAATTTCCATAGTAGTCGAATTGTTATCGAAATCCAATACATCTACCTGTGCGTAAGCCGTTTTATTCTGTTCAATTTCGATACCTTTATACATTTTGTTGATATCATCTTGGGTAATTTTACCATTGATTGAAACTTTGTATAATTTTGGAACTTTTGCAGACGGGTGAGTTAATTCATTAATTAAATCTCCGTCATTTGTCAAAATAATCAACCCCGTAGATTCTCTGTCCAAACGTCCTACGGGTTTTAGATGATGCAAATTTTCAGGCAATAAATCATAAATTGTTTTTCTGCCTTTTTCGTCATCAGATGTCGTTATATATCCTGCAGGTTTGTAAAATCTGTAATATTCGTGTTTTACAGGGTGAATCATTTTTCCGTTGACAAAAACTTTATCTTTAGCTTGAACCCCATATCCCAGTTCGGTAACTTTTTTACCATTTACCATAACAACTCCGGATTCTATGAGTTCATCAGCCTTTCTTCGAGAGCATAATCCTGATGATGCAATATATTTATTTAAACGGGTTGTAGACATTCAAGCTCCTTTTTAAAAACTTTGTCAAGCATTTCAGGCATCTTTCTATACAATTTGCCTGAATTAGATACCGCAACTATAGTTACTTTCGCATCTGTATATATTCTGCCGGATTCTTTATTTCTAATAATTTGTCTAAATACCGCAGTTAAACCGTTATATGAAGCCAATTCAGTCTCAACAATGACGACATCATCTACCTTAGCTGACATTTTGTATTTAATATTTACCCCGGCAACAGGTATAACTACATCATGATTCTCTTTCAAATCAATCAGATTAAATCCGACAGCTTCAGTCCAGTATACTCTGCCCATTTCCATTAATCTTAAATAAGAGCCATGCCAGACTACACCGTATGAATCCGTATCAGCATAAAAAATTCTTTGCTCAAATGTATGTTTCATAATAAAGTTATTATAGCATAAAATTTAGTAAAAGTTTTTATGATAAAATACCCCTATGAAAAAACAAATTCCCGATAAAGTAATAAATCGTTTGACCTTGTATCACTGTATATTAAAAGATTTTATACTTGAAGGCAATGAATATATTTCAAGTAAACAAATCGCCAAGCTTTTACATATTGATGATTCACAGGTCAGAAAGGATATAAATTTACTCAACAATTCAGGGAAATCAAGAGTCGGCTATATTGTAAAAGAGCTTAAAAAATCAATAGAAACAACGCTTGGATTTGCAAAAGATAAAAGGGCATTTATTGTTGGGGCAGGGAATTTGGGTATGGCACTGGCAAAATATGACAACTTTACAAGTTACGGATTGAATATAATAAACCTTTTTGACAATGATCCTGATAAAATAGGAAAAGAAATTAATAATAAAAAAATTTTGGATATAAAAGAGTTACCGATATATGTTTGGCAGCATTATGTTGATATCGCAATATTAACCGTACCAGCTAAACACGCACAGACTACTGCAGATTTCCTTGTAAAAATCGGTATTAAATATATATGGAATTTTACACCTACTGTTCTTGATGTTCCTGATGAAGTCCAAGTCTGGAATGAAAATCTTATGGGGAATTTCTTGCAGTTTACGTATAATTTGGTGTAAATCTTATCGGTCATTAATCCTGTCATTCTGAACTTGTTCCAGAATCTAAAAATTTTTGTGTGAACCTATATCCGTCGGCTAAACTGTTAGGTATTTCAAAATCTATTAAAAAATAGACCCTGAATCACCGAGTAGGAACAGAAAATTACGTTTCGCAAGCTCAACTAATTTTCTAGTCAGTTCAGGGTGACAAAATAAATCGCAAAAAACTTATTTACTTTTTTACCTATTCACATGATACACACCTCTACCAAGGATAATCTTTTGGAATTTTCCAGTTATTTAGCATTATCAAAGATGCACAGTACCAACCGGCATAAGAACCATATTTATTCTCTTTTGAGCAACCATAACCGCTTGCATTGTTCCTATCTACCAATTCGACACCAAAAGTAGACAGAAAATTTGCACTATTTCCTTTACCCCAACCATAGACATCATATGATGTGTATGCCTCAAATACAAACACATCACGTCCGGCTCTGTTTGGAGTTTTGTTACCATTAATATCCGCAAAGAGCCAAATATAACTATTATTAATATTCGGGAAAAACGAAATTAAGCGTCCATCAGCCATTTCAAATCCGCATGAGGGCATAAAAGATCCTAGTCCATTTAAGTTTTTTATTCTATACGAAGCTGGGATTCTGCCAACACCGCCTTTAATAAAAGGGAAATAATATGTCTTTATAAAATCTTCACAGGCAGCCTTGCTAGAATCTTCCGGATATTTCCACCCTGAGGGTTCATCATTTTCAACAATAGAAAGACGAATTATATTTTTTAAATCGGCATAAGTCTTTTTTAACAATGTAGCTGTTTGTTGTTTTTGATAATTCGTAATAAGTGCAGGTATTGTTAATGCTGATACAACACCGATTATACCTATAGTTATCAGAGTTTCTGCAAGAGTAAATCCTTTTTTCATAATGACTTCCTTTCATGTTAATATTAATTAATATATTGAATTTATATTTATATTATAAATTAATATTATTATATTTGTCTAGCGTTAGGTTTAAAATATAATGTATTTATGGACGTAACAGGCTGGGACGACAGGGAAATAGTAAGGGTTCTGGTGGCACGTAACAAAATGTCACAAAAAACTCTTATGGAAAAAATCAAAATAAAATTTGATGATGACATTCCGCAATCAACCTTTGCAAACAGATTACTGCGAAACAATTTGAGAGTTCGTGAGCTTCAACAAATATGCGACGTTTTGGGATATTCTATTATACTGCAGCCTAAATAAAACATTCAGTTTATATACTCTGAAAAAATTCAGAATGACATTTGGATTTTGCATTCATTTCATAAATATATTTAAGACCTTGCAGGGTTAATATCGGATTAACTTCATCAAAAGGACGTTTCAGATAATTCGCAATCAAACCGCAATACCCGCCGGTTGCAACAATTACAACTTTTTCTTCCAATTCTTTTTCGCATTGAGCGACAAGCCCTTCCACCATACAGGCAGTTCCCCTAATTACTCCAGATAATATTGCCTCTGTTGTATTATGCCCTATTGCATTCGGAGAAATAGAAACGTCAATTTTCGGAAGCTTTGATGTTGAATTTTTTAAACACTTCATCTGGGTGTTAATTCCGGGTGCAATTACACCGCCAAGGAATTCATGTTTTGAATTTACAATATCAAATGAAGTTGCAGTACCAAAATCAATAACAATTACTGCTCCTTTATATAATTTTGAAGCGGCAACTGCATTTGCAATTCTGTCAGCACCAACTTCAATCGGATTATTCAGAGCAATTTTTATATTTAAATTTATATCGTGGGTAACAAAAACTGACTCAATTCCAAATATATTATCTACCGCCGCTTTAAATTTTATATTAAGTTCTTCTACAACAGAGGCAATAACACAACCGTCAATCTTATAATCCTTAAATAAAGATTTCAATAAGACTTCATATTCCTCTTTTGATAAATCTCTATCAGATGCAAGACGAAATTCGTTTATATATTTGTCATTATCAAATAATCCAAGGGTTATATTTGTATTGCCGATATCTGCTGTTAATAACATAAAAAATAGTCCTCACATATCTGAGGACTATTTTATTACAAACATAGTTTTTATACAATAATCTATTTTAGCCTTGCACAAGATGTATCTTCAGAGCGACTAGAAGAATAATGAGCTAAAGCATTTGGCAATGAAGTCTTAAGATTAGTACTGGCAGAATCAGTAAGTTGTTGATTATGCTGCAATCTATACTTCTGTAATGCTTCAAATGCTCTTGATCTGGTATCACCAACGACTTTAGTTATTGGCAAACTACTTATGCTATCTGACTGATTTAAAAAGCCCATAATTCGATCCTCCGAATTCATAATCCAACTTACATTTATAAAGTATTTTTTAATGAGGGAATTGCTCGAAATCAAAATAATCGTTACAAAACTTTACAAAAATTTTAAATTTTATACTAACCTTGACAAAAATTTATGAGCACATAGAATTAAAGAGTATAGTAGAATACTAGACAAAAAGTAGTATATAGTAGACAAAAAAGAAGGAGATTAATCTCATGGCACGTGAAAAGTATGAACGTACGAAACCGCACGTTAACGTAGGTACAATCGGCCACGTTGACCACGGTAAAACAACATTAACAGCAGCTATTACCGGTACATTAGCTGCAGCAGGTCAAGCAGCTGCTAAAAAATTCGATGAAATCGATGCTGCTCCGGAAGAAAAAGCAAGAGGTATAACCATCTCTACTGCTCACGTAGAATACGAAACAGAAAAAAGACACTATGCACACGTTGACTGCCCGGGCCACGCTGACTATGTTAAAAACATGATTACAGGTGCAGCTCAAATGGACGGCGCAATTCTTGTAGTTGCAGCAACCGACGGTGCTATGCCTCAAACTCGTGAACACATTTTGCTTGCTCGCCAAGTTGGTGTTCCTAACCTTGTTGTATTCTTGAACAAATGCGATATGGTTGATGACCCTGAATTGTTAGAATTAGTTGAAATGGAAGTTAGAGAACTTCTTTCTTCTTACGAATTCGACGGTGACAACATTCCATTCGTTCATGGTTCAGCTTTGAAAGCTCTAGAAGCAGTTCAAGCTAATCCTAACATTCAACGTGGTGAAAATGAATGGACAGACAAAATTTGGGAATTGATGGACGCTTTGGATTCTTACTTCCCTGATCCTGTTCGTGATTTAGATAAACCATTCTTGATGCCAATCGAAGACATCTTCTCTATCACAGGTCGTGGTACAGTTGCTACAGGTAGAGTTGAACGTGGTATCGTTAAAGTTGGTGACGAAGTTGAATTGGTTGGTTTAGGTGAAACTAAGAAAACAACTGTTACCGGTGTTGAAATGTTCAGAAAATCTCTTGACCAAGGTCAAGCTGGTGACAACATTGGTGCTTTACTTCGTGGTATCGATAAAACTGAAATTGAACGTGGTCAAGTTCTTGCTAAACCTGGTTCAATTCACCCGCACACTAAATTCACAGCTAACGTTTACGTATTGACTAAAGAAGAAGGCGGACGTCACACTCCATTCTTCCCTGGTTACAGACCTCAGTTCTACATCAGAACAACTGACGTTACAGGTTCTATCAAATTCGACGGTCAAATGGTAATGCCTGGTGATAACGTAGTTATGGAAGTTGAACTTATCGCTCCTGTAGCTATCGAACAAGGTATGAGATTTGCTATCCGTGAAGGCGGAAGAACAGTTGGTGCAGGTGTTGTTGACGCTATCATCGAATAATGATTGTTTAACAATATAAAACCACAAAAAGACTTGATGTAATTCATCAAGTCTTTTTTCTTACTTACCTTAATTTAATCTTTTCCAGAGTTGAAATTGTATAATACCTTAGAATACTTCTTTATCAACGTAATTACGCCAATAATGTTTCCAGAATTTTAGCATTTGTTGCTGCTCTGCGAGCATTTAATAAATATTTCTCAACACTTGCTTTAATTTCTTTTGCATCATTGTCAAGATATGTAACTTCTTTATCAAGCATATTCACATATTCCTGAACCGTAACCATTTGATAATTGCCTTTTCCCATTTTCTTTTCCCCTAAATAAATTTTAATTTACCCTAAAAGAGCGTCCAAAATTTCTGCGTTTGTTACTGCCTTTTGGCTGTTTCTTAATTGACTTCTGTACATATAAGTTCTTAGTGCTTCGCGAATTAATTCTGATCTTGTACGATTTTCTGAATCCGCCACTGAATCAATTTCATCTAAAAATTTTTCAGGCATTGAAATCAAAACTCTAGCCATTTTTTTCTCCTTTAATTTTTCCTAAGTATTATCCCCTTACATCTATATAAAGTATTATTGATTTCAAAAATTGCCTTTTTAAATTTAAAAAGTATATATTTGTAATATATTGTTACAATACTTTCTTATTAAAGCGAATAGGTAAGTAAGTGATTTACGGTTATTAAATCCCGTCATTGCGGGGGAGAAACGAGCGAAGCAATCCAGTCTTTTCTCCTTACGGGTTGAGACCCCTTCTTGAATTTCTAACACTCGTAAACTCGTGTTGAAATTCTTCCCTCCCCGGTTGGGGAAGCTCTGTAAAATAAAAGATTGCAACTTTCCCTCGCCCACAACATCAATTGGGTAGGAGACACTAGCCAACCAAAATTTTTGAAGATTCTATTTACCCCTCGTTATTTACAAATAATTAGCCAGAATGTTTTTCACATAATTCTGAGTTTCCTTATACGGAGGAACTCCGGAATATTTATCCACCGCACCGGGGCCTGCATTATAAGCAGCAAGAGCCAATATTACATTACCATTATAACGATTTAACATTGATTTTAAATATTTTACCCCGCCCTCAACATTTTGAGTCGCATTATACGGATCATTTACCCCCATAGATTTTGCGGTTGAAGGCATTAATTGCATCAATCCCATTGCGCCAACTTTTGATTTTGCATTCGGATTGAAACCTGATTCCTGCTTAATTAAAGCCTGAACGAGTTTTTCATCTACACCATGCTTTCTTGAAACTTTGTTTATCATTCCTAAAAGCTGAGCTTTTTTAGGATCTTTTACGGCATCAGGGTTATATTTTCGAGTTGCATCATTAACTTCTTCAATAGCTCTGCGCAATGTTGCATCAGTAAAGTTTGAGGTATCAATATCGCCATCATAAATATTTCCCTTAACATTTAAAGATGAAGGATTTAGCAATAACGAACCAAAATTTGTTTGAGTAGTATTTGACAAAACCTGTTCAAAAGACTGAACATTACTTGAACTTGGTGGATAAAGAGAATCCAGCCCATTAGATGCCATAGACCTGTTCATTTGTCTATTCACAGAATCCACATAGTTATTAATTTGAGCAGACCTTTGCATTGCTGCAGTTTTCCCGCCTGAATTTAATAAACTCTGAATCATTTCTGAGAACATGTTCTTAAACTACCTCCCGATACATTGCTATTCTACTCGAGAATTCAAAATAATGTATCCTCCATATGATTTAAGGTTTATTTTAAATTTGTCAAGGGGTGAATAATTAAAGATTCAACATATACAAAAGCCCTGGTATGGTTAACCCTGCCACAATCAAAATATATAAAATAATCTCAATTACTCGTAATAAAAATCTTTTTCTTTTAATATTTTTCATAACTTATTTTATGCATAAGTATTATAACATACTTTATAGTATCTGACAATACATATTAAAGAGTGCAAAAATATCTTAAAATAATAAACAATGAATGATATAAAAAAGCTTTTAGGCAGAAAAATTAAATATTATAGAGAGTTAAGAGAATTTACCCAAGAGGATTTGGCTGAAAAAATAGATATTAATACACGCTCATTATCTTTTATTGAATGCGGAACAAATTTTGTTACGGCAGACACGCTGGATAAGCTTTGCAAAGCTTTAAATGTAAAGCCTAAACATTTATTTGATTTTGAATATAGTAATAAAAAACCTGCAGATGTAAAAAAAGAAATTGATAAATTAATTACTTCAAATCCTGAAAAATTAAACGATATATATAATATAATCAACGGATTTCTGAATTAAATATTTACCCTTTTATATACATGCAATCACCATAACTAAAGAATCGATAATTATTTTTAATAGCTTCATTATAAGCCGTGAATATAAAATCTTTTCCGGCAATTGCACTCACAAGCATTAAGAGAGTTGATTTTGGAAGGTGAAAATTTGTAATTAGATTATCAACGACTTTAAACTCATATGGCGGGTAAATAAATAGTTCTGAAGTGTCATGACAAGCTTTTATACAACCGAATTTTTGATAGCATGTTTCTAAAGTTCTTACTGTCGTTGTTCCGACTGCGATAATTTTCTTTCCGTCTTTTTTCGCATTATTGATGGCATCTGACGCTTTTTGAGTGATTTCAAATGTTTCGGAATGCATTTTGTGGTCTAATATATTTTCACATTTTACGGGTCTAAATGTGCCCAAACCCACATTTAGAGTAATGTATACAATTTCGACCCCTTTTGCTCTTAATTTGTCAAGTATTTCGTTAGTAAAATGCAAACCTGCAGTCGGTGCTGCAACCGAACCTTCATCTTTCGCATAAACAGTCTGGTAACGCTCTTTGTCAAACTGTCGCAATTCTTCGTTTGTTAATTTTCTTTCAATATATGGAGGCAGAGGAATATTACCGATTTTATGCAAAATATCAAAAAGTTCCCCTTCATAAATCAATTCAACAAGCCATTCTCCATCATCTTCTAATCTTTTTATTGGTCTGACCTTTAATTCCGAACTTATTGATATAATAGTATTTGGTTTAACGCGTTTGGAAGGTTTTATAAGTGCCGACCAACAATTTTTTCCTTCTCCTGATTTCGCTTCAAGCAAAAATACTTCAATCTTCGCACCTGTTTCTTTTGTGCCATAAAGTCTTGCAGGAAGAACTTTTGTATTATTTAAAACTAGAATTGAATTATCATCAATATAATCAACAATATCGTAAAAATGCTTATGCTCGATAGATTGAGAAGCTCTATCCAAAACAAGCATTTTTGAATTTTCTCGTTTATCTGCCGGCATTTGAGCTATTAAATTTTCGGGTAATATGTAATCGTACTCTGATATGTTCATAAATATCCTCTTTTAATTTATAAGTCGGGATAACAATCCCGACCTACATAATAACTACTCAATAATATGTCACTCTAATTGAGTTTTTTAGCGTTTTTTAATTCCAAATCATCAACGTCATTTTTTTTCTTATTTTCTTCATCATCAATTTGTTTGTTTATAATAACAGTTTGAAGAATTTGAATAATATTACTTGTAATCAAGTATAGCAAAACACCGGCAGGAATTGGGATTATAACAAACGTTGCAATAATCATTAACGGCATAAATGTGCCCATTGATTTTTGTAAAGCTTGTTGAGTCGGGTCTTGATTTTCAGTTTTTGTCATTGCCATCATAACTTTTTGAGAAATCAACATTGTAATAGCAAATAAAACTATCAATGTAATTACGTCCCAATGAATTCCGCTTCTTACAGGTAACGTCGGAACATCTGCAATCATTATTCCGTCCTCGTCAGCAGATCTGACAAAAGTAACTGTTTCATTTTCTCTAATATTACTATTCGTTACAACAACATCAGCCTTATCAACTTTTAATAATTGGCTGAAATCTTTAACCTTTAGGTTTCCTAAACTAAATTTTAAAGTAACATCTTTACCGGGATTAACCTCGCCAACTACTTCCAATGCCTGAGTCGGATCTGAGACTTTTATATTTTTTAGAACTTCATCACCAACATAAACCGTAGCAGTGTTACCAAGAACCAGTTTATCACCTTTTGTTATACCTAAAGCACCGTCATCTGAAATTCCTGCAGTTGCTCTCATTGTAGTTGCCAAACTTTTAACAAACAAAAAATGTTGATCTCCTGCAGTTTGAATGAATTGCGGACTTATCAATGCTGAATACAACAAAATAAATATAGGCATTTGAATAAGCAGAGGCAAACACCCACCCATAGGGTTGAATTTATGTTCTTTATAGAACTCCATCATTTTTTGCTGCATCATTTGCGGATTATTTTGATATCTGTCCTGAATTGCTTTCATTTTTGGCTGCAATTTTTGCATCATTTTCATGGAGCGTTGCTGCTGAACATTCAAATTCCACATTGCGCCTCTTACAATTATTGTTAATAAAATAATTGCCCAGCCATAATTACCGACAAACTTAGCCAATAATCCCAAAAAATCTATAGTTAATTTAATAAAATCCACTTGTCCCTAATCCTCATATATAGTGTAAATTCTCTCTAGGGGTAAATTAATATAAACATGATTACAAGTCAAGAAAGGGATAAATGACCAGTACTTACTACCAAGAAGCATTAACAATATCTACCCCTACCAGGTATAATCTTTTTCAATTCTCCAACCCGCGCGGCGGATTTTTTCAGCACATAATCTTTTATATCCGATACCTGAACAATTTTCATTTACTTCGGAATTATCTAAATTATAACCCGCCGGGACAATACCCTTATCACCCAATCTGGAAAAGGCAAAAACATCTCGTCCATACATATTTGGGCCTTCCTTGCCATTTAAATCAACAGTTACACTCCAAGAATAATTATCAATAATATCACTACTTTCAGCCGATAATATATACAAAATACCATCATGTGTATAAAAAATAGGACGTACATATCCAACAGAATCCATAGTAGCTCCTTGATGAGACTCATCTGTATAATAAGGATTTTTAGATACATATCCGCAAACATTATAATCAGAACAGTATAACGCAGATTTAATATAAGGTGCCCAATACTTATCAAAATAATCTTTACTATTTAATCCTATTAAATCCGCTTCACTCGGTTCACCTAATTCTTCAAAAGACAACCTGTAAGCTTGATTTAATATTGAAATTGCTTTTTGTAATTTTGTAACAGTTGCACGTTTTTGATTTTCCTGAATTAAATGTGGAATTGTTATTGCTGCAACCACTCCGATAATTCCAATAGTTATCAACACTTCAGCCAAAGTAAATCCATTTTTAGTAATATCTCTAATCATTAAAATCCTCCGTTTTATCCCTATCATGATTAATTTTATCCCTTTAATAACTATATTAATCATTTTAATACTTTGCCTGTGATTTGTCAATGGAATAGAATAAATATATGAAATATCCAAAATTAGTAGAATTCGGGCATAATTTGAGAGTTGAAAGAGTCAGAAAAGGGTATTCTTTAGAAAAATTAGGATATGCTTGTAATTTAAATCCAACACATATTGGCAAGATTGAACGTGCAGAAATGAGCCCCACACTATTGACAATTCTGACTCTTTTGGAAGCTTTGGATATAAGATTTGAACAACTGGTAACTTACGGAAAAGAATAGTTATAAGTGAGAAAATAGTTGTTAAGTTCAGAACGACATGCAAAAGTAATTACAGCACTAAAAAAGACCAACCTTAGCTGGTCTTTAAAATGGTCGGGATGACACGATTTGAACGTGCGACCCCCTCGTCCCAAGCGAGGTGCGCTACCAAGCTGCGCTACATCCCGGGGTATTTACAAAAAAAATAGTACCCAAAACAAAATGCAAAGTCAAGTTCATTTTAGAATTCTTTTTTTAAGTATTTTAAAATAATTTAATATTTTATCTTTTAATAATATATATGATACAATTAAGTTGTTATGGTCAGGTTAATCAATCAAGATAATGTAAAAACAGTAGCAAGCCTCGCCTTCTCCATATTAAAAATACAGGAGAAAATGACAAATATTGCTGAATTCAACAATCCAAACCTTTCACCATGTATCTATGCAATGTGGCACTCTGACCAGTTTTGCGTACACGGATTGCCTAATCGAGCTAATGTCAATGTTCTCATAAGCAACTCTTTGGACGGACAAATTGTAGCTGAAGTATGCGAAAAATGGGGATTTCAAACTTGCAGAGGTTCATCAAAAAGAAAAGGTTCAGTTTCCGCAACTTTGAAAATGATTGAGAAACTTAAGAACAATCAAGACATAGCAATTATGGTTGACGGGCCGAGAGGGCCTTTACATAAGGTCAAACCCGGTGCGGTAGTTTTGGCAAGGGAGACTAAAGTTCCTATAGTTCCTGTCTTTTGGTATTCTCCTGATATCACATTCGCCAAATTCCCGTCCTGGGACAAAATGAGATGTCCGATAGGCCCTTGCAAAATACTCAACTTATATGGCAAACCAATCTACGTCGATGAAACAAACACAGATAAACAAATAGCAAAAAAAATTCAAAAATCTTTATTACATCTTGAAGAAATTGCACCTGAAAAATATAAAAAAGCAAAAGAATTGAAACTATGGAACAAAAAGTAAACATATCAATGCTTCAAATTTCATCTGTCATTGGAAATGTCGAAGCTAACATAAAGAAAGTTGAAAAATTTATAAATGAAAGTTTACCGAACAAAACTGATGTCTTAGTTTTGCCTGAAGTTTGGACAGTAGGTTGGTCATGCTCGCATTTTATTGAGTCAGCAATTTTCGAAAATGAAGTTAAAGATTTTCTTTCTGATATTGCAAGAGAGAATAATATCAACATAATTGGCGGAAGTTTCATCACCCAAAACGGGGATAACTATTATAACACTTGTCCGGTTTTCGATAGAAATGGTAATCAGGTTGCAAGTTATTCAAAAAATCATTTGTATTCGTATTATGGCTGCAATGAAGGAAAATACATAACTAAAGGTTGTAATCCGGTTATGGTTAATCTTGACGGCATCAATTACGGGTTAACAATATGTTACGACATAAGATTCCCTGAAATTTACAGAGCTTATGCTAAAGCAGGAGCCGATATTTTAGTAAACTGTGCTGCATGGGGCTCTAAAAAGCCTATTCCATGGGAAATGATGACAAAATCAAGAGCAATAGAAAATCAATGTTTTATGCTCGCTCTAACGCAATCAGGTTATATCGAAAATAATGAATATAATCTGGGAGAATCAAGAATTATCGATTTTAAAGGAGAAGAAATTTCATCTATAATGAAAGATGAAGGGTTTACCTTTGGTGAATTAGACTTAAATTCAATGTATGAATTTAGAGAAAAATCTCCTACGCTAAATGATATAAAAGATACTTACGAGGTAAAAATTTTATGCGCAAAATATTAAGCTTAATCATAACATTAGCGATTTGCATTACCACCGCTAATGCTGAATCAATAAATAAAACTCTCAACTCTCTTGGAGTTAACAAAAGTGCAGTAGCAATATCCATAAAAGATATTAAAGACGGAAATACAATATACGAAAAAAATGAAAGAGCCCCGATGCTCCCGGCATCAACACTTAAACTCGTAACAAGTTCCGCTTCTGTTAACACTTTAGGAAAAGATTTTAAATACAAAACACAACTTTATAAAAGTACAAACAATGATTTATATATAAAACTTTCCGCAGATCCATTATTAACTACATCTGATTTGGAAAGAATGATAGAAGAAGCTAAGACAAAAAATATTGCACCTAAAACTTTTTACATAGATGATACAGCATTTGATTCAATCGAATGGGGAGAAGGCTGGCAATGGGACGATGAATTAAACCCGTTAATGCAAAAATTCAGCATATATAATATTAATCGAAATCTTTTAAGGATTGAATTTTCCCCAACAACAATGAATAACCCTGCAAGCATTAAAATTAAGCCATTTTACCCGATTACATTTATCAACGAAGTTATTACAACCAACAAAAATCAAACTTCGGTTAAAATATCTAAAAATTACGATATTGCACCTAATATACTTTCTGCAGCAGGAAGGATATCAAATGGAGTAAATATAACACTTCCTGTTCCAAATCCGAAAACAAATTTTATTTTAAGACTTGAAGATTCAATGAGAAATAAAAAGTTTGAATATTTTGCACAGATAAAAAATGCAAAATTACCTGATTCAAATATATATTTGGCAAGCGAAACAGAACATGAATTAACCCCAATGATTGAAATGATTATAAAAAGCAGTAACAATTTTGTAGCAGAAACAGTATTCAAAACCGCCGGAGCCGTATGGTCAAACAAACAAGGTACTGCACAAAATTCAATTGACATGTTGAACTCATATCTTACAAGTAATAATTTGAATACTGAAGATATAAAAATAGTTGACGGAAGCGGAGTTTCTAAAAATAATATAATGACTGCCGATTTTATGAGTGATTTTCTTGTATTTAAAAGCACTCAAGATGATTTTGAAGAATTCAAAGAAATACTTCCGGCTCCCGGTGAAGGTACTTTAAAAAACAGAATGTTGTATTTTAAAGACAATTTACGGGCAAAAACAGGCACTTTATCAGATACAAGTGCAATTGCCGGTTACTTAACGACCAAACGAGGAAAAACTTATGCATTTGACATTATGATAAATGATGCCAAAACCTCAACGACAGATAAGAAAAATATCGAAGAACAAATTTTACGCAATATTTACTTAAATTACTAAAATAAGGATAAAAAATATGTATGAACCTGAAGTAACAATAATTACGCCAACATCAAATTTTGTAGAAAAAGACTTAGCTGATGATTTTACATTATTACTCAATCTGCTGGACAGACAAACATATCCTTACATAGAACATTTGATTATTGATAACGCATCAAATGACGGTACGGAAGATGTTTTAAAAGAATACAAAAATTCAGGATTTATAAACTTTTACTCTGAACCGGACAGAGGGAAATTTGATGCAATGAATAAAGGCTTGATGAGAGCAAAAGGGAAATATATAGGATTTTTAAGTTGTGACGACTTTTACCATGATATCACTGCAATTGCAGATATTGTTCAGGTCATGGAAGAAGAAAATGCAGATTTTTGTTATTTCCCGTCATACTGCTGTCACCCTGACGGTTACGTTTTTCAGTTTATACCGGCAATACATAACGTATTTCAAGTTTCTCCTTGTCCAAGACAAGCTATGTTTTTCAAAAAATCCGTACTTAATGAATTAAATGGATTTGATGAAAAATTTAAACTTTTGGCAGATTACGATTTAATGATAAGACTTGTTTTAAACGGATACAAGGGAGTTTATTTTGAGGGTAACGTATTAACTTATAAGCTTGGTGAGGAAGTTATGAAACATACAGTTCAAGCTGAAGCCGAATGTAATCATATATTTTACAAGAACTATAGAAACCTCTATCCGCTATCAAATGAAGCCCTTGACAGAATGGTTAAATTATCGGAAATTCCAAAACCTTTATTGGACAAACTTGCTGCAAAATTTCCGCCTGAAGATAGAGATTTATTTTATGAAAGATATCAGTCAATGTATGATATGAGAATTGAAGCCCTCAAAAACTTAAAAAACAATCAGGGCAGATAATGTAAAATATTTGCAAAATATATTTTCAAGTTTATAATTATAGAGAGAATATTAGTATATATAGGAAAGCTAGGAAAAATGACTAATCAAAAAATTGCGGTTTTGGGTTGCGGATTGTGGGGACGAAATATTGTTCGTAATTTTTATAATTTGAATGCTCTTGGAATGGTTTGCGATCTTGATGATGAAAACCTCGCAAAAGTAAAAGAACAATACCCGAATGTTAAAACTACAAAAGATTTTCATGACATATTAAATAATGATGAAATAACAGGGGTAGTAGTTGTTACACCAAGTCATACACACTTCAAATTTGTAAAAGCAATGCTTGAAGCAGGTAAACATGTTTATGTTGAAAAACCTATTTCAACAGTAGCACAAGAAGCAAGAGATTTGGCGGATTTAGCAGATAAAAAAGGCTTAGTGCTTATGGTCGGTCACTTGTTGTTATATCACCCTGCCGTAAATCGTTTAAAAATGATGATTGAAGAAGGCGAATTGGGCGAAATTGTATATGCACAAAGTGACAGACTCAATATAAATTATTTCAAGAATGACCGAAGCGTTATGTGGGATTTAGCACCTCATGATGTTTCTATGATGAGTTACGTAACAGGAAAAGATCCTATTAGAGTAATTTCTGCAGTAGGTTGTTCTTCCGACAGAAATGATATTATGGATATTACCCACCTTACAATTGAATTTGAAGGCGGAATGGTCGGACAAATTTCGGATAGTTGGATTACGCCTAAAAAACATGTACAACTGTTAGTTCGTGGAACTAAGAAAACGGCAATCTTAGATGATACTGTTCCTGATCATAAATTAACAATCTACGAAAACTTTAAAGCGGGCAGCAGCGAAGTTTTACAACCTGATATCTTAGAAATTGAACCTTTAAAATTAGAATGCCAGCACTTCATAAGCTGCTGTGAAACAGGTAAAAAAGCTCGTTCTGACGGAGAAAACGGCTTTATAGTTGTAAGTATTTTAGAAGAAGCCGAAAAAATCATGCTTGGAGAAAGGGCAAAAAATCTTGATAATGTAGATTTCGCACTATCTCGTTCTAAGAAAGAGGTTAAATAATGGATATCAAAAAAAATTCTGCTAATATCGTTTCAGTTACACGAATTTTTATAGCTTTTGCTGCAATCGGCTTATTATATATTCAAACCTCAACGGCATATATTTGGGCTCTGGTTCTTACAGGAATTGCTTTTTCAATGGACGCTGCGGACGGATATCTGGCAAGAAAATACGGTCAGGCATCTCAACTCGGTGCAGTTCTTGATATAATGGGTGACAGAATAATTGAAGCGATTTATTGGATTGTTTTTGCCGTTTTAGGCTGGATACCTGTTATTTTCCCTATAATATGTGTAACAAGAGCATATATTACCGACAATATAAGAAGTGTTGCGCTTACCAAAGGAATGACACCTTTTGGAATGCAATCAACGGAATGGGGTAAATTTATTTGTGCTTCAAAATTTATGAAAACTACATATGCAGTTGCAAAGGTTGCGGCATTCATACTTTTGATAATTGCTTACATTCCTGATTTGGATATAAATATTGCGGATACTACAAGGCTTACTGCGATAATTTTAGCTTGGATTGCTATTATATTTTGTATAGTAAGGGGCATTCCAGTTGTTGCAGAATGCGGAAAGTTGTTTGAAGATTAATAAAAAGGGGAAAGAAATGAAAAATTTTTTAGTTTTTTCTGTTACTATCATTTGTTTATTTATATTAATAAAAAATACAATGACAGCTAATGCTAAATGTATTATAAACGCAAATGGTACTTGTATTACAAAAATTGAAAAAGCAAAAAGTGTAGGAAATAATTATTGGAAAGGTGCAGCAAAGCAATGTGGTGGTGAAAAGAATTTACCAACTGAGCAAGATTTATTGAATATAAAATCATATATTTACGAAAAAGAAGGAGATGCTATCGCTTTAAGCGGTGATATTACAACAGAAGATATACAAAAAGCATTAAATAATAGACCGAAAGTGAATGAAGAACACATAAAAGAATTTGGCGGCTTTAATAAGTATAGCAATAGCGGTTTATATGTTTTTTCTTCAAAAGAACTTAGAAACGATGTTTATTTTATGAGCTTTAGTGAATTTGGCTCAAATTGGGCAGTAGTAGACCCTAAAAACACAAAATTAACCTCTAATTTTGTTGCAATGTGTATAAAACATTAAATAAGTACATAATAAGCAAAAGGTTAGAAAGTAATATGGCAAAATTAAATATTGTATTATATGAACCGGAAATACCACAAAATACTGGAAATATTGCTCGGCTTTGTGCTTGCTGCGGGGCCTCATTATATTTAGTTGGGAAATTAGGTTTTTCTTTATCGAGCAAATACACAAAGCGTGCAGGACTTGATTATTGGGATAGTGTTGATTTGCATAAGGTAGATTCTATGGAGGACTTATATAACGAATTTCCAAATGGCACTTTTTATTATTTAACAACTAAAACAGATAAATTATATACAGATATAGAGTTTAAAGAAGGCGATTTTATTGTATTTGGTCCTGAAACAAGAGGCTTACCCGAAAAATATGTAAAAGATTCTCATGCAAGAACTATTCCAATGAGGAACGGACAGAGGAGTTTAAATTTATCAAATTCTGTAGCAATAGTAGCTTATGAGGCTATCAGACAAAATGGATTGTAAATTACCACAACGACAAGAAAACTCGAACAAATCAACATTCGGAAGGGTTTTAAATATTGCAGGTTCTGATTATATGCCGGGTGCAGCGTATTTATCAAGTGTATCTGCTTTGAAAATCGGTTGCGGATATTGTTTTTTAGCATCAACTGAACGAGTAATAAATGCTGTTGCCGCACAAACTCAAAATATTGTATTTGTTCCATTGAAAAATATACCCGAACAAATGAAACAGACAGATATAATAGAAATCGGCTGCGGGCTTTCTCAAAACAAAGAAGCTTGCCAAATTTTTGATACATTTTTAGAAAACATTGAGCAGGATAAAAAAGTTCTGATTGATGCAGATGGTTTAAATATTTTATCAAAAAATTATGAACCATTTAGTGAAAAGCAATTAAAAAACGTAATTTTAACCCCTCACCCGAAAGAAGCAGCCAGACTTTTAGGGGTAAATTTAGAATACGTTCTTTCTGATTTAGAAAAATCGGCTAAACTCATAACAGAAAAATACCACTGTACAACAGTTCTAAAGACGCACAAGACGTTTGTCTGCGCACCGGACGGCAGAAAATACATGAATAATACAGGGAACAATGCCCTTGCTAAAGCAGGTTCAGGTGATGTACTGGCAGGAATGATTTCAGGACTAATGGCACAAGGTATGGATTTGTTTGAAGGTGCATGTCTTGGGGTATATTTGCATGGTTTATGTGCGGATTTAGCAAGAGAAAAGCTTACCGAATATTCTGTTATGGCAGAAGATTTGATAAGCTTTATCCCTAATGCTATTAAATATTACTTAAATATTAACCGAATCTAAAATCGATTTTTTCACCAACACCTTCCGGTCTTAGTGCACTTGTAATATTTGTAGTCGGTTTGAAATAAACAGGTGCAGCTACAACTTGTTTTGCTTGAACAACTTGACGAATTGGAGGAACAGTTGCATTTAAACCGTCAGGTCTTAAATAAGAGTGTAACTTACTCATCATAACTTCATAGCTTTCTGCCAATTTATCTGTTGCTTTTGGGGTAATTGGTAACATTTTCATAATTTTCTCCTTTATTTTCTAAACTAGTGTATATATTTAATTAGATTACTTTAATTTTTATTTAAAATAGCCTGATTGGATAATAGTTTTATTTTCTCTCCCCAATCAGACTATTTAATTTTAATATTCATAAAACCGCTAAAATTTTTTTTTGCGCTTTAACTTACAAATTGTTGCATAACTTCAAACGGCTTTTCTACAACTTCCATAGAATCCCTTTGAATTATGCCTCTTTTTAGCTCAGTAAAACTTGCTTTTTTAGAGCTGAATTTATTTTTCAAAAATTCATAAGCGACCTTCGGATCACATTTTGTGCCGCAAGTAAATAAATCCACTGCAGCATAACCAAGCTCCGGCCAAGTATGAATTGCAAGGTGACTTTCCGAAATAATTACAACCCCTGAAACACCATATGGGCTGAACATATGAAAGCACTTTTGTACAATTGTAGCACCACATTCCAATGCGGCATCAATCATATACTTTTCAACTTTATCAATACTGTTTAAAGTATTTGGGTCACATTCAAAAAATTCAGCAAGCACATGCTGCCCTAAATGGATTTCTTCCAGTGCAGAATTTTGTTTGAACATGTCTAAAGGTGAATCTGTCAATTTATCTTTCTCCTTCTAAATAAATGTATATTTTCACACTACAACATAATATACTAAAAATTATTTTTTTGTTAGTTTTCAGGAAAAACTTTTTATCTCAAAATTATATAAACGTCATAAAGACACTTATATAAACATTTTTAAGCATTAACTATATTAAGTTTTATTAAATAGATTTAAACAAACATACCTTTGTATTAAAATGCGTTTATGAATAATAAAATTATAGTAATAGACGATGATATAGCAATTAATGAATTAATAAAAGTAAACCTTGAACTTGCAGGATATAAAGTTGAACAAGCATACGACGGAGTAAAAGGTTTTGCTTTAGTAAAACAGGAAATACCATCTCTTGTCATACTTGATGTAATGATGCCGGAAGTTGACGGATTTACGGTAGCGAAAAGAATCAGACAAAATGATGACACAAAAGATATTCCTATAATTATGCTTACTGCTCTTTCTCAACTTAATGATAAAGTTAACGGTTTCAATATAGGCGTTGATGATTATCTCGTAAAACCTTTTGAAATAGAAGAATTACTTGTAAGAGTCAGAGCTTTATTAAAAAGGACAAACCAAATTCCTGTTTCAGCATCAACAAGAGATCTTTTGACCCTTGGAGAAATTACGCTGCTGCCTGAACAATACAGCGTAAAAATAGGTGATAAACAAGTAAAACTAACTCCGATTGAATTTGATATTTTTAACTTACTGTTCCAAAACCACGGGAATATGGTATCTTCTGCAAAACTACTCAAAGAAATTTGGGGTTACTCGCCTGATGATGATATAGAAACAATAAGAGTCCATATTCGTCATTTAAGAAGTAAAATAGATAAGATTTCAAATGGCAAAAAATATATCGAAACCATTTACGGAGGCGGATATAAGTTAAATATATAACCTATTTAGGCAAACAGTCCCAGTAAGTTTTTGCAGGATTATCAGGGCATTTATTTCTTAGAGCAAAATCAGCGCAGCCCATACCGTTCGCACCTTGCTTAGAGTTAACAGAACACGGAAATCCTGCAGCTTCTTTCATGTACGTCATTTTATTTATATCTTCTTCGGTATAAAGTTTGGTCATCTTTCTGCCTATAATTGTATCATTCGAATTGTTTACCAAAAATAAAAACATATCATGTCCTGCTCTATTAGGCCCCTTTAAGCCATTAATATCGACTACAAAATATATATAAATTTCAGCACCGGTTGCCGAGACCCCAACTTTAAGCATTGCCCCGTTTTGCAACACTATATTAGGAACATTAAGCCCATAATCCGAGCCACCGTCATATTTTTTTGATGCATCAGCATAAGTAGCATAATTTGGGGTTTTAGAATCACTTAATGTATAGGCACGTTTTAGATAATTCAAAAAATTAGTTCTGAGTTCAGATGATTTGTAATATCCCTTCCCCGTTTCATGAACCGTATATACAGAAAACAAATCATCATAATCAGAATCAGCTTTCATTAATCTCCAAGCCTGATTAATAATTGCGTACGTATCCCTAAATTGATGCTCCAAAATTTTATGACGAACTTTTGTCACCAAGGCTGGGATTGTCATTGCACTGACTACCCCGATAATAGACAGGGTAATTAGAGTTTCTGCTAATGTGAAAGCTGACTTTTTACTTATGTTTTTCATAACAATTCCTAATATATTCTAGAGACTATGTAAATACATTATAGACTATTGTTTTCATAAAGTCAAGAGTATAAATTATGACTATGGAAGATGAGTTGATACTACAGACTTTCGGAATAAATATAAAAATCGAGAGATTAAAACTCAAAATTTCGCAGGAAGAAGTTGCAAATCTTCTTAATTTTAGTGCTTCATACGTTTCAAATGTTGAAAGCGGGAAACACAGAGTTTCACTTATTAATGCTTTCAGATTTGCAAAATTTTATAAAAAGAGTTTGGATTACCTGCTGAGAGAGCAATAAATTTTCCCAAACTGCTTGACATAGCAATTACTTTATGATAATTTACCCTTGTCAGAAGTAAAAGTTCGAATACGATTTCAAAATAGCTTTAAATAGCTTGTATTTTGGCGTATTCAAAATACGAGTTAACCCAAAACTCGAAATAAAAATTGTTTAAAAGTAAATTACAAGAAAGGTAAAATCAATGGAAAACAATGAAGAATTAAATGTAACTGAATCTGTTGAAGCTGTTGAAGAAGTAAAAGCAGAAGAAACAGTTGCACAAGAAGAAGCTCCGGCTGAAGAAAAACCTGCCAGAAGCAGAAAAGGCCGCGGCAGAAAACAAAAAATTGAAACAACAGAAGAAAAACCACAATCAGAATGGACTGAAACTGTTGTTCAAATCAGCAGAGTAACGAAAGTTGTTAAAGGTGGTAAAAAGTTGAGTTTTAGAGCAATAGTTATCGTTGGTAACAAAAAAGGTCAAGTCGGTATTGGCTGCGCTAAGGCTTCTGAAGTTATCATTGCTATTCAAAAAGCAATTGCTGACGGAAGAAAAAATGTTATCAATGTACCTATTTTCAAAACAACAATTCCTCACCCAATTACAGGTAAATCAGGTGCAGGTGCAGTAATGTTAAGACCGGCTTCTGAAGGTACCGGTATTATTGCAGGTGGTGCAGTTCGTTCAGTATTGGAACTTGCAGGTATTGAAAATATTCTTTCAAAATCTTTAGGTTCAAAATCACCGCTTAATGCAGCAAACGCAACAATCGAAGCTCTAAAAGCTTTAACACCGTTTAATGAAGTTGCTAAAAAACGCGGTTTAACAATGGCTGAATTATTAAATTAATATTATTTAAAAGACGTTAAAACAATAAGTCTTTAAGATGTTTAGATCTTACAATAATTAACTATAAAGGAATAAAAAAATGGCAGATAAAAAAACAAATACAGTAAAAATTAAACTTGTAAAAAGTTTAATCGGAACCCCTGAAGCTCAACGTAAAGTTGTTAGAGCTTTGGGTATAACAAAAAGAAATCAAGTTGTAGAACACAACGAATCAGCTACAATTATGGGTATGGTTAGAAAAGTTTCTCACCTTGTAGAAATAGTTAAGTAATCTAATTCCCTCAATTTAAGTAAACAATATACAATACAAAGAAAGAAGGAAAAAAATGACAATAACATTAGAAGATTTAAGACCTGCAGAAGGTTCTACATCTAAAATCAAAAGAGTTGGACGCGGTCGTTCATCAGGACGCGGTAAAACATCTTGCCGCGGACATAATGGTGAAGGGCAAAGATCAGGTAACGCAAGCAAAAGAGGTTTTGAAGGCGGACAAATGCCTGCATACCGCAGATTACCTAAATTAAAAGGCTTCCAAGTTTACGGTAAAGATAATTATGCTCAAATCAATGTTGGCAGAATTGATGCATTGAAACTTAAAGAAGTATCTTTTGAAGCTTTAAAAGAAGTTATGACAATTCACCCGACATGTGTTGGCTTAAGAGTTTTAGGCAATGGAGAAATCAAATCAGCAGTTACCGTTAAAGCTGCATACGTTACTCCATCAGCAAAAGAAAAAATTGAAGCAGCAGGCGGAAAGGTTGAGTTAATATAATGGCACAAGGTATCAAAGCTCCTACAACCGAAGATTTGATGTCAATGTGGAATGCTTCAGGCTTAAAGCAAAAAATCATCTTTACATTAGCAATGATTGCTGTCTGGAGATTTGGGGTATTAATGCCTCTATACGGAATCAACAATGAAGTTTTCAAAACAATTGCAAACGGGAACAACATTGTCGGGTTCTTGGATTTATTCTCAGGCGGCGCATTGTCTGATGTTTCAGTCTTAGCATTAGGAATTGGTCCGTTCATCACATCTTCAATTATCGTTCAGCTTGTTTCTGTAGTAATTCCGTCATTGGAAAAACTGCAAAAAGAAGAAGGCGAAGCAGGAAGAAGAAAATTATCCCAATATACCAGAATTTTCACCGTTGTATTGGCAATTTTCCAATCTTTTATATTTATGTTGTACTTACATCACTTACCAAACACAATCATATCAACAGTTAGTCCGATTGCGTTTTACGTAAGTTCAATTATAACATTAACTGCCGGAGCAGTTCTTGTAATGTGGTTATCAGAATTGATAACCGAAAACGGAATAGGAAACGGAGGTTCTTTAATAATCTTCTGTGGTATTCTGACAAATATTCCAAGAATTGTTGATAATACTTCCAAGCTGATAGTAAACGGCAGCAAACAGCTTGAATTACTTATATTACTAAGTATATTCTTTGCTGCAATGGTATTTATTGTAATAATGCAAGAGGCTGTAAGAAAAGTTATTATCGTAAATCCAAAAAGACAGATAGGGAACAAAGTTTACGGCGGAATGAATTCATTTATACCGTTTAAACTTAATCCCGGCGGAGTTATGCCAATCATCTTTGCTATTGCAATTTTGTTATTTCCGTCAACGATTTTGGCACTTGTAGGTCAGGCAAACTTCAAGTCTGCAGCAGTAAAAAATGTTGTTATGTCCTTAAATCACTATCTGAGTCCGGACGGAATTTGGTATTACATTTTATACGTTGGCTTAATTATTGCATTAACATTTTTCTATGCATCAATTATGCCTAATATGCAGCCAAAAGATATCGCAGATAATCTTAAAAAATACGGTTCTTCAATCCCTGGTATTAAACCGGGCAGACCAACAGCAGAAGCTTTAGATAAAATTTTATCTAAAACTACCTTCATTGGTGCTATAGGTTTGGGTATAATTGCACTTGTTCCGTCTTTTGCAAGCTATGCTACAAAAATTGAGACCCTTCAAGGTATCGGCGCAACATCTTTAATCATCATGGTCGGGGTTGCTCTTGATTTAATAAATCAGGTTAAAACTCACCTGTTGGCAAGAAATTATGAATCTTTCTTAAAAGATATGTAATTAAAATAAATACATAAAAAATGCTCAAACTTAAATGTTTGAGCATTTTTTTATTAAAAATTACAATCAGAGGAAATGTTATCACCCTACCAAAATTTCTAAATTTCGCACAAGCTCAATTTGAAATTTTTCCATTCTGATAAGGGAGGAATTAAAGGCGGGTTAATTCATATCGCTTACGCTTGGAACATAATATTGGAATGAATCTGTTCCGTTAGGGAATACCAACGTAAACGGTTGATTTTGTCTGATTAACCCTTTTCTGCCTTTAAATGTTGCAGGAAAATCTTTGTTGATAGGAAGTTCTTCTTCCTGATAGTTAACATAACTTACAGGAACAAAAACAAAAGCTCCGTTTTGAGGAACAACTTTACCTGTTACTTGAAATCCTTGAAACAACATCAAATCATAATCCAAACGGGCATTTCCGTTCATTTGAACATGTAAAACTTGAGGAGGATTTGCAGAATTAAAATCTTCCAAAGCTGTTACTTGAACATTTTTAGCTTCTGCTCCTTGCAGGATAGAAGCTGAAAGAACTAATGCCGTAAACATCATAAATAACTTTTTCATCTTTGACTTACTCCTTTTCTATTTCATAATATATATTTAATTCTAAATTAATCTTCCGTTTTCGCAGGACTTGGGAACTTTAGATAAAATACATCATTAGGTTCAAAATACAAATCTTTTCCTTTTTCCGCATAAGAAGCGGGAGAAGCTTTGTATACAGAGACGGCAGACGATTTTAATCTGTTACCTTCACTGTTTTTTACAGCTCCTGATACTGCACTAACACCTATCGATAAACCTTTAACAAAATGATTACCGACACCAAGTACGGCAGATTTTGCAGCATTACCTTTATCAAAAGGTTTTGTATATGAAGCTTTAATGTTCGAATTTAAAGTGATTGTATTTCCGTTTAAATCTGTATATTTTACAGGTTGAAAACTAAAATTTGCATCACGTTTAAGTCTTTTTGGGCTAACTACATCAATTAAATTACCATTTAGAACAACTCCGGGATTTAAGACTAAAGAGTCGGAAAGTTCTAACGTTTCTGCCAATTTGATTGATATAGATTTTGGCGGATTCACTGTTGAAAATTTATCAAGAGTAAATACCTCCACCGTCTGAGCAAAAACTTGTCCGCTCATTCCGGATAATATCAATAAAAAACCTAAAGATAAAATTTTTTGCTTCATAAAATCACTCTTTTTACAGATTTATAATAACAAAATTTTAAAATTTTTTCAAATAGCAGTAATATCAAGCTTTTTCAAAATATTTAGCAAGATATTTACCGGTATAAGAATCTTTACATTTCGCTACTTGTTCCGGAGTTCCTTGAGCAACAATTTGACCTCCTGCAACCCCGCCTTCAGGACCTAAATCAATTACATAATCTGCAATTTTAATTAAATCGAGATTATGCTCTATCATTAAAATTGTATTTCCTTGGTCTGCCAAAGCGTGAAGAATTTTTACCAATTTATCCAAATCAGCCCAATGTAATCCGACAGAAGGTTCATCAAGTAAGTATAATGTTTTACCGGTTGAACGTTTATTCAATTCAGATGCAAGTTTTATACGCTGAGCTTCCCCACCTGAAAGTGTTGTGGCACTTTGACCTAATTTCATATAATCAAGTCCTACATCATATAAAGTTTGTAATTTATTTTTGATTGCAGGAATACTGTCGAAAAATTCAAGGGCTTCTTTAACACTCATATCAAGTACATCAGCAATAGTTTTACCTTTATATTTAACTTCAAGGGTTTCTCGATTGTAACGTTTACCTTTGCATATATCGCATTTTACATAAACATCAGATAAGAAATTCATTTCAATTTTAACAAGCCCATCACCCTTACAGGCTTCACATCTTCCGCCTTTCACGTTAAAACTAAACCTTCCCGGTTTGTAACCCCGAACTTTGGATTCATTGGTTTTGGCATACAAATCCCTTATAGGTGTAAATACATCTGTGTAAGTAGCAGGGTTTGAACGAGGAGTTCTGCCGATAGGTGATTGATCAATATCAATAACTTTGTCGATGTTTTCAAAACCCAGAATATCATCAACCCCTTGAGGTTTAGGTTTGTTTTTTCTGAGCTTATGTGCGGCAAATTCAAACAATAATTCCTGCATAAGCGTCGATTTTCCCGAACCTGAAACTCCTGTCAGAACAACAATTTTTCCAAGCGGAACATCAACATCTATATTTTTTAAATTATTCAAATGTGCATTTTTAATTTTGAGGTAGTTCCCGTTCCCTTCTCGCAATTTATCAGGAATAGGTATAAATTTTTCACCGCTTAAATATTTTCCGGTAATTGAAGATTTTGCATTGATAATATCTTCAACAGAACCCTGAGCAATAATTTTACCTCCCGCAAGACCTGCTTTTGGCCCTATATCCACAATATAATCAGCACTTCGTATTGTATCTTCATCATGTTCAACAACGATTAATGTATTACCTAAATTTCTCAACTTGAATAAAGTTTTAATAAGCATATCGTTATCACGTTGATGCAATCCTATTGAAGGTTCATCAAGGACGTACAAAACTCCGCTCAAACCGCTTCCGATTTGAGAAGCCAGCCTTATTCGCTGGGATTCACCGCCGGATAAAGTCCCTGCCATTCTGGCTAAGTCAAGATAGTGCAATCCTACATCACACAAAAACTTTAATCTTGCACGAATTTCGTCTAAAATTTGTTTTGCAATTTTTAATTGAAATTCTGACAATTCAAGGTACAAGTCTGTAATGAACTGTAATTCATCATCAATCGACATTCTTGTAAATTCATAAATGTTTTTATCTTTAATTTTTACCGCAAGCGGAAATGGCTTTAATCTTGCGCCATGACAAGCAGGGCAAGGCTTTGCAACCATAAATTTTTCGATTTCTTCGCGCCAATAATCCCCTGAAGCATCATTATAACGTTTTTCCAAAAACGGAATTACACCTACAAATGGCATAATTCTCGTTTGATAACGACTTGTACCAAAATCTTTTACTCTTATCTTAATAGATTCTTTTGTGCCGTAAAGAATTGCATTTTGCTCGTCCTTTGTTAATTTCTCAAATGGTTTATCCATATCAATATTACAAGCAGTGCAGACAGATAATAACAAATCATTATAATATCCTGTTGCGGTACGTGTAGCCCAAGCATAGATTGCACCTTCATTTATGGATTTTGTTTTATCAGGAACAACCAAATCAGGATCTACAATAAAATCCGCACCTAAACCCGAACATCTTTCGCAAGCCCCATAAGGAGCGTTGAATGAAAAAATTCGCGGGGTTAATTCTTCAAAACTAAGATTACAGTTAGGACATGCAAGTTTTTCACTAAATACAATTTCCTTATTGCCAATAACATCAACAACTATAATTCCGTCAGCTTTTTTCAATGCAATTTGAACACTGTCAGCTATTCTTGAAATTGCACTTTCTTTCACTACAATTCTATCGACTACTACACTTATATCGTGTTTTTTTGTCTTTTCTAAATTGATTTCATCTTCATCAAGATTGTATATTTCCCCGTCTGCCTTAACTCTTACAAAGCCTTCCTGCCTGAGTTCTTCGAATGTTGAAGAATATTCACCTTTTTTCCCGCGCACAATTGGTGCCAATATTTGAATTTTTATTCCTTCACCCAATGCAACTATTTTATTAACTATTTCATCTAAAGTTTGCGGTTTAATTTTTGTTCCGCAATTCGGACAGTATGGAGTGCCAACACGAGCATACAACAAACGCAAATAATCATAAATTTCAGTAATAGTTCCGACAGTAGAACGAGGATTATTACTTTTTGATTTTTGATCAATTGAGATTGCCGGAGATAATCCATCAATATATTCAACATTTGGTTTGTCCAGCTGCCCCAAAAATTGCCTTGCATAAGTTGACAGACTTTCTACATAACGTCTTTGCCCCTCTGCAAAAATAGTATCAAAAGCCAGTGAACTTTTACCTGAGCCTGAAACCCCCGTAAAAACAACCAATTCATTTTTCGGAACTTCCAATGAAACATTCTTTAAATTATGCTCTTTTGCACCTACAATTTTAATTTTATCAGCCATAGCAATATTATTATACAATGACATAACATTTTCAAACCATTATACTTTACAAAACAGTAAAAATATTGTATAATATAGGTGTTAGGGCTGATTAATTATTTATTTGAACGGATATTTCTTTGAAGAAAGGAAATTTTATAATGGGAAAAAGTTCAAAACCAAACTATTCAGGAGGAAGTGTCACCATTAATGGAAGAACAGTAGTTACTTCTAAAAAAGATGGTGATTATATAGATAGCCAATACAACATGAGCAAATCAGAAAAAGCACTATATGATAACATTCAGAAAAATCTGAATTCCTCAGTAAAAAATTTATTTAATATTTCAAATTCTACAAAAAAAGCATGGCAAAATGAACTTAAAGCTTACAAACAAAAAGGAATTGACCAAATCGAAAACATTTACACTCCAATGGAAACTGATTTAAAAAATGATATTGCATCAAGATTTGGGAATCTGGATAATTCAATATTTATGGATAATTTGAGTAAAATCACCGACAATAAAGCAAAAGCTGTTGCTTCATTGAGTAATGAACTTTTGACAAAACAAGATGAGCTTTATACACAAGAGATGAAAAACCGAATAAATTACATAAATCTATTAAATGGCATAAACAATAGTATGACAAACAACATGCTTAACTTTATGCAAATGGCTCAAAGTAACTCTGAATCAGGCAACAATTACAACAATAGAGTAAACCAAAATCAAGGAAATCTATTTAGTAGTATTTTTGGAACCGGCATGAGCTTTTTGAACTAATAATTATGAATAAGAATTGAGGGCAAAGTGCACAAAATTTGTGCACTTTGCCCTTATATATTAATACTAAAGAATTAACAAAACTTAATATGAAAATTAATAAAAACAAAATTTTAACAATAATTAACAAATTCTAAAAGCCAATAGAACTAAGCATTTCATAAATTTGATTACAAAAAACTAACCCAAAAGTATTAGATTTTTAAAAATTAATGTAACCTTTTAGAATTATTTGGGTTTAGTATACATGTCGACTTATATGAGGAAACTAAATTGAAAAAGAAAAGCATCTTAAATACGGAATAAAAAAATTTGCATAGACCCTGAAAGGAGTTCAGGGTGACGGTGAGAATGTCATGCTGAACTTGTTTCAGCATCTATTCAATACAGACCCTGAAACGAGTTCAGGGTGACACTATAAACAAAGGGGGGCCGATTCCCCGTTACTTTTCAAAAAATCATTCAAATGGTTGACAGACATGAGAAAAAAGAGTAATATAATCGGTATGTAAAGCGTATGTTATAGTTAATCTATTAAAAGAAAGGTGAAAAGATTATGACAAAAAGATTCGGTTTTACTTTGGCAGAAGTATTGATTACTTTAGGTATTATTGGTGTAGTTGCTGCTATGACTATTCCTACATTGATTGCTAACACAAATGGTGCTAAGTTTAGATCACAATTTAAAAAATCAATTTCTACATTGAACCAAGCTGGTTTGATGTCACAAGCACAATATGACTTTGACTATGCAGGTACATCAGCAGCTTGTAACGCTACAGTAGCTACTGCAGCAGCTGAACACCCTGAATCAACAATGACATTCTGTGCTATTTTGAACGGTACATTAACAGGTCAAACTTACGTTGGTGCTCCGTCAAATATCAAACGTAACAACAACGGTACAGAAGCAGCTTATGCCTTCGTATCTTCTAAAACTTTAAAAGATGTTGGAGATTACTTAGCTTATACATTGGCTGACGGTTCAATTGTTGCATTCTACAAAGATGCAAAAGCTTGTGAATTGCCTATCGGTACTCAATTAACAGATGCTGTTATCGGTGATTCAGGAGCATTAAAAGATTGTGTCGGCTTTATCGACGTAAACGGTGCAACATTACCAAACAAAGAAGTTACTTGTACAGATGATACTAAAAACACTGCAGCTAACTTGTTAAAAGTTCAAGAACCTTGTGCAGTTAAAAATGATGCAAACCACATGACAGACATCTTCCCAATCGTATTCCACGATGCTACTGTTGAACCTGCATCTGCTGCAGCTAAATATGTATTAACTACATCTAAATAGTTAATAACCTAAAGAATTTAGGATAATGCAAGAGAAGAACAACCGTTCTTCTCTTGTTTTTAGAACTGTCATTCCGAACTAAAAATATGTCATTCTGAACTTTACAAGTTCGAACAGGCGCAACGGAGTGAGCCTTGTGAGACTGTATGCATGCGAGCGAAGCGAGTCGTAGTTTCAGCATCTATTTCAATTTAGACCCTGAAATAAATTCAGGGTGACATAGTTTGTGTCCGCTAAGCCCAATATGTCATTCTGAACTTGTTTCAGAATCTATTTCGACATAACCTATCTCAGGACCCAAATCTTTAAAATCAGGGTTAGTTGATTTTACTAAATTCAATTTCCAATCCCGATGCCAATTTTTTAGTTGCTTCTCCCTATTCAAAGCATCTTCAATAAAATTTGTACATTCAAAATAAATAAGTTTATTTAGATTATATTTTGCACTAAACCCCTTAGTAATTTTATTTTTATGCTCATGCAAACGTCTTAATAAATTATCCGTAACACCTATATAAAAAGTTGTATTATTATAATTGGTTAAGATATAAACATAATATTGTTTCTGCATATATATATCATAATTTATAACAGATTCCGAAACAAGTTCGGAATGACAAATATTTTACATTTAAACCTTAAACCAAGTTCAGGGTGACATACATTCTATCATGCAGAACTTGGTTCAGCACCTATTTCAATTTAGACCCTGAAATAAATTCAGGGTGACATGGTGTGTCATTCAAAGCCATAATTGTCATGCTGAACTTGTTTCAGCACCTATTTCAATTTAGACCCTGAAATAAATTCAGGGTGACATAGTTTGTGTCCGCTAAGCCCAATATGTCATGCTGAACTTGTTTCAGCATCTGTTCAATTTTGAACCTGAAACGAGTTCAGGGGGATAGTAGTTTATTAAGAAATGTTACAAAAAATTCGACCATGTGAAATTATGTAATTTGTATATACTTTATATATATAAGATACTAAAAAGAGGACAGAGCTATGGTCAACATTCATGGAGCAAGTAATGCCTACCATATGAAGTACGTTCAACCCCACGCGCCACAGATTCGGGCACCGAGAGGAGGTAGAACGCAGCAAACTGTCATAATTCAACAAACAAATAATTATGGCGGAGGATATGGTAATTGGGACATGGGCGGATTTCCGCCACCACCAAAACCATCAGGATTTGAACGCTTTATGGGTTCATTTTTGACCGGATTTGGAATTGGAACAATGTTAGTCAAAGGTTTCCAATTACTTGGAGATTGGCTTGGATTCGGCAAGAAAAATAAAGCCGGTAATGTTCAAAATCAAACAATTCAAAACAATAACAATACAAGCTCAATGACTGACCTCCAACGTTTAGAAAAATTATTCTCAGGACACGGCTTCCAAATAATTCAAAACGGAGACGGAACATACAGTGCAACCGATAAAAACGGAAAACTTGTCGGAGACCACTTATCATATGATGAAATGTGCAAAAAACTTGGAGAAAGCAACACAAAAGAAACACAAGGCACACCGGCAAAAGAAAATGATGATGGAGGTAAAGTTCAAGACGACGCCGGCGGCAAGGTTCAAGATGACGGTGGCGGCAAAGCCCAAGGCGGAGGAGGCTCCGCATCAGCAGCAGGCAAAGGCTCAGGTGCAAGCCGCTCAGCAAGCCCGCAAGGCTGGTACAGAGCACAAGGCAACGGCAATAACTACGAACATAGTGCAACTGACATCAAAAAGGTTGAAGCCGAAAGTGCACAAAAACATCAAAGCAATGCTCAAGTTGTCGTAACACAACATATTCTAAAAAGTAAAATGGGCGGAACACTAAATGCTCAACAAATAAACCAATTAACACAAGAAGTAATCAAGAAAAATCCAAGCGTATTTAACGCAGACGGTTCATTCAAGAAAGGTGCGCAAGGCACAGTACAAGTAGACAAACTGGATTTACCGACAATGGATTGGATTAAAACAAATATTCTTGGCGAACAATCAGATGCAAAAGGTCCAAATAGCGCAACCGGAAAAGCAATGTCAACAAAAACCCAAGCCGGTAATACACAATACAATGCAAATAAAGCAGCCCAAGAAGGATACCGCGAAACATTCAGAAAAGGAATATTCTACGACGAAAAAACAAAAACTCACTATCAATTACAAAAAGACGGCACATATAAACCGCTAAAAGATGTCAAAATGGTAATGAAAGACGGCAGTTGGATTGATAACAAAGGCAAAACACACAAAGAAGCTGTCGACGGTCAAAACAATACCCAATCAACGACAAAAACAAAACAGGACAGTTCAAAAGACCTAAAAGGCAAACCTGTTCAAGTAACAGTCAAACCGGGTAAATATCCAACCGCAACAGTCAATGGCAAAACATACACAGGAATATCATCAGGAGTAAGTTTTAGCCCATCAACAAAACAACAGGCTCAACTTGAAAATCTTAAACAACAACTTCAAGCAGACGGATATACAAATGTTACACTACAAATAGTTCAATAAGAAAGATAAAACAGGAAATTTAACTTTCCTGTTTTTCTTTTAATTTGAAAATATTCTACTACATATAAGATATGATAAATTAAAGACCCACAAAATTCCTGCCGAAAAAAAAAGAAAAGAAAGGCGGGAATTATGGCAAAAATTATCGAAGGTCAAAGAAGATTAATAAGATTAACAACAGATGACATTATCAACATTGTAAGAGAATATCAACGTCTCACAAAAAAAAGCTGTTGTTACGAGCACACTCGCGAAATTCTCACCAAAAATCCTATGTATATTCCTGAGGGGTAAAATTTTGAAGCTAAATAAAGTTTTAGCAATGTAAGTTGGGCATACTTGCCCAACACATTACTATTTACTCATTACAAATATAGCCTCTTAGTGCGGTATATGCTGCAACATACGGTGATGCAAGATAAATATAGCCTTTGGTATTACCGAGACGGCCTTGGAAATTTCGATTTTGTGTAGTCAAACAAACTTCATCATCTGCAAGAATTCCGGCATGAATTCCCACGCAAGGTCCGCAACCCGGAGGTAAAATCGTTGCATTCGCATCAATAAAGGTTTCTAATAATCCTTCCTGCAGAGCTTGTTTATAAATTTCACGAGAAGCAGGACAAATTAACATTCTGACACCTTCATGAACTTTTTTACCTTTTAAAATCTTTGCAACAGTACGCATATCTTCAATTCTGCCGTTTGTACATGTTCCGACATAAACCTGCTGAACCTTTACATTATTTAAATCCTTAGCAAGTTTAGTATTATCAACAGTATGCGGACATGATACAGTATGTTCGATTTTTGAAGCATCAATTTCTATAACTCTTTCATAAACGGCATCAGAATCAGGAAGAATTTGAACAAATTTATCTCCTCTACCGCGAGATTCTAAATATTCCTTAGTTTTACTGTCTGCAACAAACAAACCGCACTTAGCACCTGCTTCAACTGCCATATTCGCAAGTGTAAAACGCTCTGCCATACACATATTATCAATAGTTACACCGCAAAATTCCAAAGCTTTATAAGTTGCACCGTCAGCCCCAATCATTCCAATCAAATGAAGCATCAAATCTTTAGAGCAAATACCTTCTTGAAATTTCCCGTTAACAACAATTTTAAAAGTTTGAGGAACTTTTAACCAAGTTTTGCCAAGCGCCATTGCCACCGCAACATCAGTTGAACCCATACCCGTTGCAAACGCACCCAAAGCACCTGATGTACAAGTATGAGAATCAGCCCCGACTAAAACTTCTCCGGGATTAACAAAAGTTTCTACAAGTCTTTGATGGCAAACCCCTGAACCGACTTCAGATAATACCGCGCCATAATCACGAGAAAATTCTCGTAAAGTTGTGTGCATATTAGATAATTCTTTTTTGGGACTTGGCGATGCGTGATCTATAAAAAGAATTGTTCTTTCGGGATTATTTAATTTGTCCTTACCGAGTTTTTTGAATTCCTGAACCGTCAAAGGCCCTGTGCCGTCTTGCACTGCGCACACATCAACTTTTGAAATTACAAGTTCACCTGCTTTGACAGATTTGCCGGCATGATTTGATATTATTTTTTCAACTAAAGTTTGTCCCATAATTTTGTCCCTCTTTTGCCTTAATTGTATCACAGGGATAATATTATGTCATTAGAAAATCACTAATAATTCATCTTGCCTTCTTCGATTAATTTGCTTGCACAAGAAGTTCCATCAGATTTAACATTACAATTATTATAATTCTTTGAAGACCAAATCACGTGAAATGGATTATTAGATATCTCAAATTGAAAAACATCTCGCCCAAATGTATTTGGTTTATTATTGATACCATTAATATCAACATATATTAAATCATCACTAGAAGAATACCAGTACATTATTCCGTCAACAGTAACAAAAATCCGATGAAAATCCGGATTATACTCTTCCTCATAACCTGTTTCATCTCCGTTTAAAAATTTTAATTTATAATTTTCTAAAGCATTAGAATTTGAAATCATTTCTCCTTTTAAAACATTTGGAAGATATTCAATAAAACACCCCATACCTACAATATTATCACAAGGTGGTAAACCTTCATCTTCATAACTTCTTACAGCATTTTCAATTAAAGTCCTTGCCTTCATAAAACCTGCATAATACTGTTTTTTCTGATAATTACTTATCAAATTTGGAATTGTCATTGCTGCGACCACACCGATAACACCAAGTGTTATGAGGATTTCTGCGAGAGTGAATCCCGCCTTCTTTTCCCCTCGCCCTGCGGGAGAAGAGGTAGGGGAAAGGGGGCGACAAAAATCAAACTTTTTATCCCTAACGGGTTGACACCCTCTCCCGCCGTTGTATATCTCGCAAAGCTCGTTAACAACGGCGACCTCTCCCCTACGGAGAGGTTGAATGTTTTTGTCACCCTGAACTCGTTTCAGGGTCTGTTTTTTAATAGATTCTGAATCATGTCCAGAATGACAAATTGATTGTACCCCATCTAACCTCCCCCTCTGGGGAGGAACATTTTTAACAAAACATTTTTTCATTTGACCTCCTTATTTACATTTTTATATTAGGATATGGCTCAATGTTTATCCATAAACGAGCCTTTAATTATTTAAGCCATCTTTTATGGAGGTTTTAAAGTATAAGATATATATTTAAACTATGGATAAAATGCCGCTTTTAAAAACGTTTGCATTAAATATTAAATTTGAACGAATGAAGCTTGGGTATACGCAGGAAAAAGTTGCCGAAGAACTGGAATTCAGCACTGTATATATCTCAAACGTTGAAAGCGGAAAGTGTGATTTATCCCTATCTAATGCTCAAAAATTTGCAAGCTTTTACGGAAAAAGTCTTGATTATTTAATTACAGAAAAGAAATAAGAATATTCAATTTACATTGGGGCAGAATAATTTTTGGAATACCTTTGCAGTTTGTTGCGGCTATTACATTTACCCCCGCCCTAATGTTGTTTATAGACCTGTTTTGTATAGGACTCAATATAAGGAGTGTCTATTTCAAATACGTGAACTCTGCCGGGTGCCAAGTCAACTGCAATTTCACCCTGCGAAACCTGAAATTTACTTTTTTCGCCATATGCAGGTAATAAATTTACAAGTTTTTGATTAGCTTTTAGTGTCGGAACTTCTACAGTACAAGCAACATGCCTGTTTACATTCTTATTAGCCAAAACAAGCACTGTCCTACCCTGTCTATGACGTGCAAATGCTATCACTTTATCTTGTTTATCACCGACTTTATCAAGGATAATATATGAACCGCGGCGCATTACATCATCATATTTATCTCTCATTTTGAATGCTTCTGTCATAAATTTACCGATTTTAGGGTTATCCCCGCCCGGTTTTCTTGAAAGATTAAATATATCGAGTTTATTTTGGTGAACAGTCATTTCATGATTATCTGTTCTGGTTTGAGTGGAGTATTTACCGCGATAATTATAATCATACTTATCTCCGGATTGGAAACCGTCAACAAAATAAGGATTCAACATAGGCAAAGTCATTTGCAAACCTGTTGTCATATTGCAATAGATTTCACCGCCATGACTCATAGGTGAAATATCATCATGAGTTGCAAAAGAACCAATCAAAGATTTTCCTCTTTCAACACGGTATGACATATTCAAATTATCCAAAACGTAGTCATGCAACTCTTTAGCAGTATTCCATTCATGGAAGATATGATACTGCCCGTAATATGCATCAAACCCTGCCCGTAAAGAATCTTCCGGCCTGTCATAAGGCATATTAGCTTGAGGAGAAGCATCTTCATAAGTATAAGATTCTGCAAGCCATGCAAATTCCGGATCTCTTTTGTGTGAATACGGAATAATTATATCCCAAAATTCAACGGGTTTTGCTCTTGCAACATCGGCTCTAATTCCGTCAACACCCGCATCAATCATCATATCAACAAATTTTCTGTGATATTCCAAAAGTTCAGGATTTAATGTTCTTTTACCTTCGTCCTCCCAAGGTTCAAACATTCTTATATCATACCAGCCTTGAGGAGTTTTAGCTAAGCCGTTACGTTCATGTGCCATCAATTCAGGTTTAGAATTATACAAATCACAAGATGCGCAGCTTGGCATATCAACCATTACCCTTAATCCGCGTTTATGACATTCATCAACAAAAGCCTTGAACTGTTCTTTATCACTTCTTGAATCATTTTTATCAATTAAAACAGGATCAATTTTTAACAAATCTGCAGGAGCATACACCGACCCCGCAGTACCCATTGCAGTACTTTGTCCCGGAGGATTTATAGGCAAAACGTGCAGGGTGTTAAATCCATCTGCCTTAACTTCGTCAAGTCTTTCAATTGCATTCAAAAAAGTTCCATGAATTTCATTGTCATTTATATATTCATTACCGTCTGTATCTTTAGCATTGAAAGTTCTGGGAATGATTGCCAAAATTTTAGCATTATTTGTTAAGAACAATGTACGTAAATCATTTTTATAAGGTTTTTTATCAACAGAATTTAAATCAGACGCCTTATTAACAATCGGAGAGTTAATTCGTGCAGCATTTTCTAAATATTGAGATATCAAATTTCCGCCTTTAAATGACGGCTGAGCAGGGACACTTTGCACCTGAGACAATCCTGAAGTTTTATTGATAAGATTAAGTCTTTGTGAAATCAAATTACTTGAAACATTCATCATAATTACTTAACCTCCTTAGATTTAGCTTCAGGTTTTTTCATTCTGCCAAAGAAGAACTGAGCCAGCAATGTTACACCTACCAACCCTGCACCGAGTTTACCAAACATACTAAACCATTTTTTGCTGTTAAATGTTTGGTTGAAATACTTATATGCCATTTCATCTCCGGCAGAACCCGTTAATAAAAATCTTTCCAAAGATGTAGACCAAACAGTCTTACCGTCAACTTTATGGTTAGGTTTAACAAAATATTCATCACAACCTAAAACTTCTAAAACCTGACGTCTGTAATGTTCAAAATCACTCAAAAAGGCTGAATCTTTAATTTTAGCACGAGTTGCAGGGTGAATATCTCCATCATTCATCAATTTCATAACTGCTTCAAAATAATTCCTGTCATTAGCAAATTCAACCAATTCACCTGATTGATGAGTCCCAAAGTATCTGTTAACGACTTTGCCATCTTTTACTTCTATTTGAGAATAATCACCTTGATGTGGCGAAGGGTTGCGTAATTGCCAGAATTTAACCGCATAATCAGATGAGTGAGCACCTAACATAATCGTTTTGGCTAATTCAGCACATTCTTCTTTCACTTCTCTTAGCATTTGAGGAGTTAATGCCCCGTCAATACCTTGTGCATGTCCAATTCTATAGAACACATCAAGAGTGTTAAGTAATCTGTAGAAAGAACTTTTAACACCAAGTTTACGTTCTTCAATAAATTCAAGCATTAAAGCTTTGGCAGATGTTGCAGCATTATCTCCAAACCCGACAAGAGAATCAACAGAATAATTGAAACCTAAACGTCTCAATACATCAGCCGCACCATCAAATGAAGAAATTACATGAGATTTATATAAGTTATTACTTGCATCTTGCGTCATATCAATTGCAGCCATCTTACCGTGAAGTTCTGATAAGCATTTTTCAACAACTTCTATCAAGTTTTCATATGCGGTTTTATCTGCTACTATTGATTCAATTTTATTTCTAAACACTTCCCCTGCAACTTCAACATCAACTCTGCCTTTTTTAATTTCTTCTGGGGTAAAATTCATCTGCTTAAAGATTTTTTCGGTTATTTCATTCCAAGAATCAGCCAAGCTTGTTTCCGGAGCCAATGCAGCCTTCATATGTGAATACTTATCAAGAACAATTTGCTCTGATTTTAAAACGTTAAATGCAGATGAAACTTCTTTTAATGACTCAATTAATTCAGGAGTTAAAACAGTTGAAGGCACCTGTTTAAACATTTTAAACATAGATGAATCAACCCCGACTTCACCGGAATGAATAAATTGTTGTAAAGCAAATTTTAATTTTTTACCCAATTTACTGTCAGGATTTGCCTGAATAAATTGTTCGATTTTTTCTTCTAACAATGATTGAATAACTTTTGAATGTTCGGAAAAATCGCTATAATCACCATTCAACAAATTTTTATTACTCAATGCATTTGAAATTGCATCTCCATCAGGCATAATTTTGGCAAATTCTTCATCTGACATTTGAACAGATGACAATGCAGCCTTCAACGCACCTTGAATTGAGTCAACACTTTCTTGCGATAATTTGAAAGAATTTCCTGCAGGAATTTTAATAGCCAAGTCTTTTTTTAATGCATCAGCAACCATATAATCTAAACCGTTAGTCATTTGAGATTTTATAGCTTCATATAATTCCGGAGTAATAGGTTTACCTGCATTTGCTTTCAAAAGATCTTCAAATTGTTTTTGCTGCTTTTCAAAACTATATTTTTTAATTTCACTTGAAAAATCACTCATCAAAGCATCTGCTTTTTGACTTTTGAATTTATTAAGCATCTTAGCAGCAGGACCTTCAAGAGCATTACACATTAATGCACTCATTAATGGGGTTGCAAATCCGGCGGTTAACATCCACAAAGTATTATTCTGCAATGCAATTTTACGCATTTTTTCTTGAATAAATTCGCGTCTGTTCGGAATATTTTTCGGTACATTTAAGCTGTCACCAATGTTATTAATCTCTTGTTCAGAATACAGATCCCAAGGAATAAATTGATGATCCTGATAAAACATTTTCTTTCTACCAAAACTATCTTCATATTCTTGTCTTACATTTACACCATGAACCAAATAGGCCGGCAATTGAATGAACAATTTAGGCCACAAATCCATAGCTGCAAAAAACGTTCCTAAACCGACAAATTCAAATAATTTTGTCATCGGAGTTTGTTTTTTTGTAAACAAATAAGCTGCAATTGCCAACCCGCCGAGTTTCATTCCAACATCATTCAATCTACCGAGTTCATGATCATTAGCTTCGCCTTTCAGCGCATGTTTGAATGATTTAAAATCGTATATCCAATCCTTTCTAATTTCAGAAGGGATATCAAATAAACTGTTGCGAACAAGTTTCCCGTTACTTGGCAGAGGTTTTATAAAAGTACGATTATTTAACTCTTTATGAATATCGAAATCTTTTACAGCTTTATCTGCATTATATTGCTGGGTCACAGGATTTCCGTTAACGTATGACTGAATTAAATTTGTTGTTCTCATCTAATCCACCACACTTTCTTTATTTCTATCCATAATCTTATCGGCATTATTTTTTTGAGGTTTATGGGTGATATGCAGAGTATTTAACACACCAAGAACAGTTATTAGCAATGCAGAACCTATCATAATTTTACCGGAATGTCTTTCCAATTTTGAGAAGGATTCCGGCGAACCCTTATAAAGTTCTTTTGCACTTTCAACAAAACTTTCGCCCAAAACTCTCAGAGAATGCAAAAATTCTTTGCCATTCCAGAATTTCAAAGTTGCAACTCTGAAATAATTTTCCCAAGGTTTTTGGAAAGCTAAAGCAACGCCTGTCGCCGCCCACATAAATGATGAAAAACTTTTGGCTAACTTTGATTTCACCAAAACTTCTTTATAAATCGGTTTTACTTCTTGATCGGAGTCATTTAAATTATCACCAAGACCATTTTTCTTAGCTATTTTATCATACCTAAAATTAGCAGCTTCACCTTTTTTAGGATCTCCATATAACTGATCCCAACGAGGGAAATCAACACTCTCTCCGACTTTATGATATTCAATACTTGTTAAATCGCTTGTACTGTCAGGATTTTCCTGTAACAAATAATTAACTTTGGCATAAGGTAATTCTGTATCAATTCCTGTCGCAAGTCTTACCGGAATATTAGTAAACGATTTTGATATTTCCTTAAACAACGCATATAAAATCACTCCCATAGCCATTTTATTACCGAGTTTAGAAGCTTTTGACTGTGCAAATGCGGAGAAATGTTTATTTGCAGAATTAAAAATTGACATTAACATAACACTGCCAATTACATAAGGAACCGTTCCCATAGTTAAAAATTCATAAAAATTAGAATTTATACTCCCCTTTAGCCCTCTTGCCGGATATACCGTAAATGCTTTTGTAAATTTATCCAAACCAATTCTTGTTCTTGTAGAAAAATTATTTTTTAATAATGTATCTTTTGTATAGTCTACATTATTTTCGTCTTTTTTATTGTCCCCAAAAGTTAAATTTTTACTACTAAACTCACTAATTGGTAATATCATGATAACTCCGATTTATACATCATTAGAATACACGTCAAGATAAAATTTTGTTATCCCACAGTTTTATATTTACAAATTTTTACAAATATTTTTACTTAAAAATATTAAAAAATATGCAGGTAAAAACACCCATTATAACGCAATACCAGCCAAAAATATTTAATGAAAATTTTGAGATAAATTTCATAAAATATTTTATACACAGATACCCGACAATTGCAGAAACTAAAGTTCCCAAAATTATAGAAATCCAATCATAAGACATTGCCTCTGCCAATTCAATTTTTAAGAAAGGATAAACCATAGAAGCACCCAAAATTATAGGAATACTCAACAAAAAAGAATATCTTGCAGAAGTTTCTCTGTCCAATCCGCAGAATAAGCCCGTTGCAATAGTCCACCCGGAACGAGAAAATCCCGGCAATACAGCCACGCCTTGAGCTAAACCTATCAATAAGGATTTTTTCCAATCCAAATCCTTAGATTTTTCAGCACGAATTTTAGATAAATATTCACTCAGAAATAATGTTCCACCTGTAATAATTAATAATCCGCCAACAAGAGCAGGGTGAAAGACTAAATGATTAGCAACTTTTTCAAAAGGCAATGCCAAAATTATAGTCACAATAGTACCAAGTATAATGTATAACCCCAATTTTGCCTGCCTGTCTGTGAAATTTTTTGTTTTAACTGCAATAAATAAAGCCTTACATATTGCCCAGACATCTTTTCTAAAAAATATCAATACTGCTATCAACGTTCCCAAATGAAGCATTATATCTAAAAACACTTCCTGAGTCGATTGCTCTGCTATTGGAATATCTTTGAAAACTTTATAAAAATTAGATGTAAAAACCAAATGTGCAGAACTCGAAATCGGCAAAAATTCGCTCAACCCTTGAACTATTCCCATTAATATTGACTGTATTAAACTCATTTATCTCCTCTTTACAAATTTCGGCAAATTATATTTTTAAATTTATTCTTCAAAATAAGAACAACATGATGTTTGAGTTTCCCAAACCGTAATCTTACTCAATTGAACAATTTTTTCTTTTAACTTCGTATAAATATATTGAGAAATCATCTCACTAGAAGGACTTTCTCCCTTGAATTCCGGCAATTCATTTATATCTTTATGATCCAAAGTATCCAAAACCGCGTTTAATTCTTTTTTTAAAACTTTATAATCAATTAAGATATTACTTGAATCCAGAGATTCCCCTTGCACAAAAGCCTCTACCATCCAATTATGACCATGTTGATTTTCACATTCACCTTCATAATTTAACAAATGATGTGCTGCTGAAAAAAATGCCTGCGTTTTAATTTCGTACATTTACATATCCCCTTATAAAATTAATCTTCTATATTATTTCCAGATGCTTCAAAAACAAAATCACAAAGTTCTCTAACCGCACCACGTCCACCGTTTCTTAACGCATGGAAATTACAAACCTTCTGCACATTATCAACTGCATCAGCAGGACATGCTGCGAGTGCAACTTTTTCTAATATACAAATATCCGGTTCATCATCACCCATATAAGCTACTTTAGAAAAATCCAACTCGTATTTTTGCATAATAGCCTCTAAAATAGGCAGCTTATTTTTTACACCCTGATAAACCTCTGTGACTCTTAAATCTGTCGCACGTCTGTCTACAGTACCGTTATTACGACCTGTAATAATTGCAGTTATAAAACCGTTTTTAGCCATTTTTGCAAGGCCATGACCATCTTTTGCGTTGAAAGTTTTATACTCAACTCCATTTTCGTCATAAGTTATACTGCCATCAGTCATAACACCGTCTACATCAAATGCAAGTAATTTAATTTTAGAAGCTATCTCTTTTAAATCCACTATGCAACTCCTGCTCTTAACAAATCATGAACGTGGATTACACCAACCGGAATATTTCTTTCGTTAACTACTGCCAATGCAGTAATTGAATATTTTTCCATTAAATTTAATGCGGAAGCTGCATAAGCATCTTCAGTTATTCTTTTTGGATTAACAGTCATAGCATCTTTTATTTTTAAATCTGAAGTGTTTTGGAATTTTATAATAGTTCTTCTGATATCACCATCTGTTAAAACTCCTGACAATTCACCGTTTGAAGATACAATCATAGCCATACCGAGTTTATATTCAGATATTGTTTTAATAACATCAGTAAAAATTTCGCTATCAGAAACAATCGGCATTCTATCTCCAGTTATCATAAGATCTTTAACCTTGTAAGTTAAACCTTTTCCTAACTTACCTGACGGATGATACATCAAAAAATCTTCTTTAGTAAAACCTTTTTCTTTCATTAAACAAACCGCCAAAGCATCACCCATGGCAAGAGTAGCTGTTGTACTGGCAGTAGGTGCTTTTCCCAAAGTATCAGCTTCCCTTTCAACAGAGATATCCAATGTAACATCACTTGTTTTACCTAATGTTGAATTAACATTTCCTGTCATACCAATCATAGGACAGCCAAATCGTTTGATTAATGGTAATAAGTTCATCAATTCCTGAGTTTCACCACTGTTTGAAATTGCTATAATTACGTCATTTCTTGTAATTACACCGGAATCACCATGTGTACTTTCTGCAGGGTGTAAAAAATAAGCAGGAGTACCTGTTGATGACATTGTTGCTGCAATCTTTTTCCCGATTATTCCGGATTTTCCCATTCCGGTAACAATAACTCTGCCCTTGCAATTATATAAAAATTCAATTGCTTTTTCAAAGTCAGAACCTATATTATCTTTTAACTTTAAGATTGAACTTGCTTCAATCTCTAAAACCTCTTTTGCAGATTCGCTAATTTTACTTGCCATAGTTAACATATCCACCTCATCTAATCCATGAAAATTATACACTAAACATAAGCCAAATGCAGAATCTTTACAAAAGTTTTATTATTTAAAAATGTTTTGCCGGAATGAGAAAAGTTCAATTTATCAATATTATTTATACCTGATTTACCCCTGCCACGGGTAATCATTTTCAATTCTCCAACCGGCACGGCGGATTTTTTCGGCACAATATTGACCTTTACCTTTTTTTGAACAATTTTCATTGATTTCAGTATCAGTCATGCCATAACCATATGGTCGAACCCCTAAACCGTCCTCAATACGCTCAAGAAAAAATACATCTTTACCATATTTATTTGGTAACTCTCCGCCATTTATATCAATCATTATTTGGTTATTTTCATAAAATACACCAGCGTTTCTTGCTCCAATAAGAATAATATATAAAAGTCCATCAGCAGTATAAAAAGATGTTCTTGAATTTTCTAAAACAACACTTCTTATTGTATTGTTATTATTTGCATATCTAAATGGGGTGCTACGATTATACCCGCAAGTTGAATATAAATCACAGTAAGTGACAACTTTCAAATACGGCTGCCAGTATTGTTTAAAATATTCTTCAGCACCCATATCAAACGCACTGTCAGGTTCACCCTGTTCATCAAATGATAATTTATAAGCCTGATTTATTACTGAAATTCCTTTCTGTAATTTAGTAACAGTTGCACGTTTTTGATTTTCTTGTATCAAATTCGGAATAGTCATTGCCGCGACTACCCCGATTATGCCGATGGTTATCAAGACTTCAGCGAGCGTAAAAGCAACCCTACGGGATACTTCCCCTACGGCACTTCGTGCCACTTCCCCAATCGGGGCAGATAAGTTAACTGTTTGTCCACTCTCCATTATGGCGAGAGAACTACATTTACCCCTACATTTGTCCCAGTTACAATCCTTAAACGTATTTTTCATAACTTCCTTTCATATATTCCCTTACTATATAATATATTTTATGTCCTTTATTTATATTATAATATATCGATTTAAGCTTGTCAATCATTTATCATCAGAAAATGGATAAAAATGCTTTTGTTAAATTAGGATATAAAATTAAGTATTTAAGAGCACAAAAAGGGGTATCCCAGCTTGATTTATCACTCAAGACAGGGCTAACAACAAGAACAATAAGCAGAATTGAATGTGGTATAATAGATCCAAAATATTCTACACTGGTTAAAATTTCAGAAGCATTGGGAGTTGAATTAACCGAGTTATTAGTTTTTACACTTTAAAATATTTTGTAAGGATTTAAGATATTTTTGGGATCAAAAACTTTTTTAATTTGGCGCATATAATCAAGTGCACCGCCTTCTACCACTTGAGAAATATAAGCTTTCTTTTCAAGTCCTATACCATGTTCGCCAGAAATTGTACCGCCTAATTTTACCGTAAGATGATAAATTTCGGATTTTGCAATTTTGTAGCGTCTATACTCATCTTTATCATTATAGTCAATAGGGATTTGAGGGTGAATGCTTCCATCACCGACATGTCCAACCATACATACTATAAGATTATGACGGGCACAAATTTCATTAATACCCTTAACAAGCTTTGCAAGATTATTTCTCGGTACAATAACATCATCAGTCGTAACATTAGGTCTTAATTTTGTACAAGCCGCCATTGATGAACGACGTGCAGACCAAATTTGTTCCGCTTGCTCGGGAGTTTTGGAATATTGAATTCCGGAAGCATTATTATCATTCAAAATTTGCATAATTGTATTGCGTTGTTCTTCAATGTCAGATTTAAAACCGTCTATTTCAATAATTAAAGCTGATGTTTTATCCGTCATTAAACCGGTCGGATAAAACATTTCAACAGTTCTTATTGCATTATTATCCATAAAATCAATTGTTGCAGGGGAAATTTGTTTTTTAATTATCTTATTTACTACAGAAATAGAATCTTCTATATTATCAAAATAAGCCATAATAACCATACTTGCTTGTGGTTTTGGGATAAGCTTCAATGTAGCTTCAACTACTATACCCAAAGTCCCTTCTGAGCCGATAAAAATACTTCCCAAATTATAACCCGTTGCATTTTTTATAGTATTTGAACCCGTTCTGATTAACTTACCGTCAGCAGTAACCACCAACATATCAAGCACATAATCTTTTGTCGCCCCATATTTAAAACATCTTGCACCCGCAGAATTTTGAGCAATACTCCCGCCTATTGTAGAAACTTTTAAATTCGAAGGATCCGGCGGATAAAATAAACCTATTTTTTCAACTTCTCGGTGTAAATCCCCCACCACAACACCGGGTTGAACTCTTACTGTCATATTTTCCGGATTGATTTCCAAAATTTTATTCATTTTGGAAAAATTTAAAACTATACCTCCGTGAATTGGAACGCAAGCACCGACTGTATTTGTTCCGGCCCCTCTGCATATAATAGGAGTCAAATGTTTATTCGCGATTTTAACAACCTGCTGAACCTGCTCAATTGACTCAACAAAAACAACAGCATCAGCATTTTGATGTTTCAAATCATTCGAATTAGAAGCATCAACAGAATATACATAACGTTCTTCAATTCCGGAAAGAACATTACTTTTGGGGAGGGTTTTATTTAAATCTTTTATTAAATTACTAGTCAACATATGATGCCAGTTTTTCTATATTCGTACTTAATTTTGCTATTTGTTTATCTATTTTATCTATTTTTCTTGTAACCTTCGAATCATCAATATCTTCTACCGCAGAAAGAATTTTTTCTAACGACATTTCTAATCTGTCAATTCTTTCCTGTTGTTCTTCAAATCTATCTTCGAACAAAGCTATTTTTGATATTTGTTTTTCGAAAAATGCAAGTCTTTCTTGCTGTTCGTCAAATTTCTCACTCAACGAACTCAACAATTCTGTTTGCTCCGGAATAGATTTTTTCAAAGCCTCAATAGCTGATTTAATATCAACAATTTCATCAGAATTTGTTGATATTTTATTCATACTCTCGCTTGCCGAATCAATCCATTCGCCCATATATATCAACGCCTGACGCATAACTTTATCAGAATCGTTTGATTTTTCAAGAAGTTTAGTAACTCTATCAACTTTAGTAGTCAATTGATCTGTTATATTTTTACCAAAATCAACAAAATTATTGTTAAGAGTGTTATAAGATTCTCCTGACTTTTCTATAAGTCTGTTAGTTAATTCATTCAAACCGGTTATATCAGCATTAATTTTATCAAATTGTGATTTTAGTCCGAAAACTTCTTCGGTAGTCAGCGAATTTTGAAGATTCACTACGGATTCTCCGACTTGATTAATATTTTCTAACAACGAAGAAAGTCTTGCAGATTGGTTTTCCTGTTCATTTTCTTGAAGTTGATTTAATGCCAATCTCAATTTTGCCAAATCAGATTCAATATCCTGCATTGAATATGTATAATCCGGTTCATCATCAGCAGAATTGGTAATTTGTTTCAATCGATTTGTTACTTCAACCAAATTCTGATTGATTTCATCTGTTTTTTCTTCAACAAAATCTTTAATATCTTCAGATTCTTCAATGAAATTAATTTGATCAAATATGGTTACGACTGCAGCCATAATCGATTCTTTCATCTCTTTAATCGTTCTTTGAATAACTTTTGTTCCGCTTGTAGAATTTAAAGAATTTACCTCATCAGTTAATTCTTGCAAACATTTTCTTAAAGCATCTGTTTTATTATTTTTCTCAAAACTTTCGATATAATCGGTTTGAGCCATAATTAAATCTTTGATATCTTGAATTTCCTGCAATGTTGCGATTGGAAGTTCTTTAACATCACCGATTGCATCTACTTTTTGATTTAGAGTTTCAAGTATATTAGTTATTTTTTCATCGGCAACAGATAATTTTTTTACTGATTCAAATTTTTCATCAACATCAGCCAATGTATATCTGATATCATCAAAATCAGCAGAAAAATCTGTTGAAGCAACAATATCAAGCTTATTTTCTATAACTTTTAAAGATTCTCTCAGTTCTTCAAAATCATCAGCAAAAGTATCAGAGTCTAATTTATCATCAATTGAGGCTAATAAATCTTTGACTTCAACAAAATCTTTTACTGTAGAACTTGAATTTATTTTTTCTTCAATTGAATTTAAAACTGCTTTAATATTTTCAAAATTTTCAATATTATCGCCGGAATTCAACTTTTCATCAATTGAATTCAACAAATCTTTAATATCTTCAAAATCATCAATATTATCGGAAGATGCCAAAATATCCATTTTGCTGTTGAGCAAATTAAGAAGTTTATTTGTTTCTTCGTTATTTTCTACGTTGATATTTTCAATAGCTTCACGAACTTCTTCCATCAAACCGTAATCATCAGAGGCCGCTATTATATCAATCTTATTATTAATTAAAGAAAGCATAGATTGCAGTTTAGGATCAGATGTTACGGCAGGTTCACTGTTATTAAGCTGTTCAAGCGCCTGCTTAATTTCTTTAATCCATTCGGTATTATCAGACAATGTCAAAATATCAATTTTACCGCTAATTTGTTCTAACATTGTATGAATTTGTTCACCGGTCAAATAAGTTTTTATTTCTTCCAGCCATTCTTTTGGATTAACGGCTTTAGCTAAAAGTTCTATTTTATTATTTAAAGACAATAAAAGATTATCTTTGCCCAGTGTAGGAATAGATGCCAGTGTAGAAGCAGTTTGTTTTTGTTCTTCAGCAGGTATAATTTTGCTTATTTCATCATGAAGATTTCTAATATCATTTTTCAGCAAATCCAAAGCTTTTACAAAATCAAAATTTCCCGCACCAACAATAGTTTCTCCATCTTCATCATTATCATCTTCGGAATCGCTATCGGTATCTCCATCTGAATCAGAATCAATCTCTAATTTTGCATTCATATCTGTTTGTTCTTCGTCTTCGACAATTTCAGGAGAAGCATTTTTAACTACAGAAATTGATTCCATTTTACTCTTTATAAGGTTTAAAACTTCTTCAATTTCAGAATTATCATCTGATAAACTTCCTATAAGAGTTGAAAATTTGTCAAAATCATTCTTTAAGCTTTCAATTATTTCAGAATTTTTATCGGTTTCAAAAGCCTTGTCATATTGATTAGTTTCAAAAACGTCATCATCAGTATCTTCCAAATCTTGAATTTCACTCAAGGCCTTTGATTTATCCTTGAAACATTTTTTAAGACTTTCAATAGCATCAATAATTTCCTTGTTATTAACGGAGACGGTAAGCATTGATTTTAATTCTTCATGATGAAGAACCAATTGTTCAGTTACAGAAGTTTTTATATCTTTTGCAACTTCTTCAAGATTACGTTTTTGCTCCTGCCTGAATTCATTTATACCATCAGCAAATTTTTTAAATTCAGCCATCTGAGAAGCCTCAGGAGGAACAATTCTGCCCATGCCTGCTTCAACTTCTTCTCTTAAATTATCCAGCTTTATAATTACCGAATCGACATCACTTAATATAAAATCTCGCAAATTATTTTCAGTATTTGTCAAATCATTGGAAATCTTATTATAAGTATCTTCCAATTTTTCGAAAGTTGTTTTTGAATACTTGGTAAATTCTTCTAAATCAGTATTTACACTATCATGTAAATCAACAATATTCTCTTTTATTTCTTTTTCAGGAATTGCAGAAGAAGAATTACTAAGCATATCTTTAATTTCGGAAAGACAAGTCATAAGCTTATCCGAATTAGTACTTAAATTTTCAATTACATCAGTATTTACAAGACTCAATTCTTGCTTATAATCAGCCAATTTATTATCGGCAACAGTTAATCTTTCATATAAACCAATATCCTTTGTACTTTCATGACGTAATTCTTTAATAAAATCAAGCAGACAATCAGTCTTTTCTTCGATTAATTGAGCATTATATGCAAAACCTTGCTGCAATTTTGCTTCAATATTATCGGTTAAATTATCAAGATTTGATGCTAATTCCGATAATTTTTCGGAAACAAATGATGCAGCATAACCGCCTTCTTTTCCTACATTAAGATTTTTAAAAGAATCACCTAATGCAATAAGCTTTTCTTTAATCTCAGAAATTTCACCGATTGAAGATGTTAAATCATCTGATTTTACCCCGTACTCATCTGAAATATCGCTGCGATAAGCATCTAATTTAGAGATAATAGTATTTAATGTATTTTCTCCTGAAATTTGATAATCTGAGAGCTTTTCTTCAAGAGAAGATATTTTATTTTTTACTTCATCATCTTGCTCCCTATCTGATGTATCCAAAATAACTTTTATTTCTTTAAGATATGCTTCAATCGCATCAATAGTTTCCTGTCTTACACCTTCAAACTCATTGATACCGGCTTTTTTTGCTTCAAGAATATCTTTAATTTCGGAAATTGCCTGTTTTACTTCATTGCTGTCTATTTTATTAACATTAGTAAGATAATCTGAGATTGATACTAATTTTTCATCAAGAGTTGAAACTTTTTCATTTAAAACATCTTCCAATGCAGACATATTAATTTCAGACAATTTACTCAAAATTGTTTCTTGATATGTTTTTATTTCGTCAATATTTTCGGTTACGTTATTAGTATCTTGAACAGTTTTATCTACAAAATTTTTCAAATCCTCTACAAAACTTTCAAATTCTTCACCTGAAACTATATTAGAAATAGACTTTTGAAGTTCGGACAAACTGACAATAATATTGTCATTATGCATTTCCGTTGTATTCAAGAAATCATTTTTCAAATCTTCAATAAGCTGATAAACTTCCGCAACTGTTCTGTTAACCTTTTTAATATCAACATTTTTAGAAAGTTCATCAATATTATTAACAATCTGTTCAGCCGTTTTTAAGATATCAATAACATCTTTTTGTTCGGCTTTATCTGAAAGTTTTTCCAGAATTTCTTCGCTATTTTCTTTAACTTTAGAATCTGCAAGCCATTTTTCTATAGAAACAGATTTATCGTAGATATTTTCAAATTCGCTGTCAAAATTGAGTTTATCAATCATCTGTTCAATTTCATCAGCTTTAGAAGATAAATTTTCTACATCTTCTTTATTTGCAACACCCTGAAGATTTTCAACAAGACTTAATTGATTACTGTTTAAGCCTGCCATATCATCATGTGTCGGAAGATTATCCAATCTGTCAGCCAATTTATCAGCCTTTTGTATCAAATCTTCTATTGAACTTTTGCTTAATTCATTATTCTCTAAAATTTTTTCAATATCTTTTTTCTGAGGCAAATTAGCAAGCATTTTAGAAACATGTTCTTTGATATCGTAACTTTCGTTTTCAAATGATATACTTTCTATGGCATTTAACACTTTAGAATTCACTGCATCATTTAAATCCGTAATAATGTTTTTTATTGTTAAAAGCTCTGAATTAAATTCACCTAATTTTGCATCTAATTCGACAACATTATCTTTTACGTTAATACTGCTAATATCGGTTTCAATATCTTTTAGAGTATTAAATACATTTTGTAATGCTTTTTCCAAATACTGAGTATCAGGTAAAGTATCAATATTTTTTGACAAAGTAGCCAGAACACTTTTAACCTCATCTGTTTTAGCAATTAAATGTTCACTGTCAGATGAGACTTTTGAAAACATTGTTTGAGATTGAGTATTTAAATCATCAATATCGGATTTATTTGCCAATGTCGTAAGTTTTTCGGATATACTTTCGGATCTGTTTAGAATTGCTTCCACAATACTGTGAGTAAATTTTAAATTATCACTTGTCGCAACTCCTGATAACAATTTTTCTAAATTTTCTTCACGTTTGTCATTTGATTTTAGGTAATTAACTATATCACCAATAGTACGGTACATAGTTTCAACTTGTTCTTTAATCTGCAAATTCACTGCAGTTTGATCCAATTTCATAAGATTGGAAATAATTGTTTTTAAATCAGAATTAACAATGTCGATAGTATTTTTGTAACCATGATTAAGATTTTCAAAATCGCTTCGCAAAAGAGTTATTGTTCTAACAATGTCATCTTTGTCAGATTTATCGGAGCCTATGTCTGCAAGACGATTTTCAATACCGGTCAGTAAAGATTTTTGTTGTAGAGATTCAGCATAAAAATTGTTTAAATTTTGAGAAAATACATCAAATAATTCTCTCATGTCACGGATTTTGGCATGGCTATTCTGTTCATTAAAAATTGTTTTTAATGCATTTTCAATATCAGTAAATTTAGCAATTGTCGTATTGTATTTATCCTCATAAGACCTTGCCAAATCAGCTATATAGGATTTAACTAAATCAGCAGATGCAAAATTTTTATCCATAGCATCGACTTTCCTGCCAATTTCTGACAATAATTTGTCAAAGCTTTCACTTGCACCTGTATTAGCCCGTTTCATCTCCCTCAGCATATCAACAATTAAATCAAATTCTTGAGCCATTCCTCTATCCTTAAATCTTTAAAATAAATATCCCTACTTTATAATATTAGCAGGCTTAAAAATTTAAGTAAATTTAATTTTACGGATTTATTACAAATGTTAAGATTAAAGTAGTAAAAAATATTGTTAGTGTTAGAATTAGGATAAAGTTGAATTGAAAGAGGGGTTTTTAATGAGTCATATTGTAATTGATAAAAGCAAATGTAAAGCTTGTTATTTATGCATTAAAGAGTGCCCTAAAAAACTTATAAAAATAAGTGAAGCAACAAATAATCTAGGGAATCATGTTGTTGAATTTTGTGATGAAAACAATGAGTGTTTAGGTTGTGCAATGTGCGCAACCAGATGCCCTGATTTAGCTATAACAGAAGTATACAGAGGATAAATAAATGGTTGTGGAATGTTTAACCGGTAAAAAAGTTTTAATGAAAGGCAATTATGCAATAGCAAATGCAGCAGTTCTTGCGGGTTGTCAATGTTATTTCGGATATCCGATTACGCCGCAGAGTGAAATCGGTGAATTTATGAGCGGAAAAATGCAAGAGCTTGGCAGAGCTTACGTTTCTGCCGAAAGCGAACTTGCTGCAATAAATATGACAATCGGAGCATGCTCAACCGGAGTTAAAGCTATGACATCATCATCTTCTTGTGCAGTTTCACTTATGCAGGAAGGTTTATCTTATGCAACAACAGACGAATTACCTGTTGTTTTGGTTAGTGTAATGCGCGGAGGTCCCGGTCTTGGTAATATTTACCCATCACAAGGGGATTATTTCCAAGCAACAAAAGGGGGCGGGAACGGAGATTATAAACTTATTGTTCTTGCACCGTCAACGGTTCAAGAATGTGCGGATTTAACTTACAGAGCATTTTATCTTGCGCATAAATATAAAAATCCGACAGTTTTACTTGCCGATGGATTATTAGGTCAAATGATGGCTCCTGTCGAATTTAAACCTTATCCGTATCCTGAAGTTGATAATTCCTCTTGGGCTTTATCAGGTGCAAAAGACAGACCGGCAAGAATAATTCGTTCATACGGACCATTGGCAGACGACAGATGTGAATTTTTAGAAAAACTTTATGAAAAGTATAAAACTATTGAGGAAAACGAAACAGAATGGGAAGAAATAGGCACAGAAGACGCTGACGTTATACTGGTAAGTTTCGGCTCAACAGCAAGAAACGTTAAAACTGCCGTAACAATGTGCAGAGAAAAAGGCATTAAGGCAGGATTTTTCAGACCAATAACACTATTCCCATTCCCGAATAAAAGATTGGCAGAACTTGCAGCTAAGACAAAAATGTTCATATCTGTTGAAGTTAATATGGGACAAATGATTAATGATATAAAATTAGCAGTTAACGGAAAAGTTCCGGTTAAATTAATACACAAAGGAGTTGGCGCTCCACCTTCACCTGATGAAATAGCAAAACAAATTGAGGAGTTAATATAATGGCAACACAAGTATTCAAACTACCAAATACGTTAAAAGAAAATGCAAAATACACATTTTGTCCCGGGTGTGATCATGGTGTTGCAGTAAGATTGGTGGCAGAAGTTCTCGAAGAACTCGGAGTTATTGAAAATACAATCAGTGCAATCGGTATCGGTTGTTCTGTTACAACATATGATTTTATAAATATGGATTCTTTAGAAGCTCCACATGGCAGGGCAGTAGCAGTTGCGACAGGTATAAAAAGAGCAAAACCTGATAAAATTGTATTTACATACCAAGGTGATGGTGATTTTGCATCAATTGGTCTGGCTGAAGGTATGCATGCCGCACTTCGCGGAGAAAAAATCACATCAATTTGTATAAATAATACAACATACGGTATGACAGGCGGGCAATTGGGGCCTACAACTTTATTGGGGCAAGTAACAACAACTTCTCCGACAGGAAGAAATCTTGAATACTACGGTTATCCGATAAAAATTGCCGAACATATCGCTTTGTGTGACGGTACTGCTTTCAGCGCAAGAGTTTCGCTTGATTCTGTTCCAAACATAAAAAAAGCTAAACAAGCTATAAAAAAAGCTTTTGAAGCACAAATTAATGGTCTTGGATTTGGATTTGTAGAAATACTTTCAAGCTGCCCTACAAATTGGAAAATGTCTCCGGATAAGGCACACGAACGGGTTCGGAATGAAATGATGAATACATTCAAACCGGGAATTTATAAAGATATCACAGAAGAAAAATAAGGACGAAAAAATGGAAAAAGATTTTATAATTGCAGGTTTTGGCGGACAGGGCGTACTTCTTGCAGGAGAAGTCCTAGCAAACGGTTTTATGATAGACGACAAAAATGTCACCTGGTATCCGTCATATGGTGCAGAAATGCGTGGCGGAACAGTAAATTGTACCGTTGTTATGTCTGATAAAGAAGTTAGTGCTGTACAAAAATCATTTGCAGATTTTATCATTGTCCTAAATCAAGCTTCTTTTGATAAATATACGTCTTGGGTAAAAAAAGGCGGTTCAATTATTGTTAATTCGTCGCTTGCCGCTATTAAAAAAACAAGAGAAGATATAAACTACATATTTGTGCCGATTACAAAATTAGCACAAGAGAAGTTAGGCAATATAAAAATGTCTAATATACTTGCATTAGGTATTTTATCAAAAGTCAGTAATCTTATTTCACTTCAAACTCTTGAAAAAGCTTTAAATAATGTAATTCCGCCGCATAGAAAACATTTAATACCTAAAAATGTTGAAGCTTTAAATCTAGGCTATGAGTATGATTTATTAGCAGTTTAGTTTAAAATCACCTAAAAAGTTGATTTTAAATTTTACAAGACAGTTTATTCTTTTAATATGATATATGAGAGGTTTATTTAAGGTGAAAAAAGAACTTATACTTTCAATAAAAGAAAAAGAAATACAACTGTCGAAATTAAAACAACATATTGATAAAAGCGAAGTGTGTTCAGATTTATATAATAAGATTTTAATTGAAAAAGCGGTTCTAAAGCAACAACTTGAAGATTTACAGAATAAATCAATTGTAAATCGAATAAAGCATCTGCTTCCTAAACGAGAAAAATTAATTTGCGATTATTTTAAAGGTTAATCGATATTAGCAACGAGTTCTGCAACTTTTGTATTAAGAGCATTAGCTATTTTGTAAAGAGTATAAATTGTCGGTGATTTTTCAGCTCGTTCAATACAACCTATAAAATTACGGGCCGAATTTATTTTAAAAGCAAGTTCTTCTTGTGACAAATTACGCTTCAAACGCATAGTACGTATATTATTTCCCAAATTACGAATAATAACTTCTTTACTTGCTTGACTCATACCACCTATTGTGGTACATTGTTATTGTTCCATCTACCACCTATAGGTGTCATAAAGTTTAATATTAAGGAGAAAGATATGAGTCAAAAACGACAAAGAAAAATAAAAAGAGCTCTTACACTTGTTGAAATTCTTATAACTCTGGGCATAATAGGTGTTGTAAGTGCTTTGACTATTCCGAATATTATTACTCACTTTCAAAAACAAAAAACTGTTACAAAGTTGAAAAAAGCTTATTCTCAGGTTAATCAAGCATTACTTTTATCGGCAGCAGATAATGGAGACTACGACGGCTGGGATAATCCCGAAGAAATCGGAGCCACAGAATATTTTAAGAAATACTGGCTTCCTTATTTTAAAGGTATAACTTTATGCAAGGATTATGAGATTTGCACATATCAGCATAAAAATAATTCTTCATTCAATTATCTGAATAATAAGGAATCTGGTATAGATGCAATATTTGCAGGACGCAGCTCAATATTGCTGCCTGATGGGACGATTTTAATAAATTTTCTAAATTTTAATAATGATTATAATAAGCGTAACTCCTGGTTATATATAGATATAAACGGTACTGAGTTACCAAATATAATAGGTAAAGATGTTTTTACTTTTGAACGTAATGAAAGAGGAATTATTATTCCAAGATGTAATTCCGATAATATATCACAGGTAAACGCTGATTGTTCAAAACGCGGAACAGGTTTATGCTGTGCAAAGAAAATAATCAATGACGGGTGGTCTATTGCAAAAGATTATCCATGGTAGTTGAAAAATTTTATTTTTGGTTTTATAATAGTCAGGTACAAAACAAGCTATAAAGGTGGTGAAAATATAAATGGCAGAAGTTAAAGTTGGCGAAAATGAAAGTATCGAAAGTGCTTTAAGACGTTTCAAAAAGAAAATCCAAAAAGCAGGTATTCTTTCTGAAGTAAAAAAACGCGAAAGATATGAAAAGCCAAGCGTAAAAAGAAAACATAAATCTGAAGCTGCTCGTAAAAGAAAAGTTTAGGATTATAAAATAATCATTAAAAAAGGGAAGATTTCAAAAATCTTCCCTTTTTGTTTACTACATATCACTAAGAATACTAAATCCGACAATTTTATCCGCATTAATATTAAACCAATTGTAATGTGCAAAAGCCCCGGTATTACAATTACATTCATCTTCCGAACAGTGACAAACTTCATTTACCAGAGAAATACTTACATCTTTCAAAGAAATTACACATTCATGACAATTTTTGCATTTATCTTCATAATTGTGAATTGTACCGACAATCATCATTGTATTTGTTAAAATCAAAGCGCGATTAGAAGCATTTTCTTCCATAATATTATTAATTACTTCGCCTAAATTTTTACTCATAAAAACCTCCTATAATTTACAAAACAAATTTAAGAAGTTTGAATAAAAATTTTATCCGACAACAAGGTACATAATTTATTAGATTCTGAAACAAGTTCAGAATGACAATAATAAAATAGTAATAATACCCTACTATTTATCCCTTTTTATTTTCAAGGTTATTTTTGGGAACAATCAAACCGCAATACTTACAGGCAAACATCTCTTTAGAAGAATCCAAAGGCATAAATAAATGTTCACAATTATCAGAATCCTCAACAAGTCCGTCTTGAGGATTATCCAGAGGATCAAAATTTTTTCGATTGATTTTTACCCCTTTAAAATATTGTGCAATAAGTTCAAAAATATACATTTATAAAGAAAAACTTTCAGGAAGTAAATAAGATAACTTATAAACTTTTATATCACTACCGACTTTCACAATCACATCAAGCTCATCATTTTCGCAAAATTCGTGCAAAACCTGTCTGCAAGCTCCGCATGGAGTACAATTATCTTGATTTGGAGAATAAATAGCAACAGCTTTAATTTTATTTTCGCCATCGGCAATCGCGCTGCCTATGGCATTTCGTTCTGCACAAATAGCCATTCCGTAACTGGAATTTTCAAAATTGCAGCCTGTATAAATCTTGCCGCTTTCTGTTAAAACGCACGCCCCAACCGCAAATTTCGAATAAGGTGCATAAGCATTTTTTGAAACTTCAATAGCTTTTTCCATCAATTCTTCATAATTCATAGATAAACCTCTTTTATAATAATTATATACATTTCAAAAAAAATTTTATCCATTAATTAGATGAGTAAATATTTGTTAAAAATTTTTAATACTTCCTAAAGTTCATTGAAAAATTTCCGTAAATATATATAAGGACTTACTATGGACGTATCAAGAATAGAAGCAATATCACCTAAAAAAATCGATTGGCGAAAATTAACTGCCAAAGACATAATTAAATTTGAAAATCAGGGTGTCGAAGTTCCGAGCCAATATTTGCAATGGGCCCGAGAATTTATACAACAGGTAAATTCATCTGATAACGACGAAACAACATACGAAATGGCAACAAGCCAAACTCAATCAGCTGCAAATCCGACCGCGGAAGATTCTGAAACAGCCGAAGAACCCGAAAAAACATTAGCACAACAGAAACGGGAAGATATGCAAAACTCAGGCGTGAGCCTTAGAGGACAAGCTCGTTCGTTCACAAAAGACAGTAAAACTTTGTCAAAAGAAGTTGAGCAATCAGGTGCAATGATAGAAAATATAAAAACTAAATCTGAAAACGAACTTGATACACTTGAAACTCATATGGTTGAAATATTATCAAAAGCCGAAGGCACAAAGCAAGAACTTAAAACTGAAATCGAGAATGTTAATTCTTCAAAAGGTGACAATTCAACTATAGAAAAGGTCAATAAACTTAACCAGCAACTAAAACAAATGGGAACAAAGGGGCAAGCCCAAGTTGTAAATGCAGAAGTTGATTTTAATTTATATGATGGAATTATAAATAATCAAACAGATTTAATATTAAATGCCATAGATTTCGGTTCAGAAACAATCGGAGTCGGAAACGATTTATTATCAACCGTAGGCAACAATTTTCTATTCGGAATTGTTGATTACATAATTGGTAAAGTAGCCGTACATAGCGGTGAAAAAGCTATTGAAAGTGCGCAAAGCACTATGGGAATTCAAGCAGAAACAATTGCAGTAAATGAAGAAAATCAAAGCGAAGTATCCGGCTATAAATCAGATGTCGAAGATAAAACTCAGGTAGAAGGAATTGCAGTAAAGAAAACCTCTAATGACCCGGAAGAAAGTGAAAATTCTGCTGCAATAACCGAAACAGAAAAAGCAGCAACCGCAAACCTTGAACAAATCCTTCAAGCTAAAATTCGCAAAGGCCAAGAAATAAATACTTAATTATTTTTTTATAAATTCAACACTATAACCCAAAACATCTGCAAGCAATTCAACTTCTTTAAAAGTAATACTTTCTCTGCGAATTTTGCCTCCAAGGGAATCTTCGGTAAAGTTTTTACCGCTTTTTTCGCTCATCAAAACTGCCAATTTTTTAATATAAATCCCATTTAATGCAATAAATGATTTAATTTTATCCCTTGTTGTAACCATATAAATAATTATATAAAGATTGACAATTAAATGTAATTAATACATAATATATTAATTACATGACGTTTTAACGTTAAATATAAAGGGATATATTAAATTAAGGAGGAAAAATGACAAAAAAAGGTTTTACTCTTGCGGAAATTTTGATTACTCTTGGAATAATCGGTATTGTTGCAGCCCTGACCATACCACAACTTATGCATAATTACAGAGCAAAAAAAATGCGTTCACAGTTTGATAAAACATATTCAATACTCAATCAGGCTATAAAAACTATGCAGTCAGATGATGTCTCTATTGATTTTATTGATTATCCCACCGCAACTTTTTACAAAACATTTATAAAATATTTTAACGGGGCAACACTTTGCGGAACATCATCACAAACTTACAGTGGAGGTGATATATGTTATGATTTTAAAAATCCGCAAAGCTATTATAAAAATTTTCATAACGGATTAAATATAAATTATCCGAACAATTACATAGATGACGGACAATTTATATTACAAGACGGGACACAAATATATATAGAAAATTATACAAACTATGACAGATTATATATTTCAGCAGACTTAAACGGATATAAACATGCTCCAAATCGCTGGGGATATGATTTATTTACATTCCAGTATATAGATGACGAACTAAAACCAATGGGAGATAACGGAACAGATTTCACAAATAAAGATTTATATTGTGACAAAAACAGCTCATCATATGCAAATGGTATGGCGTGTGCAAACCTTGCAAAATCAGCCCCCGATTACTTTAAAAAACTTAAATGGTAAATTACTTCAACGAAAGAATAGCTTGGCTTAAATCTTTTGCTCCATAAATATAACTGCCTGCAACTAAAGAATTTGCGCCATAATCTTTGCAAATTTTACCTGTAATATCATTTATTCCGCCATCAACCTGAATAATAAGATTTTTCGGAGAATTTTTACGGATATAAGCCACTTTTTTAGCGCAATCTTCCATAAATTTTTGTCCGCCAAAACCCGGTTCAACAGTCATTACCAAAGCCATATCAATTTCACTCAAATAAGGTAAAAGCACTTCCGGTGAAGTCTTCGGTTTTATTGAGATTCCGGCTTTCAGTCCAAAAGAACGTATGCGCTTAATTAATGATGAGATTGCCACGTCGCGCTGCTCCTCGCAATGACAACATTGAGCTTCGTAATGAAAAGTTATTATATCAGCACCGGCTTTTACAAAATCCTCAATATATTTTTCAGGATTCTCTATCATCAAGTGAACATCTAAAGGTAAATTTGTAACCTTTCTTATTGATTTAACTACAGGAGCACCGATTGTAATATTCGGAACAAAATGCCCGTCCATAACATCAACATGTATCCAATCAGCCCCGGCATTTTCAACAAGTTTTATATCTCTTTCAAGATTTGCAAAATCAGCAGACAGTATTGATGGTGATACATAAACTTTTTCCATTTTAAACTATTCCTAACTTTTTGCAAGCGGAATATGCACATTTTTGCTCCGCTTCTTTTTTGCTTGCACCACGTTCAACTGCAAGAACTTCTCCATTATACCTTACTTCAACTTCAAATTCTTTCTTGTGTTGAGGTCCTATTTCATTTATAACGGTATATACAGGAGTATTTTTGGTTTTGTCTTGAGTATATTCCTGCAATATTGCTTTCGCATTAAATTTTTCAAAATTTTCTTGAACATCTTCAATATATTCATTAAAATTAACTTTAATATACTCGGTTATTTCATTTAGTTTACCATCTAAATAATAAGCCCCCAAAATAGCTTCAAAAGCACAAGCACAAATAGAATTAAGATTTCGACAACCTTGTTTTTCTTCATGTTTACTCATAATAATCAAGTTTTGAAGTCCTTTGGCTTTTGCAATTTGAGCTAATGTGTTATCTGAAACCACAATACTGCGGATTTTTGAAAGTTCACCTTCCGGAGAATTGGGATATTTTTTATACAAGACATCTGAAACTGCAAGCTTTAATACAGCATCTCCCAAAAATTCCAAACGCTCGTAACATTCGGTATGCGAAAGATTATTCTCCTTCGTATAAGAAGAATGTGTAAGTGCAATTTTATAATATTCTTCTGTTTTTGTTTCAATTCCGAAAATTTCAGCGACAGAAGCCATTAAAACAATCCTTTCACATAATTAATACAAGTTGATATCCATTCTGTATGGAATACAAAACACTTGCAGAAATAATACATAATAGGAATTGTAAAAATAAAGCTATCAGTTCTATCTAAAAATCCGCCATGCCCCGGTAAACTTGAGCCGGAATCTTTAACTCCTGCATCTCTTTTAAGTAAAGATTCGCACAAGTCGCCTATTTGTGCAAATACGGTTGAAATTAATCCGACAAAAATCGGAATATACCAACGAATAGATATATGTAGAAGTTTATCAATATATAAACCGATTATAATTGCACCTAATATTGCAAAAAACATTCCGCCGACAGAACCTTCAATGGTCTTATTAGGACTTATAACAGGAGCGAGCTTATGTTTTCCAAATTTTGTTCCAACGTAATAGCAGCCGACATCTGTCATTAAAATTGCAGTAAACATCATTACAACAAAGCCCAAACCGCTATCATATTGAGCACTTGACAAATCTCTCAAAAAGATTAAATGCAAAGGGAACCAACCGCAATAAACCATACCGAGAAGCGTTGTTGCAACATTAGCAATATAAGGCTGCCTTCCGACAAACAATACCCACATAAACGAGCACATTGCACAAATCGTTAAAGTTATTGCAACCAAATCAAATCGCTTAAAATAAACAACAGTTGTCAATATCGCTTCCGTCAAATAAATAACCTTTAGGCTCGGATAAAATCCCTTATGGTTAAGAATTTTTACATATTCACGCGAACCGACAATAAGCATAAAAATAAGCAGACCCAACAATGCAAGACCGCCTTGTATGATACAAAGCATAACAATTGTACCCATTATAAAGCCGGTCAGCATTCTTACAGCATTCTTATTTAAGCCCAAATCAATCATTATACAGTCATAACCTCTTTTTCTTTTGCTGATACCGCACTATCAACATTTGCAGTATATTTATCGGTTAATTTTTGGATTTTATCTTGATTATCCTTAACAACATCTTCAGGAAGATTTTCACTTTTTTCGAGCTTTTTCAAGCTATCAGTCATATCACGTCTGATATTTCTGATTGCGACTTTAGAATCTTCACCTAATTTCTTAACATCTTTTGTAATTTCACGACGTCTGTCCTCAGTCAACGGAGGAAACGGAAGTCTTATACAAATACCGTCACTGTTAGGGGTGATACCTATTTCAGCCTTAATAATTGCTTTTTCAATATCCTTCATAATCCCTTTGTCATAAGGTGTTATAACAAGAGTTGTACCATCTTGAACAGATACTTGAGACATCTGTCTTAACGGAGTTGGCACTCCGTAGTATTCAACCAAAACTTTATCCAAAATACCCGGATTTGCTCTACCTGAACGAATTTGACTAAATTCTCTCTGTAATTGAGCTATCGCTTTTTCCATTTTTTCTTCGCCGAATAAAAACAATTCATCTAACGATTCTGTCATATTTTACCTCTTTCGTATTATTAACTAATATATGTTCCTATATCTTGACCATTAAGAATATTTTTAATTCCGTCCTCTTTTTTAAAATCAAAGACTACTATCGGAATATTATTTTGCTTACACAATGCACAAGCAGCAGTGTCCATAATTTTTAAACCGTTTTTGATAATATCGTCATATGTGATATTTTCTAATTTTTTAGCATCAGGGTTAGCATTAGGATCATCTGTGTAAACCCCATCTACCCCATTTTTAGCCATAAGCATTGCTTCCGCGTTAATTTCAGATGCTCGTAATGCAGCAGCAGTATCAGTAGTAAAGAAAGGATTACCGGTACCTGCCGCGAAAATTACAACTCGACCTTTTTCCAAATGTCTTATTGCCCTATGTCTTATATAAGGTTCAGCGACTTGATTGATTGTAATTGCAGATTGAACTCTGCAAGGAACATCAATTTGAGTCAAAGCACTTTGAAGTGCAATAGCATTCATAACTGTAGCCAACATACCTACATAATCACCTGAAGCCTGGTCCATACCAAGTTTTGCACTATTTTTCATTCCGCGGAAAATATTACCGCCGCCTACAACAACTGCAACTTCAGCTCCCTCTTGAGTGACTTTTTTAATCTCGTTTGCAATCATTTTTACAGGAACTTGATCAATTCCAAATTGTTGTTCACCTAAAAGAGCTTCACCACTAATTTTTAACAAAATTCTTTTATATTTCAAAATAATCTCCCTTTACTCTTTGCCTGATTCTAGCCTAAAGAAAACTCATTGTAAAGGTATTGTTAAATTTGTTTATAATAGAATATAAGGCAAAAATTTTGTCATTCTTTATGGCAGAATAAAGTAAGTTATCAAGTTAATAAGGCACTAAGAATTTAACCTAATGTCATTCAGAGGGCAAAGCCCGAAGAATCACAATATAGTTCAAAGTCCGTTAAGACCGTTAAGACCGTTAAGTCCAATACGGTGCTAAAGCACAGATTAATAAATCGTAAATGTCATTGCGAGGGAGGAACGACCAAAGCAATCCAGCCGCACCCCTCCTAGCCTCCCCCTCCGGGGAGGAACAAAGTTAATCTTCCCCAATGGGGGAAGTGGCACGAAGTGCCGATGGGGAACAGTTTGTTTGAATAAACAATCGCACCCCACTCCACCCTACCCCTCCCCCATTGGGGAGGGAAGTAGTGTAGGTCGGCATAGCAATGCCGACCGTAAATTTACCCCTATTTTGCAGTATTCAAAAGGTATTTGACTGCGTTTGTGGCGGGTTCTACAACTCCGTCATGGAATACTACAGGAATTATATCACCTAGATTTTTATTACTTACAACACAAGGATTTTGCGGGTCTAATACTGTAGAACCGTCTGCGCATGTTACTTCTTTGTTTGGTAATGAAATTCCGTTTACATCAATAAATCCTATACACTGCTTTAATCCTAATCTTGTCTGCATCCCCTGAGAACCGCCATAAACAACTCCATAAGTTGATAGTACTGTTGAATTCAACACATTTCCTGTAGGTAATGTACAATTACCTACAGGACCACTTGAACCACCTCTATAAAAACCAAATATCGCACTATCAGTTAGCTGATATACAAGATAATCGCTTGCAAGCATGTCACTTTTATTACTAAAACCCGAATATAATTTTGTTACATTATCTTTATAATAAGTATTAGACACTCCGTTATAGCTTCTTCCTTTTAAAGTTCCATTGAGTAGTGCACACATCGTTTTTGTCGTTTCAGGGTTATCCGCAGCACATGAATTATCACCACCGGCACCTTCTACTGCACCAAAATCCCAATCGTACTGTGCTTGAGCCATACGACCTGCTTGGTTGAGGGTTGAAAGAGTCTTTTTGAATTGGCTTCTGACTCTTTGTCCTTGTACGTTCGCGATTAGCGTAGGTATTGTCATTGCCGCAACAACACCAATAATTCCCAATGTAATCAACACTTCAGCCAATGTAAACCCATCATTTTTCTTTAGTTCAACTAATGACTTACGTAAAAACTTGTAATACTTTTTCATGTTTATACCCCTTTCTTAACTCTATTTACATGAGTATTATAAACAATTAATCTATTTATTTGTAGTTAAAAACTATTAAAATTTACATTAGGTTTACAAAAAGGACGTTTAAATGGATAATGTAAAAAAGAAAATCGGCTATAACGTAAAGAAATTCAGACTTTCCAGAGGTCTTAAACAAAGCGAATTAGCCGAGCTTGTCGGGGTTGAAGATAAGACAATCAGCAGAATTGAAGTCGGAGGGAATTACCCTTCAATGGATTTGCTTGTAAGACTCGGGAAAGCTCTTAACTATGAATTAACCGATTTTGTAAACTTTAAAGACAACATAGATTGCGCTCTATCCGAACTGGACAAAGACGAATTAAAAGTAATTAAAAAATTTGTAAAATTATTAGCAGAAAAGACCGTAAATTAAGCAATTTCAGAGAATTCTCGAATAGAAACAGATTCAACCCCATCAATATTTTGGAATGATTTATACAATTCTTTAATAGTTTTTTTCATAACAATATCAACAACGCAGGTAAATTTTATACTGTTTGAATCTGCGACAAGCGTTTTTTTAGATAATTCAACAATGTTTTTATATTTATTTAAAACGAAATCCTGTATCTCATCAACGGAATTTTCATTACAAACAAGGCTAATTTTAATACGTTTTGTTCTTTTCGTACTATTAGGAAGGAATTTTCGTTCAAAAACCCTAACCGTTACAAGAGTAAGAATAGCCAAGACCGTACCCGCAAATGCAATATCAAACATGCCTGCACCGCATGCCATACCTATACTTGCCGCAATCCACAAAGTCGCAGCCGTTGTTAACCCTAATACAATCGGGCCGTTTCTTAATACGGTACCCGCACCAATAAAACCGATACCTGTAACAATTTGAGCGGCAACCCTTGCCGTATCTCTTATTCCTGTTGCCTGATAAGGATCAACATTATCTCCCGGCGCAAATGTCGGAAAGCCGTAAATTGATATTAATGTAAATACACAAGCACCCAAACATACAAGAATATGAGTTCTTAAACCTGCATACTTATTAGTAATTTCACGCTCCAGCCCTATACAGAAGCCAAATACCACGGCAACCGTAACCCTTATAAAAAAATCAACATTTATTATGTGCGCCCAATCCATAATTATATATTTCCTCTTTTTAATTCTAACAATTTTAATTTATTCAGATTCTTTTTATATTCTTCCTTATATCCCAAATGTTTTGAAATCCGGACCTTATCCTGCAATGCTTCCATACTGTTAGGAGAATATTTTAAAGCTTTATCAATTGATAAATTTGCTTCTTTCCACTTATTTTCACCCATTTCAATTTCAGCTTTATAACGATATACCTTAGGTTTAACAGGAGTTTGATTAAGCATTTCGTTCACCAGAATCTTAGCTTTTTTGAAATCTTTCATTTTTATATAAATTTGAGCCTGCTGACCTTTATTTCCAAACAGTTGAGAATATTTTAAAGCATTGTCATATTCTCCTGTTTGTATATAAGAATAAACCGCAAGGTAAGTATTCCCTTCATCAACAGCATCTAATTTTTCCAATTCTTTGTAATATCCGATTACAGTATAATAATCCTTTGTTAATACCAAACTTGCCAATGCAGAGTTCATTGTATAAATTTTTTGGAACTTAAAAATTGAAAAAGTAACAGATTTTTTCATTAAATCAAGTTTATTCTGATTTTCAGACTCTCCAAAACTTGCCCAAATATATAAAAAAGGCAACACATACAAAAACATCAAAATACCGGCAATTATCATACAAGTCGAAATAAATACCGCGATTTTAGAATCTTTTTTCAATATTTTACCCCCATTATTTATCCTCTTACTTTACTTTGCGGATCAAGAATATCTCTTATTGTATCACCTATTAAGTTAAATGCCAAAACTGATACAAAAATTAAAAATCCGGGAGTAAGAAGCCAAGGTCTGTATAAAATATTTGTAAATTCTTGAGCTTCTTTCAGCATATTTCCCCAACTTGCATCAGGCTGCTGAATCCCTAAACCTAAAAAGCTTAAACCTGATTCCGATAAAATGTAAGAAGGAACGGATAATGTCATTGCAACAATCACAAAACTTGTCGTTTGAGGAAGAATATGTTTTATTATTATTCTCAAATTTGATGCCCCTATTGATTTTGCTGCCTGAACGTACTCCTGATTTTTAACTGATAAAACCATACCTCTTACAACCCTTGCAAAACCGGCCCAGCCAATCAAAGCTAAAATTAGTACAATCAGCATAAATCTTTGAGTACTTGTCATTCCCGACGGCAAAACAGATGCCAAAATAATCAATAAATAAAAACTCGGAATAGACATTACGGCTTCTGCAAACCGCATCATAACAGCATCAACCTTTCCTCCGAAATATCCCGAAATTCCACCGTACAAAAGACCTATCGGAAACAATACAAATAGCGCGAGGAAACCTATTGTCATTGAAATTCTACCGCCAAAAAGCAATCTTGAAAAGACATCTCTGCCGTTAATATCAGTGCCCAACAGAAAAATTCTGCCATCTGAATCAGTCGTAAACAAATGCCTTTCCATAGGTATTAAGCCTAAAAATTTGTATGGCTGACCTTTTGCAAAAAATTTAACATAGTGTTTTTGTTTTCTATCAAGTTTATATTTAATTTCAAGAGTATCAGAATCAAATTCTCTGACAAAATTATAAGTATAAGGTTTGGAAAGCTTTCCGTCAGGTGTTATCGTGAAAATTTTTGACGGCGGAACATACGCCATAGTTCTGTCTGAAAAATCTTTAGTATAAGGGGCAATAAAATCAGCAAAAAACAACATTGCATAAATTATTCCAAGAATAATCAGCGCAATTCTTGAAAATTTATCTTTCCATAATTGTTTTATAACTTCTTTAATCATGATTTCACCCTAATTCTCGGATCTGTGATGATAAGAAGAATATCCGCAATCAAATTACCCAAAACAAGCATAACGGCACCCATCATTAATGATGCCATCACAAGATTTATATCTGATTTCAAAACGGCTTCCAAAATCAATCTTCCCAAACCCGGATACTGAAATACATACTCAGTTAATGCCGCACCGCTTAATAATCCCGCAAACTCAAAACCCAAAAGAGTAATCATAGGATTCAATGCATTTCTCAATGCGTGCTTATATACGACCTTAAATTCAGATAGTCCCTTTGCCCTTGCAAACTTGACATAATCACTGTCTAAAACATCAAGCATATTCGCCCTCATTTGTCTTTGCAAGCCTGCCAAAGATATTGTAAACAAAACAAATACAGGCAAAACCAAGTGATATGAAATATCCGTAAATTTTCCACAAAATGACATTTGAGAAAAATTCGGACTCGTTAAACCGCCTATAGGAAACCAACCGGTTTTTACAGCAAACATTAAAAGCAATACCGCAAAGAAAAATGAAGGAATTGCCATACCAATACTTGTCAAAACCGTTAAAATTCTGTCAAACGGAGTTTTCCAATTTACTGCGGCAATAATACCGAGAGGAACTCCGACCAGCCATGTCAAAAGAATTACAATTGTAGTCAACAACAACGTATTAGGAATTCTTTCTTTTAATTTTTGACTAACTCTTTCTCCTGTTGATGTAACTCCTAAATCACCCCGAACAAAAGACCAAGCCCACTTCCCGTACTGAACAATTATAGGTTTGTCTAACCCCAAACGCTGACGTTCTTTTTCTACCGTAACAGGAGAAACTGAAGGATTTAATTTTAATTCAGCTAAAGGATCAACCGGAGATAATCTTATTATGAAAAAGCTTATCAAAGATACCATAATTAATAATGGTATCGTCTGAACTATTCTTTTTAATATATATTTAAGCGTTTCATTCATCTGTATAAATTTCCTCAAGATTATGTGTCAAACCATTCAAACTTGACGGATAAATGTTTTTAAATTTATTCCTTATTGCAACAATTATAACGGGGGAATAAATATAAATCATAGGCTTTTGATTATAAACTATTTCCTGATATCTGTCATAATATTTTTTTCTATCTTCAAATTTTGTTGCAAGAGCACCTTTGTCAAACAAATTATCCAACTCTTTTTCCCACGGTAATATTCCTTTTTTCCCTTCCTTGGGGGTTCTCATATTAAAAAGGTGCAAACGTCCGTCCGACAACCAGACATTTTTGCCGCCGTTTGGTTCTAAAGGAGAGCCCGTAAGTCCCATTATAACCATATCCCAGTCAAAAGTGCTAACAAGTTTATTTACAAGAGAATTAAACTCAATAGGTTTGAAATTAACCTTCATACCTAAATCTTCCAAATCTTGTTTTACCATAACCCCAATAGCTTCACGCTCTGTATTCCCCGCATTTGTATATAAATCAAATTCTACTCTGTTACCTGATTTATCATACAATTTGCCATCTTTAAGGTAAAAGCCTGATTTTTCAAGATATTCACGAGATCTACTCAAATCTTTTTCATAAGACTTCAAATTTTTATTAAGATAAATTGAATTTAAACTTTCAGGAGTGAATAAGGGTTCTCCAATACCGTTTGCAATGTTAAACACCATATTACGTCTGTCAATAGCATAATCCACAGCCTTTCTGAAGTTCAAATCCTGAAACCATTTTTGTTTTACGGGATTAACATACCATTTACCCTTAGAATCCTTTCTGTTGTTTAAATTCAAAGACAAATACATTGTTCCTGTTGTCGGGCCTAAATTATACAATTTGAAATCCGAATGAGGTTCAAGTGATTTATACCTTGCAACTTTTGCTCCTTGAAGATTTATCACATCAAGCTCTTTTGCTTCAAATTTTAAAACCTCGTTATTCAAATCTCCGACAATAAGATAAATAAGTCTGTCTAAATAAGGAAGCTTTTCGTCCTTTGTATTTATTTCGTAATAATTTGGATTACGGACATAAACAACACGCTGAGCCGGAACATATTCTTTCAGCTTAAAAGCACCTGAAGTCACAATCTCATCAGGATTTGTATTTGTTGAAAGAAAAGTATCAAAGGCTGAACCACCTTTTTTAACGGCATTTTTAAAATAATGTTTTGGGGCAATAGATTGACTTAACGATCTTATAAAAGGTGCATAAGGTTCGGGAGTAACAAATTCGACTGTATAATTATCGATTTTTCGGACCGACGGCAACTTATCCCCAATATACAATGAATCTCTTAACGAAGTATCTCCAAGACCTCCAAAAATTATATCTTTCCAAGTAAATACGACATCATCAGCAGTTATCGGCATACCGTCAGACCATTTTATTCCTTTGCGAAGATTAATTATGTAAGTTTTACCGTCAGGCAATATTTTAAAAGATTTTGCAAGTTTTGGAACAGGTTTTCCTGAAATCGGATCTGTTGATAACAAACCGTCATACATAATTCCCGATAAAGTCGCCGAAGTATTATCTTTACTGTTGAAAGGATTAAAAGTTTTAGGTCCTTCACCGATTATGGAAGAAATAAATTCTCCTCCGAATTTTCCGACAGGTGCTTTTGATTGAAGATAATCCACTCCGTTCAAAGTAATATTTTCAGGAGAAGGATAAGTTTTTTGCTCCAATTTTTCAGTACCTTTTTTATTTTCACCGGATTTTATGGAAACATCTTTAACAAGACAAGCCTTGAGCAATAAAGCACAAAGCACAAAGACCAATAAAACCCTAAAACCTCTCCTTGTCATGTCTATAGAATATCATAAAAAATTACAAACGTATCCACTTAATAGGTAATATATAAATACTCAAATATCCTTCGGATAAAAAATTATTCTATAACCGAGAGCTTCCATTATAATATCAATTTCAGTTGAATTTAAAGTATTATTTCGGAGTTTTTGCGACAAATTCTGAATAGTATAATGCTTTCCTTTTTTCTCCGCAATTATACGAGCAAGCTGCGTCAAAGTAATGTCGCAGTCTACTAAAAGTTTTTTAATTTCATTACATAACACCATACCAAAAGAATAGCTAATTTAAATTAGGATTGACAATTTTAAATAATTAATTTAAAATTAAAGTATAAATTTATAATGAAGTTTGATATGAATAAACTGCAAAATACAGGTGACTACAAAAAGGACATAAGACTGATGAAAGGTAAAAATACTTCCCTCGCCCCTTGCGTAACTGAAAATATTCAACCTCTCCCACTGGGAGATGTCGCCGTTGTTAGCGAGCATCGCGAGGTCTACAACGGCGGGAGAGGGTATAAGGATAGTTTCCTCTCCCCTTGTGGGACACTAGCAGAGCTAAAATTTTTGAAGATTCTGAATCAAGTTCAGAATGACAAAAATTTTGAGCGAAACTGCGTGCAGGGAGTGATAACGAGTCGCATATGGTTAGGGAGAGGGTGCAAAAAGGCTGCCTTCACTCCTCACCAGAGTGGGTATTCTGCTGACAACTTTGGCAAGACTCCACGACTACTGCGCTCCGCGGGGTTTACATTGGCAGAAGTATTAATAACAATCGGTGTAATCGGCGTTGTTGCAGCAATGACAATTCCGACAATCATCACTAATACAAAAGCCAGACAATATAAATCAACCTTTAAAAAAACTATTGCGACTTTAAGCAATGCGGGTAGAATGGCTGAAGCTCAATACGGTTTTGACTATGCAGGAATTAATAAAACGTGCAATGCAAACTCAGGAAGCGACAACCCTGAAAGTGTTCAATCAATTTGTGCACTACTAAACGGCACATTAAAAGGTGCAACATTTTATTACGGAAATTCAAATTTAAAAGTTAAAAACGGGGGTAAATACGAGCCGTATTCTCCGTATTTAGACAATACATACTCTTTAAAAAACTTTGAAAAAAATCCAACATTTCAGTTTTCTGACGGGACTCTTTTAGTTTTATCATCTGCAATAGGTGAACATCCCTGCACAGGTAATGGACTTAGGGCAGGAATAACAGATGATGGGTTTGGTACAGCATGCTATGGAATTATAGATGTAAATGGAACATCTTTACCTAATAGAGAAATTGATTGTTCGGAAGGAACGAATAAAGCAGGCTCAAGATATTATATTGATAAAACCTGCAAGGTCAAAGACAAAGATATTACTGACATTTATCCTGTATTATTCCATGACGGAATAGTTGAGCCTTATTCATCTGCAGCAAAAGCCGTATATGACATGGCAAAATAATATGTACTTATGTTAACAATCTTATTGCTTTAAGTCTTTTCTATGGTGTACAATTTTGTAAAAAGCATGTTTTTTGAGCATGCTTGGGATAGGAAGTTTATCTCTCGAGATTAGGTAGTATATTTATAAACAGACGATGGAGGTTAATGTGTCAGATAGCAGTGTATGCGTAGAAGAAACTCTAAAATTATCGGATAATGCCGTTAAAGTTTTAGAAAAGAGATATTTAAAAAGAGATAAAAACGGAAATTGTATTGAAACTCCTGCTGATATGTTCCGCAGGGTTGCTGATACAATCGCTTCAGGAGATTTGAAATTCGGCAAATCTGAACAAGAAGTTAAAAAACTATCAGACAGATTTTATAGAGCGATTACTAATCGCTACTTTATGCCAAACTCTCCAACTTTAATGAATGCAGGCAGAGAATTAGGACAACTTGCAGCTTGTTTTGTTTTGCCTGTTGAAGATAGTTTGGAAGGAATTTTTGAAACAGTTAAAAATACAGCATTAATTCATAAATCAGGCGGCGGAACAGGTTTTTCTTTTTCAAGATTAAGACCTAAAAACAGTGTTGTACGCTCAACTATGGGGGTTTCGTCCGGTCCGGTATCTTTTATGGAAGTATTTAACGCTGCAACAGAAGCCGTAAAACAAGGTGGTACAAGACGCGGTGCTAATATGGGCATATTAAGAGTTGATCACCCTGATATTATTGAATTCATCAACTGCAAATCTGATAATAACAGATTAAATAACTTTAACATTTCGGTAGCAATTACCGACAAGTTTATGGAAGCTTACCTTAACGGTACTGATTACGATTTGGTTAATCCGCAAAACAAAGAAGTTGTAGGCAGAATGAATGCTAAAGAAGTATTTGACCTAATTGTTGACGGTGCTTGGAGAAACGGCGAACCCGGTATTGTATTCATTGACAAAATGAACTATGACAACCCAACACCTCAAATCGGAGCAATTGAATCAACAAATCCTTGCGGAGAAGTTCCATTGTTACCGTACGAAGCTTGTAATTTAGGCTCTATCAATTTAGGTTTGATGATGAAAGAATCAGCAAATGGCTGGGAAGTTGATTGGGATTTACTTGAAGAAACAACAAGAACAGCTATGAGATTTTTGGATAACGTAATCGTGGTAAATAATTATCCGCTTCCTCAAATTTCTGAAATGGTTCAAAATAACCGTAAAATAGGTTTAGGTGTAATGGGCTGGGCTGATATGCTTATGAAAATGGGCATTTCATACAATAGCGAAGAAGGTACAAAACTTGCAGGTCAAGTTATGGAATTCATTGATTACATTTCAAAAACAGAATCAATTGAACTGGCAAAAGAAAGAGGAAGTTTTGCTAACTTCAAAGGAAGCATTTATGATTCTGACAATTATTTATTTAACAAATATAAAGGAAAATCTGCAGGTAAAATAACAGATGATAAATGGGCTGAAATTGATGCAGGAATAAAAGAATTTGGACTTAGAAACGCAACAACAACTTGTATTGCACCAACAGGTACAATTTCAATGATTGCATCAGCTTCAGGCGGTGTTGAACCATTATTCGGGTTAGTTTTCTCAAGATTAATTATGGACGGAACAGAAATGCTTGAAGTTAACCCAATATTCAAAGATTATATGATTTCTCATAATCTTTATTCAGAAGAAATGATGTCTCAAATTGCATCAGAAGGTACAATTGCTCATGTTAACGGTGTATCTGATGAAGTTAAACAAATATTTGCGACTGCACACGACGTTTCACCATACTGGCACGTTAAAATGCAAGCTGCATTCCAGCTTCACACTGATAACGCTGTATCAAAAACAGTAAACTTTGTAGAATCTGCTACTCATGAAGATATTAAAGAAGCTTATATTCTAGCTTATAAAAATAACTTGAAAGGTATAACTGTTTACAGAAACAATTCTCGTCAGTTCCAGCCAATGAATTTGGACGACAAGAAAAAAGAAAAAACAGTTGAAATGAAAGCAGTTGATTCAAAGCCTGCCGTTGAAGAGAAGATTGAGACAGAAGAATACAACCCTACAGGAGAAGTTAAAAAAATCACTTGTCCTGAATGCGGTAACACAATTGAAATGGCTGAAGGCTGCTTCATCTGTTTGAATTGCGGTTACTCAGGTTGTTCATAGCCTTTTATTTCCCTCGCCCCTTGAGGGAGAGGGAGCCTGAGTTTGTGAGTAAAACGAACATTACTCAGGCGGGAGAGGGTAATAAAATCTAATTATAAAAAGAGTTCCAAACGGAACTCTTTTTTATTAAAAAAAATATTTTATATCGACATCAAAATAATTTGCCAATTTATAAAGATTTTTAAGATTTATGGGGTGCTTTCCATTTTCAATATTTGAAAGATGATCTCTGGAAATTTTAACTTCAAAAGCCAATTCCTCTTGCGTAAGATTTTTATCAAGTCTAAGATTCCTTAATCTTCTGCCTAATTCGTTCTGTATCTTTTTAAGTCCCATTTTTTAATTCTATGATTTAATCATCATTTTTCAGTCGAATACATTCAACAAAATATATTGTAAATACATGTTACAAAAGGATTATAGCCATGTTGATTTTTCGCGAAAATCAATCAATAATAAAATAGAGGTGATGAACATGAAAACATACTACAAATTTTTACGTAAAAAAATGATTGAATTGAAGAAAAATGATGGGTTTACACTCGCGGAAGTGTTGATTACATTGGGAATTATTGGTGTTGTTGCGGCAATGACAATACCTACGCTAATTGCGAACGTACAAGGCCAAAGAGTCAGAAGCCAATTCAAAAAAACTCTTTCTACCCTCAACCAAGCAGGCAAAATGGCTCAAGCGCAATATGATTGGGACTTTGGCGGAATTGATACTACTTCAGGTTGTACTGGCTCAGGACAGTTAACAAATGGTGATAGCATTAATCCTGAAAAAACACACTCTATATGCGCATTACTGATGGGAACACTTAAAGGAGCATCATCTCAAGATGTTATAGATAGGGTTTCAACTTATAAAACACCTACTATTGTTTCCGGATTTAGCGCAGTAAATTTAGGTTCAGATAGACTATTTAGCTTGTCAGATGGAGTTATGTTGGGGTTTTCCCCAGTATATTTCATGAACTGCACATTAGAACCCGGCAGCGTTCTAAATAATGATATATTATCAAAAGAATATACTGCCGCCAGCTCACATGGTCCCGCTCAAGCGGGCTTAAAACAATGTATCGGATTTATTGATGTGAATGGAACATCATTACCAAACAAAGAAGTAACCTGTGCAGACGGTACTGCAGCATTAGACCCGCAAAATCCATGCGTTGTTAGTAACAAAAATATCGGCGATATAATTCCTGTAGTATTCCACGATGGAGTTGTAGAACCTGCCACAAACGCAGGCAAATATCTTTTGAATACTGCAAAATAGGGGTAAATTTACCGTCGGCATAGCAATGCCGACCTACATTACTATTGTTCTCCCCCATAGGGGCGTATACACCCCACCCTTACCCTCCCCAACCGGGGAGGGAAGAATTTCAACACGAGTTTACGAGTGTTAGAAATTCAAGGAGGGGTCTCAACCCGTAAGGGGAAACAGACTGGATTGCTTCGGTCGTTCCTCCCGCGCAATAACGAGTCCGCGGGTCTTGCCCCCTCACCCGCCTTACAGGCACCCTCTCCCACGAGGGGCGAGGGAGTATAATCTTCCTCCCAAATGGGGGAGGTGGCACGAAGTGCCAAAGGAGAATTATCCCGCAGGGAAATGGAAAGTAAGTAATAAGACTGATAAGAGTGTTAAATCTAATACGGTGCAAAGCACAGATTAATAAATTGTAACGGACTTGCCGACTTAACGGTCTTAACGGACTTTGAACTATATTGTGATTCTTCGCTCACTTGCGTTCGCTCTAAATGACATTACGTTAAATTCTTAGACAATATTAACTTAATAACTTAATTTAGCAATAACAAGAGCATTTGAAAGTGCAATACCACCCGGTTGTGAAGGTCGATTTACAATTTGCCCTTTTACATACATAACGGTAGAACCTCCGCCGTCCAAATTTATTGCATTAACGCACCCTAATGATTTCATAAGATTAGCTAACTCTACAAGCGTAAGCCCGATTGAACTGCCTTCTCTGCCGTCTGCAGTAATCAATATCAAATCATTATCTTTTGTATAGCCTATTGCAGTGCGAGGATTGCGGCCGCCTATTGCTTGAAGCTTTTGAGCTGTCATATCAACAAAAACTTCACCGTCTCGAACCAAGTACGGTCCGCCGCTTATTATATGTTTGACATTTGTCCATTTAGGATTTGTACTTATACTTATATCTACAGTTTTTGCACCAAATAATTTTGACAATTGTGATTTCGGACCGACTATAACATAGCCGTTTTCAGGAATGGAAAGGGGATTGGCGGAAGCTTTTACGATTTTATTTCCAACCACCTGAAGTTGGACACCATACTGAGGTGAAGCAGGCGCAACGCTTCCCCAATCCCTTGTATAAGCTAAAATATATGAGGATAACATTCTTGGCTGATTTATATTATCGATTTTAATACTGTGTCCGTTACCTGAAATTGATGCGTTTAATTGAACTCTGCCCACATCATAACCATCTTCAAAAATTCCCATTGCAACCCTGTCATAAATTGGTCCCGTATAAATTTTTTGGTCAATCATCAAAGTACCCAAAGGAACTCCCGTTTGAGGTTTGAAAAATCCACCATTTATGGCAACAATTGAATTTGTATTCTGCGCAATCGCTCTTACAGTTCTTTTATGAGGTAAAGTATCAGATGCAATTGCAGGTTTAACCTCATAATCCTGTGCAACTTTACTGTTAACCTCAACAATATTTAATCTCACAGGTTTGCCGGCATAATATTTTGTCATTCTAATATGTTTTACACCATCAGCAACATTTGAAATATAAGCACCTTTGTATTTCGCACTTATCCTATTATCAAATTTTTCTTTCCTTATCTGTGGATCTAAGTCCTGAATTATATTTGAAGTTACATCAATAAGAGTAGGAACTTTAACAGAATTATCAGCTATCAAATCTCCCGCTAATGTTGCAGGTTGAAAAATTACACCGCTCAGAGTTAACACAGTAAAAAGCGAAACAGTAAACAGAAACTCGCAAGTTCTGATTGGTACAATAAACTCTTTTCGTTCAATAAGTGTATCCATAATGTCACCTATAGTTAAAAGTAACCGGATACCTTTTTGTTTTTAGAGTGGGGTGGGGAATAACACTCATCAGAAGCCTATGAGGGCAAATAGGGTGTTCCTACTATCATTGTAACATATTTTAACATATTTCTCAATGGTCTACAAGCGAATAATCGTAATAATTTTACAAAACTAAATAGTGGTAAATGTACACTATTTACGAATTTCAACTAATTCATCAATAGTACAATCCAAAAATAAACAAATACGCTCAATTGTATCAAGAGTAACATTTGTGCGCTTACCGCGAATCATTTCGGAAATCTTTGCCTGACTTACTCCTGTAGCCTCATGAAGTTGAACACCACTAACATTTCGTGCCCACATGATTTCTCTAAGGTTTAGTTTAATCATACCAAAATTATATATTATTCTTTCCTTGATTAGATATTAATTATCCTAATTGATACATATATCTCTAAGAAGATAAGAATACTTTATATAACTTAATTGTAGCCTATATTGGCGATTTGTCGGCAAATAATTATCTTATCTTGACATTTATTATCTAATTAGATATAATAATATATAATAAGGTAATATAAGAAAGGAATAATTCATGAATAAGGTATTTACATTAGCAGAAGGTACTCGCCTTACGGGGCATTTTGCTACTAACTTTGGTAAGACGCAACGATTAATGCACTCCGCAGGGTTTACACTTGCAGAAGTACTAATTACTTTAGGTGTAATTGGAGTTGTTGCAGCATTAACAATTCCGACATTGATTGCAAACATACGAAGCAAACAATTTTCTACAGGCTTTAAAAAGACAGTTTCAACATTAAATCAAGCAGTCAGAATGAATAACGCTCAATATGGTTGGGATTTTGCCGAAGTACATTCGACATTGCAGTGCAATGCAAATGACAATCCCGAAAATGATTTTAACTATTGCGCAATTGTAAACGGAAATCTAAAAGGTACAACATTCAATCCATATTATATTATAGTAAGCGAAAAAGCTTCAAATTTGCAATCTGATGATAAAGCCGATAATTATTATCAAATAAAACCTTACAATAATAATATATATGACTCTCCTATAATAGATGCAACGCTCATTTACTCTCTTAATGACGGAATAACATTAATGTTCCCTGGAGGTACTTCAAAGGGGGATTGCCAACTTTCTACAGGCAGCAGTCTAAGAGATGCTATCGTTGATGTAGATTTGTTTCCAAATTATGATTATTGCGTAGGCTATATAGATGTGAACGGACCAAGCTTACCCAATACAGAAATCAAATGTACTACAGGAACAACATCTAAAGATTTAGAAGAACCTTGTATCATTAAAAATAAAGATATAACTGATGTTTTTCCTGTACTATTTTATGACTCTACAGTTACTCCGGCAACAAACGCAGCTAAATATGTTCTCAATACGGCAAAATAGGGGTATGGTAAACTTTTTCATTGCAAAACATAATAAAATCATGTCATTCAGAGGTGTAAATTTCCGAGATTTTACGAGGCAAAATATTTCTTAGATTCCACGGGCTTCGCTTTTCCGTTTGACAAGAAATATTTTGTCGTTGTGAATGACACGAAAATTTGCACTGTGGAATCTCCTGTCGCTCAATCAATGAAAAGTTACCTTTTTTAAGCAATGACGATTTTATATTTACCCCTAATCAACATCAACAGGAGCTCGGAGAATTTTGGAAATTGTTTCACGCGCAGTAAAAACAAGAGCTTCAGGAACATTATCAATAGTTGTTAATTGCCTTAATACATCAACAACTCGTTTGAAAGTTCTTACGATATCGCCTTCTCCCATATCTAATTGCTGAGATACAGTTTCCCATTCTGCACCTTCTACCCAAAGTTCAATAAGTGAGCTGAAATACGGGTTTATATATAGAGGAGCTTCGATATCATGACGAATTTGAGCTTTGTACAATTTCTTTTTAATATTTCTAACTAGATTTAGTGTTTTTCGTACAGGTTCAGAAAACGGAATATATGGTATATCAGATCTTAAATCTTCTGTTGTAATTGCACAAACCACACCCGCAAGTTGAGCCGGTGTAAGATTTTCTAAAATTCCGGAAAATATAATTTCAGCCAAATAAAGTTCATTTTCAGAACGAATTTGAGAAGTTGTTTTGCCTTTTTCTGTCGGATAATCATTTGTTAAGTATCCGTACTCTTCTAATACCGCCCTATGAGCTAAAAATTTATTCCAATAAATATCTTTTTGTTTTTCAATCTCTTTTTCCAGTTTTTTCTTTTTAGATAAAAGTCTTTGAGTTACTTCCAAATCTTTGGAATGCTTTTTATATTTATTACACTGATTACATTTGAAAGACTGCATATAACGTAATTCTTCCTTGTTCTTCTCTCCAAAAGCAATAACTTCAGGAGATAAATCACGTTTTTTATTTTTTTCTTGTCTTAAAATCTTTTTATAAGTTTGCCTGTTTTGGACATAAATAAATCTTGCTTTATCGAATTCTTTCAAATCCTCATCAGTAAGCTTGTACGGACAAATGAATTTTCTTAATTCCAAATTTCTGTCAAATTCTTCAATTTGTTGTAAAATCGGAGTTAAACGATAATCGGAAGAATAATATCCGAAACTTTTCAATATTAACTCTTTGGCTTCTTCAAGCGAAAATCTTTGGAGCAAGTTTAATACCATAGAGTAACTTGGAGAGAATCTGCTTTCTAAAGGATTTGACTGGCTTAATACAAGTTCTGCAACTTCTTCGGGCGATTGAAAAGAAGTTCCGACAATTGTTACATATCCAACTTCGTCCATTCCTCTGCGCCCCGCGCGGCCCGACATTTGTAAAAATTCGTTAGCCGTAAGCATTCTGTGTCCTGTATCGGTTCTTTTGCTTGTTGAACTTATTACGGTCGAGCGAGCAGGCATATTTATACCTGCAGCAAGGGTTTCAGTTGCAAATACAACTTTTATAAGTCCTTTTTGGAAAAGTTTTTCCACCAAATTCTTCCATGCCGGCAAAAGCCCTGCATGATGAGATGCTACACCCTGAATTAAATATTCAATATGTTTATTACCGTATAAATGAGGGTTTTCGGCAATATATTCTTCAATAAAAGCTTTTATTTGTTCCTGCTCAGCCTTTGTATTTAAGGCTAGTCCTGAACATTTTTCCATTTGTTCATCACATTTTTTGCGGGAAAAAGTGAAATATATTGCAGGAAGCATATCATTTTCTGCCAAATTTGAAACTATTTGTTTTACATAAGTTTTTTTACGCTTATCTTTGCCTTTTGCCCATTGAGGTTTTTCCGGATTAATTTTTTTGTTTAATCTTCCTTCCGGCGTCAGCAAAGGCAATAATTTGAAAGGTTGAGAACTGTCGAAATAATAAAATCTTAAAGGTACAGGTCTAAAATCTGTATTAACAAGAGTTGTTTTAGAATGAACAGTATTTATCCAATCAGTTAATTCCTGACAATTTGCAACTGTTGCCGAAAGCGCAATTATTTGAATATTTGTCGGGCAATAAATTATACTTTCTTCCCAAACAGTTCCGCGCTGCTCATCATTCATATAATGAACTTCATCTAAGACTACATATTTCACACCTTTTAAATTGTCTGCAACAGCACCAAAGTTTGTTCCATACAACATATTACGAAAAACTTCGGTGGTCATAATAACAATTTGAGCCCCTCTGTTTATAGAAGTATCACCTGTTAAAAGTCCGACTTTATCATAACCGTATTTTTCGGAAAAGTCATAAAACTTTTGATTTGATAGTGCTTTCAACGGTGTCGTATAAAAAATTCTGTCACCGTTTTCTAATGCTCTATGAATTGCGTGCTGAGCAATTACGGTTTTACCTGCGCCTGTCGGGGCGCAAACAACGACACTTTCGCCATTATCAATTACATTACAAGCATCTTTTTGAAAATCATCTAACTCGAACGGAAACTCAAACATTATAAATTTTCCCAATTGCTATCCTATGTTTAATTATAACACAAAAAATCCTGTTTAAACCTTTTACGGAATAATAAACAGGAAATTTTGTATATTAAAATTAACTATATTTTATAAAACCCTGTATATTTTCTTAAAACTTCAGGGATAATAATTGTTCCGTCAGCTTGTTGGAAATTCTCAACAATTGCAGCAAAAGTTCTGCCGACAGCAAGGCCTGAGCCATTAATTGTATGAACAAATCTGGTTTTTCCCGTAGCTTTTTCTTTATAGCGAATATTAGCACGTCTTGCCTGATAATCTCCATAATTTGAACAGCTTGAAATTTCTTTATATGTTCCATATGACGGAAGCCAAACTTCTAAATCCCAGCATTTATTTGCACTAAAACCGATATCAGCAGTACATAATGCAACTTTTCTGTAAGGTAATCCTAAAAGTTGAAGCATTCTTTCTCCGTCAGCCGTTAATTTTTCATGCTCTGCAGGAGAATTTTCCGGAGTCGTATATTTAACCATTTCAACTTTATTAAATTGGTGAACCCTGATTAATCCTCTTGTATCCTTACCTGCTGAACCGGCTTCACGCCTGAAGCATGGAGTGTATGCAGTCATATATTTCGGCAAATCATCTTCAGATAATATTTCTCCTGCATAAATATTCGTAACAGGCACTTCTGCTGTTGGGATTAAATATAAATCCTCATCAACACATTTATACATATCTTCTTTAAATTTCGGTAATTGTCCGGTGCCGGTCATTGTTGCGGCATTTGCCATAAACGGTGGTAATATTTCCTCATACCCTTCTTGTTCAGTATGCTGATCTAAGAAGAAGTTTATAATTGCTCTTTCTAATCTTGCACCTTTACCTCTATATAAGGTGAAACGTGATTGAGATAATTTTACACCACGTTCAAAATCTACAAGATTTTTTGCTTCGCATAAATCCCAGTGAGCCTTTGGCTCAAAATCAAATTTTGTAGGTTCTCCCCAAGTTGAAACAACAATATTATCATCTTCTGAAGTTCCAACAGGAGTTGTTTCATCAGGAATATTCGGAATGTGCAATAAAATGTCTCTTTGTTTTGCATCTAAAGAATTTTGTTTTTCCTCTAATATACTTATTTCATCACCCAGAACGCGAACTTCTTCTTGAATTTTATCGGTATTTTCTCCATTTTTTTTCATCATACCGATTTTTTGAGATTCGGATTTTCTTTTGGCTCTCAATTCGTCAGCCTGAGTTTGGATTTTTCTTCTTTCTTCATCAATTGCAATCACTTCATTAATTGATAAATCCGGATTTCTGCGTCTTAAAAGTTCATTAATTTTATCAGGATTTTCTCTAATTAACTTAATATCTAGCATTTTCCCCTTCTTTCTTTCATATGAATGTATCCTTATTCTAATTTAAATAAATTTTATAATCAAGTTAAATCTACACTTTTGAGGGGTAAAAATTTGCAATAAAAGAAAAATAATGTATAATATCAATTAATAAAATAGGGAGATGTGATGTTTAAAAAACTGGCGCAACAATTAAAAGCTAAAAACACTGAAAAGTCATATTTTCCTATGACTTCACCACTTGAAAGCGACTTAAAAAATTCGTTTTTAAAAAGCTTATCAAAGCATGCCCTAAATCTTTATGAAAGAAAAACTGATATTAAAAATTTCACAAAACTTGTTTTATCTGACCCGGAAAATAACTCTCATAACGAAATTGTAAAAGAATTAATTAAAAATAATAAAATTGCAGATCCGCTATCAGATGAAACTTTGTTTGAATTATCAGAAAATAGCAAATTTATGAAAGATTTAGGATTATAGAATAAAAATAATAGACTTATAAACCCCAAATACTACTTGTATCTTTTTCATATTTAATATATAATTTAGCTAAGAGAAGAGATAGGAGTAAAAAATGTTCGAACGTTTTACAGAAAAGGCAATAAAAGTAATTATGCTTGCCCAGGAAGAAGCTCGAAGATTAGGTCACAATTTTGTTGGGACCGAACAGGTTTTACTTGGTCTGATTGGAGAAGGTACGGGAGTGGCAGCTAAAACTCTTAAGTCTATGGGAGTTAATCTAAAAGATGCCCGAACCGAAGTTGAAAAAATTATCGGCAGAGGCTCCGGTTTTGTCGCTGTAGAAATCCCTTTCACTCCAAGAGCTAAGAGAGTTTTAGAATTGTCATGGGACGAAGCTAGACAATTAGGTCATAATTATATCGGAACAGAACACCTTTTATTAGGTTTAATAAGAGAAGGTGAAGGAGTTGCAGCAAGAGTATTAGAAAATCTTGGTGTAGACCTCAATAAAGTCAGAAGCAATGTAGTTAAGATGCTTGGAGAATCTAAACCGCAAACAACCGCAGGTTCTACAGGTTCAACTACTTCAAGTTCTTCATCAAGCTCAGGCAGCAAAGCAAAAACTCCAAGTCTTGATGAATTCGGCCGCGATTTAACTTTGGCAGCTCAGGAATTGAGACTTGACCCGGTTGTCGGCAGAGAAAAAGAAATTGAACGTGTTATTCAAATTCTTGCGAGACGTACCAAAAATAACCCTGTTTTACTCGGCGAACCGGGTGTAGGTAAAACCGCAGTAGCAGAAGGTCTTGCTATAAGAATTGTAAATGCGGAAGTTCCTGATATTTTGGACGGCAAAAAAGTTATCCAGTTAGATATGGGGCTTTTAGTTGCAGGCACTAAATACCGCGGGGAATTCGAAGAAAGATTAAAAAAAATTATGGACGAAATTCGTCAAGCAGGAAATATTATTCTTGTAATTGATGAAATGCACACTCTAATTGGTGCTGGTGCAGCAGTATGTGCAATTGATGCTGCAAATATCTTAAAACCTGCATTATCAAGAGGTGAAATTCAGGTAATTGGAGCAACTACATCTGATGAATACAGAAAATATATCGAAAAAGATTCTGCATTAGAAAGACGTTTCCAACCTGTTCAAATTGATGAACCGTCTATTGAAGAATCAATAGAGATTATTAAAGGATTAAAACCAAAATATGAAGAACACCATAAATTGATAATTTCAGATGATGCGATTGTTGCAGCAGTAAAATTATCAAGTAAATACGTTAATGACAGATTTTTACCTGACAAAGCAATTGACGTAATTGATGAGGCAAGTTCAAAAGTAAGGTTGAAAGTTTCTAATCTTTGTCCGGAAGGTAAAGAACTTGAAAAACAATTAAAATCTTTAATAAAAGATAAAGAGGAAGCTATCAGAAATCAAGAATTTGAAGAAGCTTCACAACTGAGAGATGAAGAAGCTGATTTGAGAGATAAAATCAGAGAAGTTTCTGCGAAATGGCGTGATGAACACGAAGCAAATAAACCGACTGTAACGGCTGAAAATGTAGCCGAAGTTATTGCAATGATGACAGGTGTTCCTGTTACTAAATTAACAGAAGGTGAAAGTGAAAGACTCTTGAAACTTGAAGATACACTTCACCAAAGAGTTATCGGACAACATGATGCAATTGTTGCAATATCTAAAGCAATAAGACGTGCAAGAGTAGGCTTGAAAGCTCCTAACAGACCAATCGGAAGTTTTATATTCTGCGGTCCTACAGGGGTTGGTAAAACTGAGCTGGCAAAAGCTCTTGCAGAAGCAATGTTTGGTTCTGAAGATAATATGCTTCGCGTTGATATGTCAGAATTCATGGAAAAACATTCAACCGCAAAACTTATCGGTTCTCCTCCGGGTTATGTCGGATATGATGATGGGGGGCATTTATCAGAACTTGTAAGAAAGAAACCTTATTCGGTTGTACTTTTTGATGAAATTGAAAAAGCTCACCCTGATGTATTTAATATAATGCTTCAAATTTTAGATGACGGAAGATTAACAGATTCTAAAGGCAGACACGTAAGTTTTAAAAATACTGTTATCATTATGACATCTAACGTTGGTGCAAGTATGATTACAAATACGTCAAAACTTGGTTTTTCAACTGCGGAAGATGAATCTAAAGATAAATACGAAAAACTTAAAGATACTGTAACAGAGGAAATGAAAAAGGCATTTAGACCTGAATTCCTTAACAGAATTGATGAAACAATCGTATTCTCACATCTTTCTAAAGAAGAAATCAGACAAATTGTTGATTTGATGTTGAAAGATCTGTTCAAAAGATTGTCAGAAAAAGGTATCGGTATTGAAGTTACAGATGAAGTCAAGGATCATTTGGCTGAAAACGGTTATTCCGAAGCTTACGGTGCTCGTCCGTTAAGACGTTTAATTCAACGTAAAATGGAAGACAGCCTTGCAGAAGAAATTTTGTCAGGAAAATATTCTAACGGCGATACTATCAAAGTTACATTATCTGACGGTAAAATTTCTTTTGACAAAAAAGTGAAAAGAATTAAAAAAGAAAAAGAAGTCGAAGAAACTCCGGCTTCATAAACGAGTCATACAAAGCCGTAGTTATTGAGATTACGGCTTTGTAAATTTTTATTAAGATATTCTGCATCAAGTATTTAAAAATATTTTTATAAGTTTTTATCAGTATTGGTAAAGGGGAAAATTATGCGTGTTTATTCAGTAGGGGAAACAAAATTCTGCAATAGGTCTGTGCCGTATCAAACAAACAGTATATATAGTCCTAGTGTAAAGCCTTCATCAAATGTTAGAAAAATAACATTTACCGGTGCAGGACTAAATATTAATCAAATTTTATCCATCTCACCTGAAAACAATGGCATGGGACTAGCTGAATACATGCAGGGAGGCGAAGGGTGTGTAGGGGAAGAAATGCCTGCAAGCATGGTTAAACACGAAGGAAAAGATGTCAGAAGTATAATGCCATTCTGTTCGTATAACAACGGCAAAGGTGGTTATAAATTCTTGCTTCACCCGGAATCTGAATTTGGAGTTGGAGCATTACCTGACGAAATTCCTCAAATGTGGTTTTACAGCGCAAATCCGGGAGAAACACTTGAGCAAGTTGCTAAAAAACACCATCTAAAGCCTTCTGAAATCAGTTATGTTATACAAAGCAGACCAAACGGCAACGGAGCAGAAGCAAAATCAAAATACGTTATATTAGAACCGACAAGTGCTAAAGGTGAAATCAGACGATTATCAGACGAAACTTTAGGCGAAATTAAAGTTGTTCCATATGAAATAATGAAAATTTCAGAAAACAACCCTAAATATGTAAGATTAAAAAGCACCCCGAACTATGTAATGTTTACCCCTGATCTTGCAAAAACCGCAAAACCTTATTCATATGATGCATGGGGAAACGGTCCGTTTGAAGCTGAAATTATAACTTCAGATGAAATGAGAGCAATTGCAGATACTCTGCAAAAAGAAAAAATGAATACCGAAGAATTCGGATTTTACAAACCCGCAAGCTTGATTGCACATGATAGACATGGACACTCAATTGCAAACCATATTGCAAACCTTTCTGCAAAAGGCGAAATTACACTTAATGGCGTTAAAATACACATAATTGAACACAATCCCGGATTTAATTATCAGGGCAGAACTGATGATCCTTTCAAATACTTACGAATAGTAGCAGATGAATCTGATTTGGAAGTATTAAAGAAAATGCCTGAATTTGAAATATTACAAAAAGCTCAAAAATACGGCATAAACAATCTTGATGTATTAACTCCTCGTGAGCATGAAATAGCATGGCAAATATTAGAACCGGCTCTAAGGCCTTTCAGAGATGCCTTTGGCTGCTACAACGTAATCAAGTCAGGCATTGCAGCAGTAAGACAAAACCCCGAACATGTTTCACTTGGCACAGTTTCACTAAATTTTGACAAAGAAATGAAAAGTCAGGAAACTCCTGATGCTGCAAAATCTTTAACAGACGATTTCGCAAGCATAGAGACAAAATCGGTTGTAAACGGTTCAACTCCTGCAAATCTGAAACTTCACGATCCGGAAGCAAATTTTGGACGCGGTAATAACGGTCTGTCTGCGAACAAAGCGGGATTTACAACATTCCAATACAACGGCTCTAATATTGAAGAAGTTATTCAAGCAAGAGAAAAGAATGCAAAATGGTTTACTAATTTGATATACGAAGCTTATCAAAAAGGACCTGAAGAACTAAATAAAGTATTTTTCAATGATGCTCAACTTCTTGAAAAACAAAAAGTTCTCGGTTATCTAAAACCAATGCAAGACGGTGATATGCTTGTAATGGGCTGGGGCAGACCGGACGAACAAAAAGGATACAACATAACACTTGGCGGATTTAAAAAATTCTTAGAAAGAAAAGATATACCTCTTGAAAAGAAATTAAAAATGCGTTTGGCAGTCGGTGCAGGCAAGTGGAATGAAGGCGCAAGAGATTACCAATCAATAGTAAGACTGATAAAAGAAATTGAAGAACTCGACGGCGGAATTTACAAAGGACTTGTAATGTATGTTGACGGCTTCTTCCCTAACAGACTTGTCGGCTGCGCACAATTTGGTATGTTCACATCAAGAAGGGAAATGTGCGGAATTACACCTCTTGAATGCAAAGCTGCAGGTGTTCCTTATGGGGCTACGGCAACAGGCGGTCCTGTTGATTATACCAATAAACTAAACGGATATTTAACTCAAGAAGCAGTTGAAGGCAGACCTGAACGTTACGGTTTAACCTGGGCAAATTCCGCTGATGAAATAGATGACGCACGTTGCGCACGTCAAATGGACCAAGTTGCAGATATTTTTGAACAAATGTCAGAGGAATATTCAACAAACAAAACTTCTTATGTAGCTAAATGTAAGAAGAATATTGAAGAACTTATTGATTGGCACGAAAATTCGGAATACAACCTCGGAAAATCTGCCAATAAACGCTATTTAGAAGATATTTTAGAAACTGATAAACCTTTTGAAGCAAGAAACCAAAAACCTTGGAAACGCCTGATTGGTAAATTTGGCGAATTCAAAGAAAACGGAGAAGAAATTTTCCAAATGAGTGCAAAAACAAAACCAATGAAGATTATTCTGGCTATAGCAGGTGGAGTTGCAGTACTATCAGGGGCTTATCTGGTATACAAAAATAAACATAACAAAAATTTAAACAAAGTTGCATAATAGACACGAGTATTATATAAAAAGCCATTCTAAAAAGAATGGCTTTATTCGTTGAAATAAAAATATTTTTAACCTAACATTAAATGAAAGAAGGAGAAAAAAATGTTAGAAAAAATTGAAAAATTACAAATAGCAATTCTTGGACTTTTAATTGCATTTGGTTTAATCTTTGCTGTAAAATCAGGTGTTTCACCATTCTCAAAAAATTCCGTAACAGTAACGGGTTCAGCTTACGAAATAGTAACATCAGACTCAGGTAACTTAGATGTAGAATTAGAGGTTCAAGCTCCTACAAAAGCCTCTGCATACAGTATTGCAAAAAAACAACTGCCTGAAATAATGAAATACTTGAAAACAAAAGGCTTTGATATAAACAAAGAAGTTGAAGTAAAAGCTTCAACAGGTTATTCTTCATATAAATACTATCCGAACGGAAATACTTCAAATGAAATTGATCACTATAATTTTTCTCAAAAAATATCAATAAAATCAGATGATGTTAATAAAATTAAAGATACATCATTGGATATTACATCACTTTCAGATAAAGGTATTGATGTTGAAGTTCACGCAACAAATTATTCATACTCTAAATTATCTGATTTAAAAATAGAATTACTCAAAAGAGCGACAAAAGATGCTAAACAAAGAGCTTCAGCAATGCTAAAATCTACAAATAACGGGGTTGGGAAAATTCAATCAGTAAAAATGGGAGTTTTCCAAATTACACCGGTTGACTCAACTGAGGTCTCAGATATGGGCATTAACGACACTTCAACAATTGAAAAGAAAATTACGGCAGTTTCAAACGTAACTTTCCAAATCAAGTAAAAATACACCGGAAAAATTTTCTCATTCTGAACTGACATCGCAGATGTCACACTGAACTTTACAAAACGAACCAAAAATTTTGTCATTCTGAACTTGATTCAGAATCTTAAAATTTTTCTGAAAATAAAAAAATATGACAAGATTAATCGGAATATCTGATATCCATGGCGAATTGGATAAATTAAATATAGTAATAGAAAAAATAAATCCCCATAAAGATGACACAATGGTCTTTATGGGTGATTATATTGACAGAGGCGCAAAGTCAAAAGAAGTTGTAGACAGAATAATTGAGCTTGGAGATTACACCAATTGTATCTACTTAATCGGCTCACACGAATACGCAATGCTGCATGCCCAAACTGATGAGTATTATAACTACTTGTTTTGGAATTACGGTGGAGATAAAACAGCCAAAAGCTATGGCGGATTTGATAACATAATGAAAATTCACGGAGATTTCTATAATAGCTTGAAACCGTATTATTTAACCGATAATTATCTTTTTATTCACGCAGGAATAAGAATTGGGACACCACTGGAAAAACAAAATCTTGTCGATATGGTCTATATCAGAGGGGAATTTTACAACAAAAAACATAACTTACCTCAAAAAATTATTTTTGGTCATACAGAGTTTGAAGAACCGCAAGTTTGGGAAGATAAAATCTGCATTGATACAGGCTGCGGGAAATTTAAAGATGCCCCCCTGACTGCAATTATAATAGAAAATGACAAAGAATATTTTATAAATTCAAATATATAAAAAAAAGATGGGCGAAGCGTTAGCTTCGCCCATCTTTTTTAACAATTATGCAATATCCTTATAAAACAATTCATATTTTAAAATTTTAAAAATTTGTTCAACCTCACTAAACCTAATTGTACCTCTGTGAATTTTATTTGAAATATTATTATATGAATAATATTTACCAGTAATTGTTGACAATTCTTCACAAACTTTTTTTAGGGTTGTACCGCGTCTGGCAATCATAACCTTAATTTCTTCTTTAATATTCATAAACTCATTATAAGTGAAATAACAGGCATGGTCTTGACAAAGGGTGAAACGTATGCAATTAATAATTATATAGTTATTAATATAATATATTTGTTATTAATTCTAAAGGAGGATTATAAGTATCATGAAACGAGGTTTTACGTTAGCAGAAGTCTTAATCACCATTGGTGTAATCGGCGTAGTCGCAGCCATGACAATACCGAGTCTTATGCAGGGAATAGGCGAACGAAGCAATTCCGAAAAAGAAGCTAATACTGCTCAAAAGATTACAAGGTCAATGGATTTGATGAGAGCAGACGGAAAATTAGAAAGAACTTACGAATCAACTGATGCGTTTGTTGATGAACTTTCTAAATATTTAAAAATCGTAACAAGATGTGATTCTGCACACTTAACAAACTGCTGGCCGACTGAAAAAGTTACAACAGGAGACGGAAAAGAATACGAAGTATCTAAAGCTAAAAAAGGAAATAATTTAAGTATTCCCGGAAATAAAACAGATAACGTAGGAATTGTTCTTGCAGATGGTACATCA
>JAFUSQ010000033.1 GCA_017467605.1 bacterium | reverse complement strand
TTCGGAATTGCTTCGTTCGCCGATTCCTTGCATAAGACTCGGTATTGTCATGGCTGCGACTACGCCAATTACACCGATTGTTATTAGGACCTCGGCGAGGGTAAACCCTGCCCTCGCCCTACGGGAGAGGGTTTGGGTGAGGGGGCAACAAGAATATTTACCCTTACGGGAAGCACCCCACCTAGCCTCCCCCTCTGGGGAGGAATTATATTTACCCCTGTCATGCTGAACTTGATTCAGAATCTTTTTTGAAATGGATTCCGAAACAAGTTCGGAATGACAGAAAAGACTGGATTGCTTCGTCGGACTTACGTCCTCCTCGCAATGACGTAACTCGACCTCTCCCCTACGGAGAGGTTGAACGTTTTTGTCACCACAAGGGGTGAGGGAACCAATAGTGTTGAATCTCTTTGTCTTTTTCATACTAAATCCTCATTTCTTCTATTCTGTGCCTGTGAACATAAAATTGTTTTTATTAACATTATTTATCATTTTCAAGTTTTTGTCAATTATATAGGATTTAATTATGAAAGATGACAGACTTTTGAAATTGGGACAGAAAATTAGGTACGAACGTATGAAGCGCAATCTTAGTCAGGAGGATTTGGAAGAAAAATCAAGCGTTTCACGTAGAGCAATCAGTGAAATTGAACGCGGTAATACTGATATCAGATACACTAATCTTTACCAAATAGCAGGTGCTTTCGGGCTTAATCTTTCTGAATTATTGAATTTTCAACTGTAACCCATTATTTGATTTTATTTTACCCTGTGTTATCATAAAGCTATGATTGAACGTTATTCCGGAGAAGAAATGACAAAAATTTGGGATTTGAATTCCAAATTTGATTATTATTTGCAAGTTGAACTTGCGGTTTGTGATGCGTATGCTCAACTTGGCACAATTCCACAAGAAATTGCCGAAAAAATAAGGCAGAAAGCTTCATTTTCAGTAGCTCGAATTGACGAAATCGAACGCGAAGTCAGACATGATGTTATTGCATTTCTGACTTGTGTAAATGAAAGTTTGGGAGATTTAGGAAGATATGTTCATGTAGGGTTAACAAGTTCAGATGTTATTGATACTGCCTTTGCGCTTCAAATTCAAGATAGCGGAAAAATTATTCTTGACGATTTGAATAAAACAGTCGAAACGTTGAAAAATCTTGCAAAAATTCATAAACAAACCCTTTGTATAGGCCGTTCTCATGGAATTCATGCAGAAGTTATGACTTTTGGTGTGAAAATGTGTTCTTGGATTGATATTTTAGAACGCCAAAAAGAAAATTTTATTCACGCTTTAAATCAAATAAAGGTAGGTCAAATTTCCGGCCCTGTTGGAACTTACAGTAATATCTCTCCTGAAATTGAAAAAATTACCTGTGAAAATTTAGGTTTGACACCTGCAAGAATTTCAACCCAAATTATTGCAAGAGATTATCACGCATATTTTATGCAATCATTAGCACTTATTGCAAGTGTTATTGAACAATTTGCAACTGAAATAAGACATCTTCAAAGAACAGAAGTTTTAGAACTTGAAGAAGGTTTTGGCAAAGGTCAAAAAGGTTCATCTGCTATGCCTCACAAAAAAAATCCTGTTTTGAACGAAAATTTGTGCGGATTAGCAAGAGTTGTAAGAGCTAATTCGATTGTTGCATTAGAAAATATTTCTTTATGGCATGAAAGAGATATTTCTCACAGTTCGGCTGAACGTATTATTTTCCCTGACAGTTTGACGCTTGTTGATTTTATGCTCAATAGATTTAATTCAATTATGGAAAATATTGTTGTACATAAAGATAATATGCTTGCTCATACAAATGAATTCGGCGGAATTGTTTATTCTCAAAAAGTTTTGCTTACTCTTGTTTCAAAAGGTTTAACAAGAGAAGATGCATATATAATCGTTCAACGAAATGCGCTTGAGGCTTTCCAAAATCATGGAGATTTTAAAGCTAATCTTTTGAATGATAATGAAATTTTGAAATACCTATCAACTGATGAAATTAATAAGATATTTGACCCTCAGGCTTTTTTAGGAAATATAAATTCAATTTATGACAGAATTTTGGACTAAGGGTTGTGAATTATGGTAAAAAGTGCTTATATCCATATTCCTTTTTGTAAGTCGAAGTGTCATTACTGCTCATTTGTTTCTTTTAATAAATTTGAGTTGAAAAATGATTATTTGAAAGCTCTGACAAAAGAAATTGATAATTACTATCAAGGAGAAGTTTTAAATACAATTTATTTGGGCGGAGGAACTCCTTCAACATTTGAAATCCCCGATATTGAAAGAATATTAAGACGGTTAAAATTTAATGAAAATACGGAAATTACAATAGAATTAAATCCTGATGATGTTAATTATGACTATTTGCGGAGGCTTTTTGATATTGGAATTAACCGGTTGAGTTTTGGTTGTCAAACTTTTAATGATGATATTTTAAAACAAATTAACAGACGTCATAATGCGGGTCAAGTTATAAATGCCGTAAAATTAGCTCAAGATGCTCAATTCAAAAATATAAGTCTTGATTTTATATATGGTTTGCCAAATCAAGCTCCTGAAATATTTTATGATGATTTAAATATTGCAATGAAGCTCGGGATTCAGCATATTTCTTTGTATGGTTTATCAATTGAAAAAGGCTGCTATTTTTCTTCTCATTTACCCAAAAACATACCTGATGATGACACTCAGGCGGATATGTATCTTGGTGCGGTCGAAATTTTGACAAATGCCGGATTTGAACATTATGAAATTAGTAATTTTTCATTAAAAGGTTATAATTCAAAACACAATTTGAATTATTGGAATAACGAAGAATATTACGGCTTTGGAGTAAGTGCTCATGGGTATGTTAATAATATTCGTTACGGTAATAAAATTATCCTAGAAAACTACATTCAAAACCCGCTTGAACATGATGAGGAGAAATTTGTAACCGGACAAAATAAGCTGGAAGAAGAAATTTTCCTCGGCTTTCGCAAAATGTCCGGAATTAATATCGAAGATATAGATATTAAGTACAATATAGATTTTTTGGAAAAATATAATGATGTTATAAAAAAATACGAAGGTCTAAAACTTTTAAAAAAAACAAAAGGTGGTTATGCTTTCACACTTAATGGGATTTTAGTGAGTAATACAATACTTGCGGAGTTTATAGATTAAAATTTTGTCAAGCTTTTACAAAGTCAGGAACTCTGTTTTTAGCCATTTGCATTTGCATATATTGAGTTTGGAGTTTAGCTTTTTCTTCGGCGGTTGCATTTTTAGCTTTTTCATTCATTTGGGTATAAAGCTCTTTTTCAACTTCATTGCCTTTGATATAAACGTCCATATCCTTTCCTTTCTGATATGCGTTTATATTGCCTTCATAATTGATTTTTGGAGCTTTAAATAGTGTATAAAGTATTGCAAAACCGCCAATAAACATCGCCACAAGTCCTGCAAAAGCCCCAATACCTAACAATGCTTTCATACCACCTTTAGCTTCTTTGTGTTTGGTTTCTACAATTTTTTCAGCTTTATCTGCCATTTCATTGACAATAAAATCACCGTCCATAAGTTCAAATAACAATCTTGCACCAACCGCCAAACCGCCTAAAAAGGTTACTTTAATAAGTTTGGCTTTTTCGCCTTTTGAAGATATTGGGTTTTGCGGTGAATTTTGTTTCGGTGCCGGTTGTTTATCAGAAGCTTTTGCACTACTTCCGAATGAAAAACTGCTAAAAGTGACAGGGCTGATGTTCATTAATCGATTAAGCTCCTTTAATCATTACGCCGTTGCCGTTGTTTGCCATTTGAACAGATGTATAATGATTGATTTTTTGGTCTAAATCAACATCTTCGTCTTTAACTTCTTTATTTACTTCTTCCATAATATTGGATTTAAGTTCTCTATCTCGAGAGAATACGTCCATTTCTTTTTCTCTTGTGAATGCTCTGACACTTGTATCATAAAGTTTAGCCGGAAGTGTCAGTAATAATGTTGCTAAACCTGCAGCTGCACCGATACCGCCTAATTTTAAAGCTCGTTTTGCCGCGCCGGACTTGATGAAACAACTTCCGATACCTGCTGCGGTTAATCCGACTAATGTACTTCCGCCGATTGAACCCCAAATAGCTAAACCTTTTTCTGTACCTCTGTTAATCGGATTTTCATATTCACCTTTATTTTTTGAGGTAAAATAAGGTTTTGAATAACCTGAACTGATAGCTGAAACTTGCATATTACACACTCCTTATATTATACACTTTGTCATTTTTTATAATATCTCTAAATTTTGTTTTTTGCTATATTTTAATATCTGATTTATAATTTGTTACAAGATTTTGTTAAATTTTATATTTATGCTATCATTGTCTTACAAGATAGGATTATTACTTTTAATAAGGGGAAGAATATGATTTCAGTAAACGATTTTAAAACAGGCTTAACAGTTGAATTAGATAACGGTTTATGGTCTGTAGTTGAGTTCTTACATGTAAAACCCGGTAAAGGTGCCGCATTTGTAAGATCTAAATTAAAAAACGTTATTACAGGTCAAGTAGTTGAAAAAACCTTCAGAGCAGGTGAAAAAGTTGCAAAAGCTACGTTAGACAGACGTGAAATGCAATACCTGTATAAAGAAGGTTCAGCATACGTTATGATGGATAACGAAACTTATGATCAAATGCATGTTGAAGAAGCTCAAATCGGAAGCGGTGTTAAATACTTAAAAGAAAATATGAATGTAATGATTTTAACTCACGAAGGCAAAATTATCGGTGTAGATATTCCTGCTCACGTTGAATTGGAAGTTGTTGACACTCCTCCGGCTGAAAAAGGAAATACTGCACAAGGCGGTACAAAACCTGCAACTTTAGAAACAGGTGCGGTTGTTAACGTTCCGTTCTTTGTCGCAAATGGTGATGTTATAAGAGTTGATACAAGAACTAATGAATATCTGGATAGAGTTTAATTAATTCAGAAATTTAAAGAAAGCAGGGTGGGATAAATATCCTGCCATCTAATATTAAAAGGAAAAACAAATGAAATTTGAAGCAGATTATATTGAAAAATTAGCGAAAATCATATCAGAAAACGGGTTAACGGAAATTTCAATGGAGGATGGTGAACAAGCTATTACCTTAAGAAAAGAGGTTGTAGTTGCGCCTGCTCCACAAATTTTACCTCCTTTGCCTTTACCGGCATCTGTTCAGAATACTCAGGCTCCTGCTTCTGCCGGACAAAAAACTGATGCTCCGGCTAAGAAAGGTACTCCAATTACATCTCCGATGGTTGGGACATTCTATAAATCGCCGTCTCCTGATGCAGATCCGTTTGTCAGTGTTGGTTCAACCGTAAACAAAGGTGATGTTGTTTGTATTGTTGAAGCAATGAAAATGATGAATGAAATTGAAGCAGAAGTTTCAGGTAAAATCGTTGAAATATGTGTAGAAGACGGACAACCTGTGGAATTCGGTCAAGTTTTGATGTATGTGGAATAGAAGTTAGATAAGTTAGTTAAGTAGGATAAGTAGGAAAGTTCTTAAAGTTTATAGATGAAATGAACTTATCGAACATATCAGACTTATCCTACTTGCATGAGGTCATTATGTTTAGAAAAGTTTTAATTGCAAACAGAGGCGAAATTGCCGTAAGAATAATAAGAGCTTGCAGAGAACTAGGGATTCCGACAGTTGCAATATATTCTCAAGCAGATGCAAATTCTTTGCATGTCAGATTGGCGACAGAAGCTTATTGCATCGGACCTGCAAAAAGTTCTGACAGTTATTTGAGTATTCCTGCGATAATGTCTGCGGCTATGGTGTCCGGAGCTGATGCAATTCACCCGGGGTATGGTTTTATGTCAGAAAGAGCTGATTTTGTCGAAATTTGCGAACAACAGGGCATTAAATTTATTGGACCAAGTTCTGATGCTATGAAGAAAATGGGTGATAAAGCTACTGCCCGTAAAACTATGATAGAAAATGATGTTCCTGTTACCCCTGGTACAGGAATTGTGCATACGCCCGAAGAAGTCCAAGAATTTGCTAATCGTGTAGGTTATCCTGTTATTCTTAAAGCAACTGCAGGCGGCGGCGGCAAGGGTATGAGAATTTGCCGTAATGATGAAGAAGTTAAGGTTAATATGGAGTTATGCCAAACTGAGGCTAAGAATTTCTTTGGAAATCCTGATGTTTATGCGGAAAAATACCTTGAAAATCCTCGTCATATTGAAGTTCAAATTTTGGGTGACAGCTTTGGAAATGTTGTTCACTTGGGTGAAAGAGATTGTTCAATTCAACGTCGTCATCAAAAATTGTTAGAAGAAGCACCTTCTCCTGCAATAAATGAAGAAACAAGAGCACAAATGGGTGCTGCTGCTGTTCGTGCGGCAAAAGCAATTAATTATGAGGGTGCGGGAACTTGTGAATTTTTGCTTGATCATGACGGAAGCTGGTATTTTATGGAAATGAATACCAGAATTCAGGTTGAACATTGTGTTACTGAAATGATTTCAAGTGTTGATTTGGTTCGTGAACAAATTCTTGTTGCATCAGGTGAACCTTTAAGTTATACCCAAGATGATATTCATCTTAAAGGTCATGCAATTGAATGTCGTATCAACGCTGAAAATCCTGCAAAAGGTTTTATGCCTAATCCAGGTAAAATTACAGGCTATTTAGCTCCGGGCGGATTTGGTGTTAGAGTTGATTCTCACGTTTATCAAGATTATGAAATTCCGCCATATTATGATTCAATGATTGGCAAACTTATTTGCTGGGGACGCGATAGAAATGAAGCTCGCAGAAGAATGTACCGTGCTTTAAAAGAATATGTCGTAACAGGTGTAGAAACAACAATCCCGTTCCATCAGGATATTATTGAAGATGAAGTTTTTATGAGCGGTAATTTTAATACAGGATTTATTGAAGAATACTACAAGCGTAAAGGTATCAAAGAGTAGGGGTAAATGTGTTGTTGGGCAAGAATGCTTAGCTTACCAATTGGATATATAGTTAAAAATGTAAGTTGGGCTTTCAGCCCAACCCATAATTAAGAGGTGGATGATGAATATTTTTAAGAATTTTTCTGATTACACAAAGAATGATATGAATACTTTAATAAGGTTTGTATGGTGGTTCATTGTTATATTAGCGTTGTGTATTGCTGTAGTGTGTCATATAGGCATGTTGTAGAATGTGTAGATAGATAATGTTGGGCAAGAATGCCCAACTTACCAATTCAGCCCAACCCATAATATTTTTGTTATAATCAAAATATGAATTATCACAGAGTATTTATACAAAATTCGTATGTGCATATAATAATATTGAGTTATGACAGAAGCCCAATTTTTATAGATAATTTTGAACTGTTGCAGCAAGCTTTTGAGAATGCAAAATATTATTTTGATTTTGATGTGGTTGCGTGTTGTGTCCTACCTGATCACATACATTTTATTATGAAACCTACAAATATTGAAGAATATCCGAGAATTATCACATCAATAAAATATTATTTTTCAAGGAATTATGTTGGGCTGGAAAGCCCAACTTACAATGTTAATGAAAGTTCACCATTAAAAATCGGATATAAAAACAAACGGGAAAAGGGTATATTTCAACACAGATATTATGAACATACAATCGTCGACGAAAACGAATTAAATAAAATTATTGACTATATTCACTACAATCCTGTAAAACATGGTTATGTTGATAAAGTAAAAAATTGGGCATATTCATCATTCAAAAGATTTGTTGATAAAGGGTATTATGATGAAGATTGGTGTGATTTTTCTGCTGTTAAAGATTTGAATTATGAGTAATTACAATCCTGTATTTTTGTATGTTTTATAACTGTTCATAATTCTGTTTACGAAGGGTTTTGAATATGTCGGAACTGTGTTTTTGTGGCGGACAATGGCATCAGGCCCGACATTATAGGCTGCAACTGCAAGCTCCATAGAGCCAAATTTATTATACATATTTTTATAATAGGTTATTCCGCCTTTTACGTTGTCATCGAGGTTATATGGATCTAACCCCATGTTTTTTGCTGTTGCGGGAGATAATTGAAAAACTCCAATATGTCCGCCGGAACTTTTAATATCCTGCCTAAAGCCTGATTCGGCTTTTGCAATACTCAACATAATTGCAGGTTCAACCCCCATGTTTTTAGATTGTTTAATAATATTTTGCTTAACTTCTTCTGTAGTTGCTCCAAAGACACTGCAAAAAGATGCACATAAAATAACAGTAAATAATATTGAGTTTAGAATTTTTCTCAAAATGTAAATCCTTATTATTATAAATTGTTATATTTTATTTTTAAATTATATCACAAATTTATCATTCCCTAACCTGGTAAATTTGTTGTAAAATTTCATTATGGATAATAATAAAAAATTTATTTATGATGATGCAAAAAATTTGTTAACTTCTGTCGGGAAATTCAGAATTTCTCTCGGTTTGGAAAGAATAGAAAAAATTCTTCAAATTCTTGGCAATCCTCAAGATAAATTAAATTGTATCCATATTGCGGGAACAAACGGAAAAGGTTCTGTTTGTGCAATTATTTCATCAATATTGGCTGCTGCGGGTAAAAAGGTTGGGCTTTATACATCTCCGCACATTTTCAAATATACTGAACGAATTAAAATTTGTGCAGATGAGATTTCTGACGATAATTTTGCCAAATATGTTTTTGAAATTTCTGATTTGGCGGAGAAAAATGGTATTGATTTAACGGAATTTGAAATTTTAACTGCAGTAATGTTTAAATATTTTGCGGATAATGAAGTTGAGGTTGCAGTTATTGAAACCGGATTAGGCGGAAGATTTGATGCGACAAATGTTATAAAAAGTCATTTATGCTCAGTAATAACTCATGTTGATTATGACCATACGGAACGGCTTGGGAACACTTTAGATAAAATTGCTTATGAAAAAGCAGGGATTATGAAAAAAGACTGCCCTTGTATAGTTTTTGAAGGAAAAGAAGTTTATTATAATGCTGCAAGTGAAGTTGGGGCTTTGTTTGAGGTTATTATGCCCATTGTAATCCCTGATAAATTATCACTAAAGGGAGTTTATCAGCAGGAAAATTTGGCTTTGGCATTGGCGGTTATTGAAAAGGTTTTTCCTGAAATCTCTGACAGGACAATAGAACAAGGCTTGAAAAATGTCAAACACCCTTGCAGATTTCAGTATATCGAGGATAAAAATCTTATAATTGACGGTGCACACAATCCAAACGGAATAAATTCTTTAATTGAAAGTTTAGATAATTATTACCCTAAAACCAAGCGCAGATTTATTTTCGGTTGCCTGCGAAACAAAGATTATACGCAAATGCTTGATAGTATTTGCAATTCAATTAGTATGTCCGGAAATGATTATGAATTATATTTTTATCATTTTAGTCACGAAAATTCTGCAACTTATGAGCAGCTGCAAGATGTTTGTTCAATTGATGCGAAAGAATTAAGTTCGGAAACGGAAATAAATTTTAATGACGGATATTTAAATATAATTTGCGGTTCATTTTATATGATAGCAGAATTAGCGAAAATGTTTAAAATAGAAGTTATCTGAGAGATTTAACCAGTCTGTAAACTGTTGTGATATCTTTATCATTAAGTTGTTGAATATTTGAAATGATATAATTTGACATATTTTCTCTATTTAGGGTTAGATGTTCAAAATCGAAAAGTGTCGGCAAATCGATTTCTAATGCTTTTGCAATATCGAGCAGCGACTTTGAAGGGAAATTATCTCCACATTCAATGTGACTAAGATTTCGTTGATCAACATTAGCGTACTCAGCAAGCTGTTCTTGTGATAATCCCTTATATTTTCTTAATTCTTTTATTCTTTTGCCTAATATTTTTTTTATGTCTTTCATATCTTTCCTTTCAGAATATAAACATTTTTCTACGTTTTAAAGGGTAAATTTTGGTATAATGTTGACAAATAGAATAAAAATATAGTAAAATAGATGTATATAGTCTAAAAACTCTCAAAATACCAAATTATTATAAGAAAGGAAGTTATGATGAAAAGAGGTTTTACTTTAGCAGAAGGTCCTCGCCGGACGGGGTGGGGTAAATGTAATTCCCTCACCCCTTGTGGTGACAAAAACATTTTTAATTTGTTAACTTTTCATTGCAAAAATCTAACAAAATCATGTCATTCAGAGGTGCAAATTTCCGAGATTCCACGCTTTGCTCTGAATGACACGGAAATTTGCACCGTGGAATCTCCTATTGTTCAATCAATGAAAAGTTTACAATGCAATAAGAAAGCAGCCTTCACTCCTCACAGGAGTGGGTATTCTGCTGCAAACTCTGACAAGACTCCACGACTACTGCGCTCCGCGGGGTTTACATTAGCAGAAGTCCTCATAACAATCGGTGTAATCGGAGTTGTTGCAGCAATATCTCTGCCTACACTTTTAACTAATGTCCAAGAAAGAGTAAGAAAAGAACAGGTAAGAACCGCTAAGTATAAATTAACTACTTCAACAAGCAAGATGAACGCAGACGGTCAAATGATTCCTTATGAAAATACTCACGAATT
>JAFUSQ010000032.1 GCA_017467605.1 bacterium | reverse complement strand
TCACAAAACCGGAGCACAGAACTCCGTTCGTAACCAACTGTAACGCTCAACTAAAGGCAAGCAAACTCGCTTCGCTCAAACAATGCTTGCCCCGATATTGTTTTGCGTACAGTTGCTAACTCACTGCGTTGAGTGCTCTTTCTATATTTTATGTAACTAATTGTTTGATATGTATAGCAATTACGAAACTTGCATATTTACCCCCGTCATTCTGAGCCGGCACAAGCAGAGGGTGAAAGCGAAAACGTAACCGTTTAATGCAAGTACCGAACGAAGAATCTCATAACTTCCTCAATTGGGGCAGAATAATGAATTTTATAAAATACAAGTTGCTTAGCAGAATTATTAATGCTAATATACAAATTACTCAAAGGATATTGATGTGAAAAGGGAATTTTTAAAACAATTTTTAAACAAAATTTCAACATTTCCAATATGGTTGAAAGAGATTATATATAATCGACTTTCTCAAGAAATCAATACTGAAGATAATTTGTCATATATTTTTGCAACTTATAAACCTGTTTTAACATATAAAGGAAAATGCGAAAATGACTTTAAAAAATCAGGATTTGATACAAATATATACAATATATTAAATTCCGCTGATAAAAATCTCAGCATTTCGGATATAACTTTAAATACATATTTGTCGATGGAAGAAGTCGCAGGATATGTTTTGTTCTGTATAGATGAAGGCTTTTTTGAAATTCCGGATAATTCACAAATTCTAAGTATTGCAGGCTTTTTGTCCGGAAAATTCAGAACCGGAGAATATTTTGTTGAAAATGGTACTATATCAGAAACTCAATTAAATAACGCAATTGAAACTCATAAAAAAGAAAATAAAAAATTCGGACAAGCACTTATTAAATTAGGTTTTATCACACAAAATCAACTTGATACAATCCTTTCCATAAAAGATGAAGCAAAAAAACGTTTTATACTTGACTATAATGATGTTCCGAAAATTAATCAGGAATATGCAGACCCTAATGTTCAATATGAAGAACAAATAGAAAATTTAAAACTCGAAAATAAAAAATTAAAAACAAAATTAGAACAACTTTTAACTATGGTAAAAAATCATGATGAATAAAAATACCCAACCTGCAAAACTGGTTATATACAATAGAGACGGGTTAATAGAGAAAGAACACTTCGGATATATAGTAAGATGTTCAAAACTCGGAGTGAGCGAAAAATTGGGAGAAGATAAAAATTATCCGTTTTATTTACGTTCGTGTGCCAAACCTCTGCAAGCTTCATTATTGATAGATTATGAACTTGATAAAAAATTTAACCTTACAGATGAAGAAATAGCAATTTGCTGCGCATCACATGCCGGCGAAAAAATACATATTGAAACAGTTAAAAGAATTTTAGACAAATTTGAAATTTCATACGAAAAATTAAAATGCGGAATTCATGAACCAATTTCAAAATCCGCACAAAATGACATTATAAAAAACGGTCAAAATCCGACTGTTTTACACAACAATTGTTCAGGCAAACATGCTATGATGCTTGGATTATGCAAACTTAATGACTGGGATATGGATAATTATGACAATATTAACCACCCTCTGCAACAGGCCATCAAAAACAAAATTTATAAACTTTGCGAATTAAAAACAGAATATCCCATAACAAAAGATGGCTGCGGAGTTCCGATACATTCAATGCCTTTGGAAAATATGGTTAAAGGCTATTTGAATTTATTTTGCAATCCAAAATATGAGCGTATTAAAAATGCTTTTCTGAATAACCCATACATTATTGGCGGAGAAAACAGAACTGATACAAAAATTATTGAAAATTCTAAAAATCTTGTTGCAAAAGTCGGTGCAGGCGGACTTTGTATTGTTGTAAATACACAACTTGAAGAAGCTTTTGTAGTAAAAATATCTGATGCAGATATGATTGCCCGAGAATTTGTAACCGTTGATTTAATAAATAATCTTCATTGGGCAAATATAGAAATTTCTCACAACATTGAAACAAATCAACATGATATTATCGGTGAAGTAGTTACTTTGTTATAAGTTTTAATTTTATTCTGTTTCCAAAGTAACTTTGAACATCTTTATTATAACCGGCAACTTGATTTTCAAAATTAAGCCCGTCTTTTTTGCATTCTGCGCGAAGCAATTCTATACCTCGGTTATAAACCTGTTGAGCTGTATTTATATTTGACTGAGGGACTTTATCTTTATACATTTTCGCAGCAGTTGAAATATCAAATAATCTGCGTTTTGATAAACCACTCATTTCTTTTTGTGTAGTTGTTGATTTGTTATAAGTAAATTTGTTAATTGCAGCTTCATATTTGCCTGCTTTTAAACAATATAAAAGCCCCGGAGTTTCTTCGATAATTTTTGTACCTTTATTAAAGGTCATATCAAGCAAAGCTTCCTTAATTGCTTGAGGGAGTTTTTCATAAACTTTACGTCCGCCCAGAAGAACGGACAAATTATCTTCCATTCTCATCAAATCTTTTGCACAAAGTTCACAAACTTCGGCATCTGTTAATTTGGTTTTATCACCTTTTTTAACAACATGACCTATACCTATAGTCAAAACTCCGGCTTTATCCTTGTACGGCGTATTGTGAAACTTATTATCAGCAAGATTTGCATCATCTTCCGCACGTTTTAAATTTTTTATAAACTCGGAACTTACTCCCATTGCTCCGGCAACATCATTCAAATTCCGAACATTGACAATTTTTCTTGTATTTGGAACTTTTAAAACTTGTCCGACTTTTATTACAGAAGTTTTATCCAAACCGTTATGAGCAAGTAAAGATGCTGTTTCAATACCATATTTTAAAGCTATTTTTTCTGCATTTTCACCACTTTTTACCTTATGGTCAGGATTTTTCACCTCTTGAATATATTTTTTTCGTACGTTATTAAATCTTATCTGTTCATCAGAAACATCAGAAACCATCTGTAATTCGCTTGAAGCAGAAGTCTTTTTAGGACCTTTAAATAAAGGTTTTGCAGGAGTTGAAGCTTCAACATTACTATTCTTTGATGATGTTGAGCCTCCTGTTATACTATTCAATAATTTGATTAAAAATTCCATTTATTAACCTTTATTTAATACCAAAATATTCGTTTATACCTTCAATCATTTTATTTTCAAATCTTGCTTGATAACTTGATGAATCAAGGTTTTTACTTTTTGCACCGTTAACATATTCAACTTCTAAAAGTACAGACGGAATAGTTTCGGTTTGGTGTAAAACTTGCAAACCTTTATGAGGAACATTCCAATTTCTTTCCGACAAACTTGCACTAATCCAATCATCTTCATTTAAATTATTTTTCAAAATATTTGCAAATCGTGTATCATTACTAAAACTTGAATCATAACAAACACCGGAGCCTGTCTTACCCGGCTCTGAATCCGCATGAAGCGAAATAAACATAATATTATTATTTGGATATTTCTTACTACCTTTTGTACCGTTATTCAAACCTTTGACAATATTAGAAATAGTTCCTTGATCAGACATAGTTTGAGCATGAGCATTTGTTAACACAACCGCATACCCTTTTGCTCTAAGTTTTTCTACAACACTGTCTGCATATATTTTCATTTTTTCATATTCAAGCAAAGGTGCATATTTGCCGTTTGCTTTTTTGATAAAACTATATGAACCGGGATCAAAATAACCTGATCTTGAACTGTAACCGCCATGACCCGGATTTATAATAACAACATTGCCATTAGGTTTTGTTGTAGGTTTTAACAATTCACTTTCCGTACCTACAATTTTACCGTTTTTAACAGTAGGTGCAGGAATTCTTTCTAACGGTGTTAAATCAAGTAAATTTTCATCATATTTTATACCGTTAGCTTTGCAATATGCTTGGAAATTTGTTTTAGCTTCTTTTTTAGCAGATGCAATTGCACCGCTTTGCAAATTAGAAACAGTAAAATCTCCCGATTTATTTGTTAAATGAACAACAGCTTTACTTGTTGATTTGTTTGAAGTCAATACAGGATTTTTTGCAGGTGCACTTGTTGAATTTGATGCTGCAGCATCAGGACTATTAATCATTTCTTTTATCCAAGAATCCATTTTACTTGTATTTACGTAACCCCAAGAATCAAATTGGTTATTCAATTCTGTTTGAAATTCGGTTCTTTTTTCGGCAGGAGTACCTTTTACTTGTGCTAAAGTATCATATATTTGCATTACGGCATTTTTTCTGGCATCTTTGGTACTGCTTGTTTCATGAGTAATTCTATGGATAAGACTTTTACCTTTTAAATTTTCATATTCAGTAAGAACTTCGGCAACATTTTTTGAATTAACATTTTTCATCATGTCATCAAAATCTTTTTTACCGACTGCACCGCGATTGTTATAAGCAGCTTCTTCTAATTTTTCGGCAATAGTTCTTGGAGAATAAGGTGTACCGTATTTTGCCATATTTTCAAAAGGTATAGCACCAATTCGCGCACCTTCCATCAAAGCTTTTTGCATTTCATTTTCAGGCTCAACAGGTGCCGTTTTAGGAGTAGAAGTTTGCTGAGGTTTTGGAGCAGCTTTAGGTTTTGGGGAAGCAGAAGTTTTTGTACTCTTTGCCTGAGCCGGCTTTGACGCTTGAGATTTCTTTTTCACATAAAAAACCTCTCCTGATGATGCTGAATAGTCTTTTGGTATATTATTTAACTTACAAAATTCAGTAAAATCCATGCCGGCTTCACGTGCAACTGCATAAATACCCTTACCTTGAGGAACAGTTGCCGTAGGCAAATTAATCTTTTGACCGGCTTTAATCCCGCCTTCAATACCTGTCCATTTTCTAAAGTCATCAACTGACATTCCAAACTTTTTTGCTAATGAGGCAACTGTTTCACCTGATTTTACGGTAATTTGCGCAGGCCTTTGAGTTTTATTAGCATTACCGCCATTATTTTGTGCCCCAACTTTATTGACAGGTTCTACCATATTAATATTCTCCGTTTATTACACACATAAAAAATAACGGTATTTTTTGAATAAACTTTAAAAATACCGTTATTTTTATTAAGAAAATTTACAATGTATTAAATATCCTATCGCCTGCATCGCCCATACCGGGAACAATATAACCTTTTTCATTCAAATAGTCATCAATTGCAGCCGTAATAATTTCAATATCCGGATAATGTTTTTGAATATTTTCTATCCCTTGCGGAGCAGCAATAATGCATATACATTTGATATTTTTTACAGGAATACCTTTATTTGCATATAAATCAATAGCAGCTAACAATGAATTACCTGTAGCAAGCATTGGATCTGTAATATATACATAAAATTTCTCAGGATTTGGAGCTTCCATTGGAACTTTGTTATAATACCATACAGGTTTTAAGGTTTTTTCATCACGATACATACCGATATGACGAATTGTCGCTTGAGGCAATATATCAATAGCTTCGTCCGTAAATATTAACCCTGCTCTTAAAATAGGGGAAATAATCAATTCTATATCAGGATCAACTGTTTTAGCCTTGAATGTAGTTAAAGGAGTTGTCACTTCACGTTCTACAAGCGGAAGATTTTTAGCAGCTTCATATAATAAACATCTCGTAATCTTTCTTGTTGCAATCCTAACGCCTTGACTATCAGTATCTTTATCACGCATAGTACATAAATTTAAAAACACTACAGGATTATTTATAACTCTAACTTTATCAAGATTCATCAGAATGCTCCTTTTTCTTATTTATATTTTTCATAAATTTTGATTTTACACTCATAATATTATCAATGGAATTATTTAAATCATCTAATTTTTTATTAGAATCAACAGGAGAAAGCATATCTGAAGGGATTTTGCCATTTGAAGTAAATTCAAATTGTCTCGCTGAATCATTTACAGTTGTAATAATAGAATCCAACTCTTTAAACAAATGATCGAACAACCCAATAACTTTATTTAGACGGGTAGGATCTTTAACTACAATAATCTTGTCCGTAGGATTTAATTTACTAGGCGGATAAATATCCAAGGCCTTCGAACCTCCAAGTCCTGAAGCTGCAACAGTTGCAATTGAACCGGTCGGCAAAACCAAATCTTTTTCTGTTATAACAAATTTGACATAAACTTCTGTCGAAATTATTTGAATTTTTTTTACATACCCTATCTGAGTTCCCAGAAATTTGACAGGCGAGCCGACAATAAGCCCATCAACATCTTCCATAAAAATTTGATAAGTTTTGTATTGTTTTTGAGTTTTATAATGATGATACCTAATACCAAAAACAAGAATTGCAACAATAATAAGCCAAATCACAAACTCAGCCCAAGCATAAACTCTTATCTTATCAACCTTATCAAACCATTTCATAATTCACATTATACATAAAATGATAAAAATAAAAAGTAATGTAGTAAAATAATTACCTTAATTATACATCGCCCGTAATTTTTCATAATTTGGATTACTTTTCATATCCGCAATGATATTCCAAATTTCGTTAGATTCACCATTTTTTATTAAATTTTCAAATTCTTTATCGGGGAGTAAATATAACATTTTTAAAATTATTTTAAATGAAAATATATTTAATTTATTTTTAGATATAAGTTTTCTTAGAGACTGAAGCCATTCAATATCAAGTTCTGAATATAGTCTTTTTTTGTTATTCGGTTCTCTTGCGGGAACAACAAGATATTCCTCATCATATGTTCTTAATCTGTCAGAACTGATACCTAAAATTTCTGCAACCTGAACTACACTATAAAAAGGTTTATCTTTTTGAATAAGCATAATGTCTCCTTATTTTATTCAATATTAATGTATTCATTGCATTTAATAAATAAGGTAAATAAATATTTTAAAAATTAATATTGACAATATTTATATAGTTAGGTATTATTATAACCATGAAAAATGGAGGTAAAAATGCACAATAATATAGCAAGAAACAATTTGAATGAATTCACATTAACAGAAGGTCCTCGCCGTACGGGGTGGGGTAAATGTAATTCCCTCGCCCCTTGCAATCACAGGGGGATTAATAACCATAAAGAACTTATCAACTTATCTACTTATTCACCTATTCACTTCAAGAAGGTTGCATTCAATCTCGCAGAAGTCCTAATAACAATCGGTGTAATCGGAGTAGTTGCAGCCATGACAATTCCGACACTTATGGCAAACACAAGGAGTCAGCAGTACAGAAGTCAATTCAAGAAAACCCTTTCAACGCTAAGTAATGCTGCAAGAATGTCATATGCCCAATATGGGTTCGATTATGCCGGAACAGATGTTTATCCTTATGAAAAATCAGCAGAAGAAAAAAGACGTGCTAATCCTGAAACAGAAAAATCTTTTGCCTCACTATTTAATGGAACACTTACAGGAATTCAGTATTTAGGTACAATAGATACACCTAATGGTTATAAATTAATAAATGGTCCAAGTATGAATGTATCTGGAACTGTTTTTGAAGATGAAGATATATACCAATTATCAGATGGTACAATAGTTGGAGTCGGTTTGGCTTCAGGTAATTGTATTTCTAAATTGGGTTGTCCTGGTTTTATAGATGTAAATGGTTTCGCATTACCTAATAAAGAAGTTACCTGTTCAGATGATATAGATACGACTGTTATATGGAATGAAAATTATCAAGATTGTATTGTCAAAAATGATGCTCAGCATATGACAGATATTTTTCCTGTTATTTATCATGACAGTATTGTTGAACCTGCAACAAATGCGGCACGGTATGTTTTGAATAATACGAAATAGAGGGGGTATAAGACCATATTCCTCCCCGGAGGGGGAGGTTAGGAGGGGTGCGATTGTTTGTTCAAACAAACTGTTCCCCATCGGCACTTCGTGCCACTTCCCCCATCGGGGAAGATTAACTTTGTTCCTCCTCGGAGGGGAACACTAGTTCGAGCAAACGAGGAACGAGTTTTGCGAGACTGCGTGCAGGGAGCATCAGCGAGTCGCAGGCTAGGTGGGGTGCGGATATTGGGCTGAATGAAGTGTACCCCACCTTACAATTTAAAAATTTCATGTATAATCTATATTATGTTTGATTTAATTAAATCCATAATTTACGAATTTATGTCTAATTTTGTTCCTGAAAAATTAGCATATGAAATTACCGGAGAATGTAAAAAATGCGGAAAGTGCTGTAATTATATGTACAGTATTGATACTTATACTGAAAAAGAATTCAAAATTATGCAAATGATTTACCCAAAGTACAAAAGATTCTATATAAAAGGTAAAGATGAATTCGGGAATTTAATTTTTGCCTGCAAACTTGTAACACCTGAAGGCTTGTGTTCAGACTACAAAAACCGACTTAGAATGTGTAAAAATTATCCCGCAAAAAAAATTTCATATCCTGCAAAACTACATGAAGGCTGCGGCTATACGGTCAATATCAAAAAATTTGATGATTATATGAACAGGCACGAAAATTAAAAATTTTCGTGCCAAAATAAATTGACGATATTAGTATTAGTATTTAATTTTAATTATTCAAAATTGAAATTCGGAATAAATACTTTTGCATTTTCCATAAGAAATTTATTTCCGCGCCATTTGGTATTAGAACCATTATAAATATGAACTGCGCCGGGATTTTCTTTTTCAAACTGTGCCTGAGCTTTTTGTATATTTTCAGGGGTAGCAGGTATACCTTGACTTATCAATGCTTCTTTAATCATAGTTTTATACCCCTTACCTTTCGGTACTGTGTAATTAGATTTTTGGGCAGGTTGATTTGAAGTTGTCGAACCGGTATTTCCAACATTTCCGCTTTGTCCTGAGCCTCCTGTTTGTTCAGTTTGAGAAGTGTTTGAATTACCTGTTTTCAACGGTACAAATTCAACAGATTTTACAGAACGTTTAAAGTCCTCCATTGACATTACAATATCCTCTTCAGGATTCCAAGGGTTCGCCAGAACAACCTTATCTTCTGTCATACTTTTAACACTAAATGCATGTCCGCCGCCTTGTACAACTTTACCGTTTACTTCTTGCTGGGAAACATTAAAAGAAACAGATACCGAATAGTTATCAAGTTTTCCGTCTTTACAATCTTTAATTACAGGCTGCATTGTTTTATCAAGATTAGGGTCATTAACTTTTTCGTCTGATAATTTATTTTTTTGATCGGAAGGTATACTCATCTGCAAATCAGGTTGGGAAATATAACAAGTTGGAACTTCTTTTGAATTTCTTGAATATTTATTTGCTTTTTTACCGGTAAGAACATAAGTTGCTTCATCAGTTGTTCCGCCGCTTAAATAGTCACCTTCGGCAACTTTTTCGGCAGCAACACCCATTCCCGGAACTTTACCTGATAAATTTTGTTTTTTATCAGCAGGATTAAGCCCGTTATCAGTGTGAGTTTTAACAACATCAGCTCTGTATTTTTCATAAGCAACTTCTGTTAACAAAACATCTTTATCTCCGACAGAATATGAAACACCTTCTTTTTGAGCCGCAGCATCTAATTCTTCTTTGGTTACGGTATATGTTCCTTTTATATGAACTTTGTCTGCCGGAACTTTACCGCCAAATTCTTTATCATATTTACCATTAATTATGTCTTGTCTTGTTTGTTCTGCACCGGGAAAAGATACTTCATAAGCAACAACATTTCCTTTATCATCTTTAATTTCTTTTACATTCTCTTTCATCAATTTTTGACCTTCTTGTGTTTGTGCAAGAGAATTTATAGAAGCTAAAAGGTAACAATCACCACGATTTTTCTGGTAAGAAACATCATAATGTCCGTCAAGTTTGGAAAAATCTTTTGTATCGACGAGCTTATTATCTTTATCATAAGTTTCTTGTCCGATTACAACACCATTTTCATCAAACTTGTTAACAATTTTTTCTTTAATAGTTTTGCCGTCAGCTTCATAGACAACGGATTCTGTCGGAACATTACCTTTTGTTCTGTTTTCAAGGTTAGTTCCGTCATACGTATCTTTTCTTAAACTTTCGCCTTTATAATAAGTGCGGGTTCTGCCGGTTTTTGTCTTGCCGTCAGGTCCGAATGTATCAATAATTTCATATGGTTTGCCGTTTGCATCAACACCTTTTGTTGATTGCTTTTGAAGTTTTCCGTCTTGGGAATATTCATAATTCGTAGTACAGTTTGTTTTGGTTTTGTTACCATTTTTGTCGACATTAATTTTTTCAGTATTTGCGGTTGAAATTTTGCCGGTTTTAGGGTCATAAGTACTTACAGTTTTTGAAGATCCGTTTGCATCTTGTTTTTGAGTTGTACTTTTGGATAATTTACCATTTGTATATTCATAATTTGACTGAGTTTTAGAAACAGTCTTACCTTTAGAATCAGTAACCGTAGATTCGGAAGAAATTCTGTTGCCATTATTATCATATTGAAATTTTTCTTCACTGTTTTTCTTTAATTTACCTGTTTTGGCATCTGAGACAGTAGTTTTGATAATAGTTGGCTTACCTTGCTCATTATTTACGTAAGTTGAAGATATAGTTTCATTAGCAGTGTGAGTTTCAGCTTTTTGTTTTACACCGCCTTGACCGTATGTGACTGTAGTTTTAACAGGGTTGCCGTTTTTATCTTTTCCTGTTGTAACTTCTGTACCTGAGCCGTCAGCTTTAAAATTCGATACGGTTTTAGAACCGTTTTTATTACTTACCGTACTTTGTGATTCACCTTTAGATTGTCTGGTTACTGCAGTATCTAATTGAGAGCGATAATTTTTAAACTCTTTAGAATCCTGCTTAACTCCCATCATTTGTGCAAATTCTGCATCAGTTAAAACTTTATCATCACCGGCAGCTTTGTAAATATCATTTTTCAATTGAACAACTTCTTCTTTATCCAATTTACCGTCATGATTTTTGTCATATTTTCCAAGTACAGCTTTTGTATCATTAGTAACCACCGTACCTTCGGAAAAAATGCTCAATTTTTGTTCTTGCCCGTTTTCGCCAAATTTAATTGTCTGTTTGTCAAGTTTTTTGTCCAATTTTTTAACCTGACGGGGGGTCATACTGTTGCTTACTTTGTCTGTCATACCTTTCATACTCCTTTAGATTTTGTAAATCTCTACAAAACCTATCGGAAATATGGCGAAAAAACTTTACAAAAGCACACTACATCATATCATATCATATCATATAGAGCATTATAATTGAGTCTTAGCTATATTAAAATTCGAATTTACAATTTGTTACAATTATTCTCCGGAAATATCTGCGCACCTGCTATTGGGCTGAAAACTCACCCTATGAAAAGACTAAAAATTTATATTATTTTAAAAAATTAAATTAAAACATTCCTTTTCTGTTGAAGAATATTGCAACAAGGAATGTTGCTATAACAGAAATTAGTATTACTATCAAAAATCCGAATGCATTTTCCCCAAACGGCATAGGAACATTCATTCCCCAGAAACTACCTATCATTGTAGGAATTGACATTATAATTGTGATTGCGGCTAAGAATTTCATTACAAGGTTCAGGTTATTATTAATTATTGAGGCCATACAATCCATCATACTTTCAAGAATTGTTCTGTGCATTTCAACCATCTCAGCAGCCTGTTTGTTTTCGATAATAACATCTTCCAACATATCAATGTCATCTTCGGTAAATTTTAAAATACTCTGTAAAGACGGAGTGTTAACCATTCGCAACAACTTTTGAAGCACTAACTGATTATCTTTCAAGGCAGTGGTGAAATATACTAAAGATTTTTGAATTTCCATCAACTGAAATAAAGCTTTATTGTGAGTTGTTTTTTTCAGTGAATCTTCAATATTGTCAGTTTGTTTGTTGATAATATTTAAATATCTCAAATAGAATTTTGCAGCTCTGAACAAAATATTTAACATGAAATTAGCTTTATGCCTTGTATCAAAGAACTTGGCTGTATCAGAATTAAAGGAATTAATAATTTTATTTTCGTGAGAACATACCGTAATCATGCTTTCAGGGGTAAAAATCAGACCTAAAGGCAAGGTATCAAAATTGCCTTCTTCGTCCATAATCGGCACATTGGTAATGATTAAAAGATTACCGTCCTCAAAATCCATACGAGATAACTCATCAGCGTCCAAAGAGTTGTTGAGGAAACTTTCATCTAAACCCAAAACAAGAGAAACTTGTTGAATTTCTTCACGAGATGGATTGATAAGATTAAACCAAGACCCTGAAACAGCTTCATTCAGATTAAGAGTTTTAAGAGATCCATCGTCCTGAGTTTTAGTAATTTCCAACATAACTACAATTCCTATATGCCTGACTTGTTACATTAAACTATACTCAAGACTTAATTTCAATAGTTCAAATCGTTGAGATTTTTATTTTTGATATTTTGAAGAAATAACGTGACCGAAGAATCGCAACACCTTGCGCCACGCACTCGTCATTGCGAGGAGGGCTTTAGCCCGACGTGGCAATCCCATTCAAGACTTGTAGGGGGATTACTACGTCCTCGCTACGTTCGGACTCGTAATGACTCATACTTTCCCTATTTTGCAGTGTTTAATACATATTTAGCTGCGTTTGATGCAGGTTCAATTACAGAATCATGATACACTACAGGGAAAATATCCGTTATATCAGAGTTTTTGACTATACACGGAGTTGTCGGGTCTAATACGGTTTCAACTCCATTTGAGCACTCAATCTCTTTATTTGGCAGTCCCGGACCGTTTATATCAATATAACCAACACAAGAATCAAACATTTGCACTTCACCTTCATCAGGATCAAGAGACTTCATATCCGTAAGTTTTTCTCCGGGTTGGAGTGTACAACCTTCAACAATAGCCCAATTAAAATCAAAAACAGAACCGTCAGCCAAGGTTAAAGGAATACTATCATAATGTTCTAATAATTCACTTATTATCGTAGGACTCAATGTCTTTATATTCAATGTAACACAATTATCGTCTGGACCACAATCTTCTGTTGTAGGCATGTAGTTATACCATGAATGACCTTTTAAACTTCCGTTCATCATAGCACATATACTCATTTTATTTTCAGGATTTTCTTTTGCAACTAAATCTTTAGAGCCCATACAATCTGCCTCTATATCTGCAAAATCCCAATCATAATTTGCTTTATTCATGCGTACCGCTTGATTGAGGGTTGAGAGAGTTTTCTTAAATTGTGCTCTATTGCGCATACCTTTTGTATTCGCCATAAGTGTCGGAATAGTCATTGCTGCAACAACTCCGATTACGCCTAGCGTAATTAATACCTCTGCGAGGGTAAACCCTGCGGAGTACGTTAATTTGTGAATTTTGCCAAAGTTTGTAGCATTATACCCTGTCCGGCGAAGACCTTCTGTTAATTTAAATGCTTTTTTCATAATCTAACTCCATATGTCTGTTTTTTTACTTCCATGTAACATTATAAACCACCTTATAGGACATGTCAAGGGTCATTATGAATATAAAGTTACATATTAGTGCATTTAAGTAATTCATTTAACTTATTAAACTAATAAACGGAGAATAAATTATGACATCTACAAAAGTTTTATTAGGAAGAAAAATTAAAGAACTTAGAAAAAACAAAAAATGGACACAAGAATATCTATCTGAAAAAATAGGTATAAATTCTAAATCAATTCTCCGCATTGAAAGTGGTCAAACATTCCCGACAATTCAAAATCTTGAAAAAATAGCCGAAATATTCGAAATTAAAATCTCCGAATTATTTAATAATCAATCTCTTGCTGACACAGAAGAACTCAAAAAATCTATATTAAATTCAATAGAAACCCTGCCACCTGAAAAAATCAGAAATTTATACAATTTTATATATGCAATTAGATAATTCAATAGACCCCTCACCCTAAACCTCTCCTAGGGAGAGGTTTAGGGTGAGGGTATATAAAAAGCCTCCTTTTTGAGAAAGGAGGCTTTTTATTATTTTACGACTATGTTAACAAGTTTTTTCGGAACTACAATTGTTTTAACTATTGTTTTTCCTTCGGTCAAAGCCTTGATTTTTGGACTATTTAAAGCAATTGATTTTAATTCATCATCACTTAATCCTTCATCAGCTTCTATTTTATCTTTTACTTTTCCGTTAACTTGGACAACCAGTGTTATAGAGCTTGCTTTTGCAAGGTTTTCGTCCCATTTGCACCAAGGCTGTTCATGAATTGAGCCTTCTCCGCCCAATTCGTGCCAAGCTTCTTCCGTTAGGTGAACTGCAACAGGGGCCATCAATATAAGTAATGACTTAATTGCAAAACTCAAAACTTGCTTATCTTCATCTGTCAATTGAGGTTTTTTAGCTTGCCAATCGTATATTGCGTTTACAAGTTCACGATATTTTGAAATAACCGTATTAAATTGGAAATCATTTGAAATATCGTTTGTAATTCCTTTTATTGCAATATGAACGGTTCTGATTAAATCGTCATTTGATTTATCTTTAATGGATTCTGAATCAAGTTCAGAATGACAGATTGAGATATTGTTTTGATTTGACGAAATCAGGCGCCAAACTCTATTTAGGAATTTGTAACAACCTTCAACACCGGCATCTGACCAGTCAAAATCACGAGCCGGAGGAGAATCTGACAAAATAAACAATCTTGCGGTATCAGCACCATAGTTTTCAAATATTTCATCAGGGTCAACGGTATTACCTTTAGATTTTGACATTTTAGCACCGTCTTTTAAGACCATACCTTGTGTTAAAAGGTTTTTAAACGGTTCATCAAAATCCAAAAGTCCGCAATCTCTCAACGCCTTTGTAAAAAATCTTGAATACAACAAGTGCAAAATAGCATGTTCAATCCCGCCGACATACTGATCAACAGGAAGCCAGTGGTTTACTTTATCTTTATCAAAGCATTTTTCACTGTTTTTTGCATCAGCGTAACGTAAATAATACCAGCTTGAACATACGAAAGTGTCCATTGTATCTGTTTCGCGTGTTGCGTGTGCTCCGCAAACAGGACAAACAGTATCCTTAAAAGTCGGAGAAGTTGTAATCGGAGACTTGCCAACTACTTTAAAATCAACATCTTTCGGAAGCATAACAGGCAATTGGTTTTCAGGCACAGGAACAATTCCGCACTTGTCGCAATATACGACAGGAATAGGCGCGCCCCAGTATCTTTGACGCGAAATCAACCAATCACGAAGTCTGTATTGCGTTTTAAATTCACCAAAACCTTCATCAACGGCTTTTTGCGTGATAGCTTTCTTAGCCTCAGTATTTTTCATTCCGTTAAATTCTCCGGAATTGACCAAAATTCCTTCATCTGTGTAAGCTTCAGCGATTTCCCCATTGTAAGCAGAGCAGGACTGGATTGCCACGTCGTCACTACGTTCCTCCTCGCAATGACGTGGTGTTATAACCACCTTCATAGGTAAATTATATTTTTTAGCAAAATCAAAATCTCTTGTATCGTGTGTCGGAACTGCCATAACCGCACCTGTTCCGTATTCAACAAGCGCATAATCCGCTGTCCAAAGAGGGAAAATTTCTCCGTTAAACGGATTTTTGCAATGCGTTCCCAAAGGAACCCCCGTTTTCACTCTATCTGTTGAAAGTCGTTCAATTTCTGTCATTTTGCGGGCATTTGCTCTGTATTCTTCAACTGCCTGTTTGTTTTCAGGAGTTGTAAGTTTTTCAATATCTTTGTATTCCGGAGCTACAACAAGATATGTTATACCATGTACGGTATCAGGTCTTGTTGTGTAAACAGGAACTTCTTTAACATCACCGTTTGGAGAATCTATTACAGGGAATTTGAAAATAGCACCGTGAGATTTTCCAATCCAATTAGCCTGCATTGTTTTAACATTATCACCCCAACCGGTCAATTTATCCAAATCTTCCAACAGAACATCAGCATATTCCGTAATTTTGATGAACCATTGAGATAAATATTTTTTCTCAACAACACTGTCACATCTCCAGCATTTGCCGTCAATTACCTGTTCGTTTGCAAGAACGGTTCCGCATTCGTCACACCAGTTCACAGCTGCTTCTTTTTTGTAAACCAAACCTTTTTTATAAAGCTGTAAGAATAACCATTGAGTCCACTTATAATAATCAGGTTTGCAAGTCGTAACTTCTCTGTCCCAATCATAAGACAAGCCAAGCATTTTGAGTTGTTTTGTCATATAAGCAATATTTTCATCAGTCCAAGTTTCGGGGTCAGCATTATGCTTCATTGCAGCATTTTCGGCAGGTAAACCAAAACTGTCCCAGCCTATCGGGTGCAAAACATTAAACCCGTTTGCCTTCTTAAAACGTGCAATTACATCTGTAATTGTATAATTTCTGACATGCCCCATGTGAAGCTTTCCTGAAGGGTACGGAAACATTGACAATGCATAATATTTCGGCTTATCAGATACATCGAGGGTTTTGAAACATTTACCCCCTTCCCAAATTTTTTGCCATTTTTTTTCTATTTCTTGCGGGAAATAACTTTCTTTCATAAAATTTTCTCTCCATTTATTCTTGAAATCAGTATACCACAAAGAATAAATTAGAAAAAATATTTGGCAAATTGTTTAAAATATAAGCTTTTTTATAGTCTTTAAAACATTAAGTTGATAAGTCAAAAGCAGACTTAGAGATAAAAAATATTAATAAATATAGTTAATAAAATTATCTATTAATCTTATAAACAGGGAACACAAAACTCGTTCCTCGTTTGCTCGAACTTGTGTCTCCTTTTTGGAAGGAACTATATTGTCACCCTGAACTCGTTTCAGGGTCTGTTTTGTAATAGATTCCGAAACAAGTTCGGAATGACATATACTTGTACCCCTGTCATTGCGAGGAACGGAGTGACGTGGCAATCCAGAAATATGTGTCACCCTGAATTTATTTCAGGGTCTGTTTTGTAATAGATTCCGAAACTCCGGCACTCGCATTAAACGAGTACAGCTTACGCTTTTCACTCTCTGCTCGCGCCTGTTCGGAATGACATATATATTTACCCCCAACTATTTCACATTATTCAAAATATACTGTGCTGCGTTTGTTGCAGGAGCTACTGTTGAATCAAAATAGTAAAATGGTAATACATTCCCAAAATTTGTTTTATTTACACTACAAAAATCAGCAGGGAGAAGTTGTGTTTTGGAACTATCTGAGCAATGAACTTCCTCTAGTTCTTTATTTGTTTCTAGTACGATAAAACCAATACATTTATTATTTTGGGTACAATTATGTGGATAGCTTGCATTTGCATAATTGTCATAAAAAGATATAACTACACCATCTATTGTTATATACGATCGCAAAAAGCTAACAGGCGAACCAATAAGTCCAAAAGCATATGTACTGATATCTTTTGCACATTCTACGGTATCTAACAAATCGCACGACCAACCTACATCATTAGATATAAAATTTGGGAGCCATACACCACCTTTTAAATTACCATCTATAAGTGAAACAATTGTTTTTTCAGTTTCAGGATTTTGTGATTCAGATTCAGGATCATAATCATTACTATTCATATCAGCAAAATTCCAATCATAATTTGCTTGATTCATTCTTACTGCTTGATTAAGGGTTGATATAGTTTTTTTGAACAGAGAACGATATCTTTGCCCTTTAATATTTGCCATAAGTGTCGGTATTGTCATTGCCGCAACAACGCCAATGACACCTAATGTGATTAGAACCTCAGCAAGCGTAAACCCAGCGGAGCGCATTAATCGGTGAGTCTTGCAAAAGTTAGTAGCAAAATGCCCAGTCCGGCGAGAACCTTCTGCGAGGGTAAACCCTTCTATTTTAAAACCTCTTTTCATGTCTTAACTCCTTTCATTTAATAAAATTTTTATAATTAGACCTCATTATTTAGTATAAACTATTTTTGAATATAAGTCAATATATAATACTCCTTTTATAAATATATATTAGGTTATAAACTTAATATAAGTTGCCATAATGAATATATGAATGAAGATGAAATATTAAAAAAAATCGCTTTCAATATCAAAGTTGAAAGAATGCGCAGTAAATTAACTCAATTTCAACTTGCGGAAATGATTGATGTTCATGAAAAATATATCGGTAAAATTGAATCAGGCAAACAGAATATAACAATTAAAACATTAATAAAATTGGCAAAAGCACTTAATACCAGTATTACAATACTTGTCGATATTACCAGATAATAAAAAAGCTTCACAAATGGAAAATAATAGCTAAGTAATGAATTATTAAGCATTTTTAGTATTTTATTATTACAAGATTACAGAAGGCCGTTTTCATCAACAAAATTAATCATAAATTTTTCGATTTTAAGAGTGGGGGTTGTTTTGTTAATTGTGCAGGATTTTTTGAATAAATCCCACAATTCTTCATTAATCATTATACTTGTTTTTTTAGTTTTGTTTCTTGTCAGATCAATAATTTTATCTGTTTTAGTTGCCATGAATTTAATATCCTATATTCTTGATGTGTTTTCAACTGTAGATTAAACAGGTAAATACATACCGATAATTAACGGTGTATATAGTGATAGCAAATATCAAGTTGAATACAAAATAAAAAATTCTAATAATAAAAATATATAAAAATTGGAGGTAATCAATGAAGAAAAATCAAGGTTTTACATTGGCAGAGGTCCTCATAACTCTCGGTGTAATCGGAGTAGTTGCAGCAATGACAATTCCGGGGTTGATGAATACCTATAAGAAAAAGCAATATTATACACAATTTATGAAAGCAAGAAGCGTTATTGAAAACACACTTAGAATGTACGCAAACGACAACGATTGCGAAATAGCAGACGGAAGCTGCGAGTTCTTTAAATCAGAAAATATAGAAAAGCTTGGAAGATACTTCAAAGGAGTTCAATATATAACAAAAGATAACTGTACAAAACTTCTCTCAGGTTATGAAAAAATGCCAATAAAAAGTTATGACAAAGAGCCAGTTGATGAAGCACAAAACTCAGAAGATTTCTGTTCAAGTGACGATTTAGTTGATGGTAATATTTTGGGTATTATGACTATAGATGGTATGATGCTTTATTTTGACTATGATTATGGCTATGGTAATGGGCATTTGCTTGATATTAATGGACCAAATTCAGGTCCAAATGTATTTGGTCGTGATATTTTTATGTTCTATACTCGTTCATCGGTAGGAGAGGGTTTCTGTAATTCTATCTGGGGAATATCTAAAGCCTGTAAAGAGAAAAATAACTATGGTTGGGGTGCTGAGTGTTATAATGGAGACTTTAGTTCAGACTGCGGGGCTCGTTTAATAGAAGAAAGCAAGATGAATTACTAGTATTTCTAACCCAATTTTGAAAAGCGGTACGAAGCGCAAAAAATAAAAAGAGTCATTGTAAATGACTCTTTTTTTGCATAATTTTCGGGGTCGATTACACAATTATGCCGTTTTTCTCTCTTTTTCCGGCCTCCCTATCGTCCGGATTAATATATCTATTACTTTTGGCATCTGACAAATAAATGAATAATGTCCGCTTCTTAGTGAACATTTTTTACAATCACAATCAATTGAATAGCATTCCAAAGCTTGTTCTGTCCAGTTTTGGGTTATAGACTCGGACATCTCATCATTTGCCGGCATATACATGTCCACATTCTCCGAAATTATCCTATCCATACTTCCTCCCAAAATGCTTATAGCTACCCAATAATATTTTACGAGATTAAACAAAAGTTTTAATCCTCTATTTGGAGGAAAAATAATATCTAAGACCAAATAACAAAATAATATTTTAATTTTTAGTATAATAAATATTATAAGAATAGATTTACACCTCTGAATGACATGATATTTTTAAATTTTTGCAATTAAGGTTAATTTTGTCTATTTTCTTGTACCGACAAGAAAATAGACGAAAAGAAGCTCTCGACCATTGCTACGCTCACTAATAATTATAATATGCTCAAGCTGAGGCGTGTAAACTCGCTGCGCTCAAACAATACACGCCTTTGCTATTCTTTCGCATAATAATTATTGTTCGCTTCGCAGAGGTCGAACAATTATAAGCAAATTAATTCACTACGCAAAGCCTAATTTTTATTTTATTTTTATTGCGATGATAGCGGAATAAACAATAATAGCAGGTGAAACAACAACAAAGGTGGACATTGTTTGAACGACAGAATTAATAGACCCAGAAACGAGTTCAGGGTGACATAAAAGTGAGTTTGTCCACCTTAAGTTGAACCGTTGCTATTGCGTATCGCTTGTTTTGAGGCACTTTTGACACCAAAAGTGCCCCCGTCCGGAGGATCCTGCAGAGCAAAAATATTATAAAATAGACTGAGCATAGCCACGCTTATTTATTTTAAAAAATTTAATTTCATATTCATATAATATTTACTTATATAAAAACTACACCATAGCAAAGTTTTTGTCTAAAATTGTTGATTTAATTTCAGCCAAATCATTTTGCATCAATCTTCTTGGAGAACCTTCTTCCATTGAATGATTTCTCAACAAATAAGATGGGTGGAAAATTGCCATTGCTCTGTATGTTTTTCCGTTAATCGTAACATCAAACCACTGCCCTCTAACTTTTGAAATCTGGACTTTTTTATCAGATAAGAAGGATTTTAATGATGTTGCACCGCAAAAAACTATTGCTTTCGGATTCATTATATCAATTTGTGCAGTCAAAAATTTCTCACACATTGCCTTTTCAACATCTGTTGGAACTCTGTTTTCAGGAGGTCTGCATTTTACAGTATTGATAATATATAAATCATCTTGTCTTGAAATTCCTGCTTCTTCCAAAAATTGATTTAATAATTTTCCGGCTCTGCCAACAAACGGTGTACCTGTTTCATCTTCAGTCTCTCCCGGAGCTTCACCGATTAAAACAATTTTTGCACTTTCAGGATTGCCGTCTGAAAACACAATATTTTTTCTTGTATTACCAAGTACACAATCGGTACAGTTTTCACATTTTTTTTGCACTATATCAAGACATTCTTTTTTTATCATTTAACTCGCTCTCCTATAATATTTAATTTTGTCCGGTTTTGAAAAATCCAACATTGTATTTTTTACAATATCTTCTCAATTCTTTCATAATTATATCAGATAATAAAAATACTGCAATTAAATTCGGTACTGCAAGAAATAAAGTAAATGCATCAGATAAATTTACAACACTTTTTAAATTCATGGCAGAGCCAATAATTATAAATAAGCAATAAATTATTTGAAAAGTTCTTGTTGTTAATTTGGATTCCCCAAATAAAAAGTTCCAAGATTTAGTTCCGTAATAAGATCCGCAAAGCATTGTTGATAAAACAAAGCAACTAGCCATAAAAGTTAATAATACAGGGAAAAACGGACATACTGTTGCAAAAGCTTTTGAAGTTAATTCAATTCCTTCAATACCATTCGTATGCAAATATGCCCCAGTTACAACGATTATAAATGCTGTAGCAGAACCGACAATTACAGTATCTACAAACGGCTGCAACATTGCAATAAATGCTTGTGCAACAGGTTTGCTTGTTTTAACTGCGGAAAATGCAATCGGTGCAGTTCCCAATCCGGCTTCATTTGCAAACATTGCACGTCTGAATCCCCACAACATACAAGCAAAAATACCACCTTCTACTGCGGTAGGTTTAAATGCTTCTTTTAAAATTAAAGAAACAGTTTGAGGAAGATGATGTATATTTAAAAGACAAATTATAAACGCTGAAAATACATACAAACTGCACATTATAGGAGTAACTTTTGAAGTAAATTTACCTATGGATTTTATTCCTCCAATAACAGTTACATAAGTTATTATTGCGACAATTAACCCAAAAATCCAACGTTGTCCCGTAAATAATCCCGTAACATTAGTTATTTGTGTGGTAATAGCATTAATTTGAAATAAATTCCAACCGCCAATCATTGCAAATACACAGCAAATTGCATAAATCTTTGCTAAGTATGGAGTGAAAGGTTTAATCCAAGGGGCTCTCAATCCATTAATTATGTAATACATAGGTCCGCCTGATGATGTTCCGTCAGGATTAATTTGCCTGAATTTTATTCCCAAAAGAACTTCTGCAAATTTCAATGCCATTGAAAAAACTCCGGCAGCCATTAACCAAAAGATTACTCCGGGCCCGCCAACAGATACCGCTAATGCTGAACCTACAACATTACCCATGCCTGCAGATGCCGAAATTGTCGCAGTTAAAGCTTGAAAAGATGAAACTTCACCTTGTTTTTTTCTTATAATTCTATCATCATGCTTATATTTATTGGTAATTAAATTGATTGCATGCCTGAAACCCCAAAATCCGATAAATCTCGTTCTAAATGTAAAATATAAAGCTGCAATCATTAAAAGTATAATCAAAAACTCTACACGTACACTGTTTATCGTGACGTGAGAAAAAATTATCCCTGAAATTTTGTTTGCAACAGGGGACAAAATGCTATCTATTTGGCTATCCAAATTCATAGCTAAATTATACAATAAACATAGTTAATAAATATAAAATCCTCTATTATTTATATTAATACCATTTGTATTATACAGTCTGCCGTTATTGATAAATGGTGTTCTTGTCGGATATCCGTAATTATAAATATACCTTGGATTATAATTCGGATAATATACCCGATTTAACCCGTTGTGGTTAATATTTAAATTTATATTTTTGCTATTTGCAAGACTGTCATAATATTGATTTGCATATCTTATCTGTCTGCTTCTTTCAGCATTAATTGCAACATTTTGCGGAGTATAAATAGCATTTGTACCAAATTGAGGTTGAGTTGTAGAAACAATAGCCCCCGCATTATTATATTTTACTTCGTATGCATTGGAAGGTAGGCAAAACGAAATTATGATAATAACTAAAAATAAAATTTTTCTCATATAAATCTCCTGATAATATTATAACATATTGTTATAACGAAACAAGTTGTCAAATTGTTCTATTTACTTGCAAGCTCCTTCAACTCCATAATAAGTAACCCCTGCGCAAGAAACTTTTTTGCTTTGTGTTATCGAATAATTTTTATTAAATCTTGAAATTGTACTTTCTGTAGTCTTAATTTCACTTTCAAATTGGCGTTTCATACCCGGATTATGCTTATTGGAAATATTATCCTGATAATCTGTTGTATAAATATACTTAGGTCTTACATGAGCAAAATGTGTTTGAGGCTGCGCAAATCTTTTATTAGGCTGAGCGAACCTCGTTTTAGGACGCGCATAACCTGTTCTGTAATACATTCCCGGTGTCATATATACATGTTTAGTATGCATCGGAGGCGGAGGAACTTGTTTTGCCATAGGCATAACAGTATACGCCGCAGGAGGTAAACCATAGTCGTATGAAATTGCTACAGGCTGACCTGCATTATTATAATAAATTGTGTCAGCATTCGCACCGGAAATAGTTATTAATATAAAAACTGCTAATAATATAAATTTTTTCATATTATAACCTATATTACTCAAAATACGTTACACCATTTTTTGTATAACTTTTTCCGGTACTAATTTTATAATTCTTGTCAAATCTTGAAATCTCAATACGCTTCGGCATAACCATACCACTGTGAATTCCGCCGTCACCATATCTTCCTTGATTTGTCATAGCCTGAATTTGAGCATTAGCAAATTTTCTTGCCATTTGACGTCTTCCTGCTTCTCTAACATTTTGAGGAGCAAATAAAGCATTTGAACCGAAATTATTTATTGAACGATAAGCTCCACCTCCAACACTTACATGCGAAGGCCTTCCGCCTGCTCCGTAAAATACTTGAGATGATGCATTTGCAGATAAACAACTAAAAAATACAACCAAACACGTCAGTAAAAATTTTTTCATACACAAATCCTTTAACCAATTTCCTACACTTATCCACAATAAAACCATAAAATTTTAATATTTGCTATATTTGTAGCAAAACTTTTACTATTCTTAATATACAACCTTAATTGAGAATTAAAAAACCTAAATTTAAATAAAGAGCAAAAATTACCTGTAAAAGATACGGTATAAGTAAAATACCGGCTAATTTGGATAACTTGAAAAAATAAATAACAGTAAATATTAAAAGAATCAATAAAAATATTACATCAAGAAGCCCAAGACTAATTGATTTCATCTCGAAAAATACATAACTCCAAGTAAAATTTAAAACTAATTGAAACAAAAATAAATTAACTGCAATATATTTATCCTGCGAGTGAGGTTTCGATAAAATCACGAAAAACGCAATTGTCATAAGAGTATACAAAATACCCCAAGCTACAGGGAAATATGATGCAGGAGGCGTAAGAGGCGGTTTTGTTAATGTATTATACCACTCATTCATAAATATATTATTTTTGAATGTTTATAATTTTTCATTGCACAAACAGACTAAATTTATACTACTTGAAAAATTTAACAACATAAGTTATAATAAAAGCAGGGTGGTTGTTGTGACACCAACAACCTTTGCAGACCCTACATTAACGAAGCAATAATTAATAGAATATGTCCTAGTACAATTAGGGCATATTTTATTGCGCTTCGAAGATGTGTTTTCATTGCGCCCTCCTGCATATCGAATTTATCCATGTTTAAATAACAACAGAAGGATTATGACTCACCACCTCCAAGTCTATTTGACTGGCGAAAAGATTGTCTAATCCTTCTGTTCTTTCAACTTGACTTAAGAAATACTAATCCTTTTT
>JAFUSQ010000031.1 GCA_017467605.1 bacterium | reverse complement strand
TTACCCCTGTCATGCTGAACTTGTTTCAGCATCTTTTTTGAAACAGATTCCGAAACAAGTTCGGAATGACAATTACTTTTGCCCTTAAGGGAAGCACCCCACCTAACCTGCGACTCGCTATCGCTCCCTGCACGCAGTCTCACAAAACTCGTTCCTCGTTTGCTCGAACTTGTGTCCCCCTCTGGGGAGGAACAATATTTACCCCTGTCATTGCGAGGAGAGGTAAAATTACGAGAACGAAGCTCGAAGAATCTCATAATTTCCCCTACATGATCATTCCACTTCGGCACTTCGCACCGCTTCTCAAATTTGGACAGATAGTTATTGCTATTGCTATACATGCCTTTATTTAAAACTCCTTATATTTAACACATTCTATAGAATATATTCTATAGATTCCATTGTCAAGTTATTAAAATTTATTTATGGATTCCGATAACGAAAAATTAATACTTCAGGAGAAAAAAGACGCCATTTTAAAAGCTCTTGGAGAAATTGTTCTTAAACACAGGAAACAACAAAATAAAGGGATTAATATATTCTCCTATGAATACGATATAGGCAACGGTCTTTTATCAAAACTTGAAAAAGGTCAAATTGATACAAAACTTACTACTTTATGGAAACTTGCCAATGCTTTTAATTATAAATGCTCTGATTTTGTAAAACTTATTGAAGAAAAACTTCCGCAAGATTTTGATTTATATAATTAATTATTATTTTTGTTTGTAGTATAATGGCATGTGTGTAAATATCCGTCAGGGGAGAAGATGGACGTTATAAAACTCGAAAGCGTTAATTCTACAAACAGTTACTCCAAATTACATATTGATGATTTGGTCGATGGCTCTGTTGTTTACGCAATTGAACAAACATCAGGCCGTGGGAGATTAAATCGTTCATGGGTGGATTTAGGAAAGGGTAATTTGTTCATGTCTATCGTTCTAAAACCTTCTGATAAATTTGATGATATTTATTCCAACCTTACACAATATTTATCTGTTTGCTTATGCAGAGTTTTGGAAACTTACAATATTTACCCGCAGATTAAGTGGCCTAATGATGTTTTAATTAATGGCAAAAAAATTGCAGGAATTTTATCGGAAGCCGTAATGCAAGGCGGTGGTAAATGTAAAGGAATTATTTTAGGAATCGGGGTTAATTTAAATGCTAAACAATCTGATTTAGACGAAATCCCTGATAAAATCGCAACCTCGTTAAATATTGAAATTAACCAAAACGTTGGTTTAGAAACTTTTTTAACAAAATTAACAGATGAATTCTTCAAAAATTATAATGAATTTCTTTCAGAAGGATTTAATTCTATAAAAGATGAATACCTAAAAAGAAATTGTTTTTTAGGCAGAGAATTAGACATACAAATTTTTGACAAAATTGAAAACGGGCTTGCAAAATCTGTAACAGACAACGGCGAGCTTGTTTTATTAAAAAATGATAAAGAATTAGTACTTACAATAGGAGATATTTTATGAGTGAAACTTTAAAAAACGGGTTAATACTACTCGTAATGGGCATGGGATTTGTTCTTTGCTTTTTAACAATTTTGATATTTTCAATGATGATTATGTCAAAAATCGTTTTGTGGCTGAACAAAATTTTCCCTGAAGCTGTTGAAGAAGTAAAAAGTGCTGCAAAAAAAGCAAGTACTGCTATTGATGATGCAGTTGCAGTCGCAATTGCTGCTATTATGGCAAAAAGAAGTTAATAAATTAATTTATGAAAGGATATAAATATGAGTAAAAAACTTATTAAAGTTATGGATACGTCATTTAGAGACGGTTTCCAATCCGTTTACGGAGCAAGAGTATTCGTAGACGATTTTCTTCCTGCATTAAAGTCAGCGGTAGATGCAGGTATTAAACACTTTGAAGTTGCAGGCGGTGCAAGATTTCAATCACCTATTTTTTACTGCAATGAAAATGCTTTTGAAACAATGGATAAAATCCGAGCAGCAGTCGGACCTGACATTAACTTACAATCTCTATCAAGAGGGGTTAATGTTGTAGGTTTGGATTCACAACCTCGTGATGTCATTGATTTACACGCAAAAATGTTTAAAAAACACGGTGTAACAACAGTTAGAAACTTTGATGCCTTAAATGATGTTAACAACTTATTATATTCAAGCCAATGTATTAAAAAACATGGTTTAAGACATGAAGTTACAATTACAATGATGGAATTACCTATCGGTTGCACAGGAGCACATGATGTTGAATTCTATGAAAGAGTTTTACGTTCAATTTTAGATGCAGGAATAGAATTTGATTCTTTAGCATTTAAAGATGCTTCAGGAACATCAGCACCAAGAAAAGTTTACGAAACAATAAAAAGAACTCGTGAAATTTTAGGTGCCGAAGCAGACATCAGATTCCACTCACACGAAACAGCAGGTACAGGTTTGGCAGCATACTTGGCAGCACTTGACGGCGGTGCAAATTGTATTGACTTATCAATGAAACCTGTTTCAGGAGGCACAGCTCAACCTGATATCGTTTCTATGTGGCATGCTCTTAAAGGAACAGAATACGATTTGGGTATTGATGTAGAAAAAATTCTGGAAACAGAAGAAATTTTCAAAGAATGCATGAAAGATTACTTCTTACCTCCTGAAGCTCTGGCAGTTAATCCGCAAATCATTCAGTCCCCGCTTCCGGGAGGAGCGTTAACTGCCAATACTCAAATGCTTCGTGATAACAACTTAATGAATAAATATCCTGAAGTTGTTGCAGCAATGAAAGAAGTTGTTGAAAAGGGAGGTTTTGGAACATCAGTTACTCCTGTTTCACAATTCTACTTCCAACAAGCATTTAATAACGTTATGTTCGGAAAATGGAAGAAGATCGCCGAAGGTTACGGGAAAATGGTTCTTGGATATTTTGGGAAAACTCCTTGCGAACCTGATGCTGAAATTGTTAAAATTGCAGCTGAACAACTTGAACTTCAACCGACAACCGAAACAGTTGTTGACCTGAACGATAAAGATCCTAATAAAGGTCTTGCCGTTGCGCAAAAACGTCTTGAAGAAGCAGGATTGCCTGTAAATGACGAAAACTTGTTTATTTCAGCTGCCTGCAAAGAAAAAGGAATATTGTTCTTGCAAGGTAAAGGAACAATCGGAGTTCGCAAAAACGAAGCTAAATCAGAAAATGCAAGTTGTGATAGCAGCAGTTCTTCAAATGGTTATACCGTTACTATTAACGGCAAAAAATATGCAGTAGCATTGGAAGGCGGAAAAGCTACAGTAAACGGCAAATTATATGATTTCACCGTTAAAGAAGGTATTGAAGCAAAAGCAGCTTCTACAGGTGAAGGAACTCCAATTAAAGCAGCATTACCGGGTAACGTATTAAAAGTTTTAGTTTCAGAAGGTGATTCTATATCAGAAGGCGACGTTATCGCAGTTGTTGAAGCTATGAAGATGGAAACAGAAATAAAATCACCTGTTTCCGGTACTGTAAAATCTGTTGAAATTGAAGTCGGAAATAAAGTTCAAACAGGTCAAGTATTGGTAACAGTAGGGGGGTAAATAAATGGGACTATTTAATTCATTACATAGTTTTTGGAACATTGTACAACCCGGATTATTAGAACTGTGGCAATCTACAGGTATTTATAATATGGTTGAAAAAGCAGATCCGGCTATAACTAATTGCGTTGAACAATTTTTGCATCAATTCGGTCACCCGATTATGCTATTAATTTGTTTATTCCTGTTATGGCTTGGTATTAAAAAACAATATGAACCGTTATTGCTTATTCCGATAGCGTTTGGCGGCTTATTATCAAATATTCCGCTTGCCGGAATTTCTGAGCCAAACGGTTTTTTGGGTATAATTTATGAAGCCGGTATCCATAAAGGTATTTTCCCGTTAATAATATTTATGGGTGTTGGAGCAATGACCGATTTCGGTCCATTAATTGCAAACCCTAAAACTGCACTTTTGGGCGGTGCAGCTCAATTCGGTATTTTTGGGGCTTTGTTATTAGCATTATGCTGTTTCGGTTTTACTCTGCCGCAATCCGGAGCTATCGGGATTATTGGCGGAGCTGATGGACCTACATCAATTTTCGTAACATCAAAACTTGCCCCTGAACTCTTGGGCGCAATTGCAGTTGCGGCATATTCTTATATGGCTTTAGTTCCGGTTATTCAACCACCTATAATGAAAGCATTAACAAATGCGAAAGAACGCCAAATTCAAATGGAACAACTGCGTTCAGTATCAAAAAGAGAAAAAATTGTATTTCCGCTTGTTGTTTTAGGCTTATGTATAATTTTCTTGCCTGATGCTTGCCCGCTTGTCGGAGCTTTGACTTTTGGTAATTTATGCAAAGAATGCGGAGTTGTTGACAGATTGTCAGATACTATGCAAAATGCACTAATCAATATTATTACAATATTCTTAGGCTTGTCCGTAGGCTCAAAATTATCAGCGGAACAATTTTTAACAATCCAAACATTATTCATATTAGTTTTAGGTATTATAGCATTTTCATTTGCAACTGCAGGCGGGGTGCTAATGGCAAAACTTATGAATTTATGCGAAATAATTTCTGCTAAAATGGCAGGTCGTGAACCTAAATTAATTAACCCATTAATCGGTTCAGCCGGAGTTTCAGCCGTTCCGATGGCAGCCAGAGTATCAAACAAAGTAGGTTTGGAATACAATTCACAAAACTATTTATTAATGCATGCGATGGGACCAAACGTAGCAGGGGTAATTGGTTCAGCCGTTGCTGCAGGGGTACTTCTTGCACTTTGTCACTAGGGAGAAATATTAGAGAAAAAAACAAACCCTATTGTAAAATAAAAGCTTTCCATAACGGAAAGCTTTTATTTATGCTAGTATTTTTGTATGAAAAAAATTGCAATCATAACTTCTGAGAATTTAGAAATAATTTCTTCTATAAAAAATTATTTTACAAACAAAGATATAAAAATCGAAATTATTGATGTCAAAAATGATACAAAAAATTATGACTTAATAGCTTTTACAGGTTTTGAAACAGAACTTCCTGAAAATTTTATAAATACAAATAGTTCGATTTTGAATATTTTTCCGTCACTTTTACCGGCATTTCAAACAAATACACCAATCAAAGATACTTTTACATCAGGAGTTAAAGTTGGCGGAGTAACAATACATAAGGTTGGAAACAAGAATTTTTGCGAAAAAATCCTAGCTCAATATCCGGTACTGATAGGATTAACGACTCACTATAATGAATATATTGAAGAATTAAAAGCTGTATCTTCCAAAATATATCCTTATGTAATAGATGCCTTAATAAACGACAAAGTGTTTGATTATTCTGACTTATTCAAAAACAAGTGTTCAGGCTGCAGCGGTAATTGCGGTAATTGCAAACACTAGCTATTTATCAGCAACAACAATATTCAATTTATCAATAACACCGTTAAAAAATGATTTTCTTCTGCTAGAACAACCATTTTTAACGAATTTAATATCCGGGGCTTTTGATATTGGATTTGTTGATTTTAATCTGCCTGAATATATTGACTTAATTTCTTTAATCATACTCTCGTTTAATTCTTTCATTATCTCTTAATTCCTATAGGGTAATCTATTTTTCATTATTGTTCAAGTTTGTTACAATGTTTCTATTGGTTCAACCGCAAAATCAATAACAAACGTATCATTTGTTGAAAAAGCAGTTTGTAAAGCAGGTAGAATCTCATCAAAAGAAGAAACTCTAAGCCCGTTGATTCCATAACTTTTAGCCAAAGTCACAAAATCAGGATTTGATATTTTTGTTTCAGAATACACTCCATCACAGAATTTATCCTGCAATTGACGAACCATTCCCAAATATCCGTTATTCAAAATTATTATTTTAATATTTAAATTGTAATCCTTGCAGGTTGCAAGTTCATGCAATGCCATCTGAAAAGAACCGTCTCCCGTAATACAAACGACTTGCTTTGAAGGATTAGCAACGGCAGCACCTATTGCACTAGGTAAACCAAATCCCATTGTTCCTGAGCCGCCGGAAACAAAAATTTTTCTATCTTTATAAAAACTCAAATTTTGGACAGCCCACAATTGATGCTGACCAACTTCCGAAGTAAAAGTTATAGCTTCATTTTTTGTAAATTTTTCAATTTCTTTAATAACTTCAAATGAATGAAGCATATTTGTTTGTTTAAATCTTGTTTTATTTGCAGTTCTAAAAGCTTGAGCATTAATTGACCAATCTGAAAATCTCTTTGAGATACTTATTTTAGACAAAACATCTTTAATATCACCAATAATAAAATTATCAGTTTTGATTACTCTGGATATTTCATTTTTATTTATATCGACCTGAAATAATTTACCATTTAAACATTCTCTATCAACAATTCGGTCATTAAATCTGGCACCAAGAGAAATTACTAAATCTGACTCTTTCAACAGATTATTAGCTGAATTATCTCCAAAAATACCAATCATTCCAAAATAATTTTTGTCATTTTGCGGGAATGTACCAAGCCCCATCATTGTAGAAACAACAGGAATATCTGTCTTAGAAACCAGTTTTGACAATTCATCTTCTGCTTTTGAATGTTTTACCCCTCCTCCTGCAACAATAAGAGGTTTTTCCGAATTTTCGAGCATTTGATTTAAATTAGAAGCAGAATCAACATAAACAAAATTCTGATCGAATTCAAAGTTCATAGGCTCAAAAACAACCTTTTCTTTAAATATATCTTTCACTAAATCGATAACAACAGGACCTTTTTTGCCAGACATAGCGGTTTTGTATGCTTCAATAAAGGTTTTTTGAATATCTTTAGCAGAAGTTATTTGAAAAGTTTTTTTAGTACAAGATTTACAAATATCACAGATATTTGCTTCCTGAAAAGCATCTTTACCTAATAAGTTTTTAAAGACCTGACCGGTCAAAACAATAAGCGGATACCCGTCAAGATAAGCATTTACAATTCCGGAAAGGGTATTTGTAGCTCCGGGGCCGGAAGTTACGAGGACTACTCCGCATTTTCCGGTTTCTCTTGCATAACCTTCTGCACTGTGAACCGCGGATTGTTCATGTCTAACAAGAATATGTTTTATTTCTTTATCTTTATGAATTTCGTCATAAAGCTCCAAAACTACTCCGCCCGGATAGCCGAAAACAGTATCCACACCTAAATTTTTAAGTGTTTCAATAATTGTTTTTGCACCTGTTAGGGTTTGTATATTATTGCGGGTAATCATGACTTGTCCATATCCCTTATTTAACCTTCTCATATTAACACAGAGAAAATATATATACAACAAAAAAGCCGGAATATAAAATTCCGACTCTTTCAACTGATTATAATAGCTCAATTATGAAGCATTACCAAATGTAAATACATTTTTCCAGAATTTCTTTTGGTTATTCCAGAAAGTTTTTTGTTCATTTACAGAATTTTGAACAGCTTTCTTTTGAGCTTCTTGTTGTTTTTTAAGCTCTTTTTGTCTTTTTTCTGCAGCTTTTTGTTGTTCTTTTTGTGCTTTAGTAATATTGTTTTCTGTTTGAGTAATTTTGCTTGCAGTATCATTTAACCAAGTACTTACAGGGTTAGTAGCATTTGCAGCAGTACCCATAGCAATAACTGAAGCTGCCATCAATGATAATACTAATTTTTTCATTCTTCTGTTTCTCCTTTCTCTGACTCAGGCACTAAAGTTCTAAGACGTTCTTGCTTTGTGATGAGTCTTTTTTCTAAATACTCTATTTCCTTTTCTTTTTTTGTTCTTTTGCAATCTTGTTTTTTTATTGCTTTTTTATATTTAAAATACTGTTTGGTAGCTCTTTTCTTCTCTGCTCTGTCCTTTTTGATATCAGAATCCTCTTTAACCTTTTCAATACTTCCTTGGATTTCTACACCTTCAGTTGATTTTACGGGTTCCGAATCTGCTAAAACTATATTAAAGCCAAGCAAGCAAATCAACAGAACAGATACGATAAAGGCAACCCTTTTCATACCAAAAGCATATATCAAAGTTTAATATTTTGCAATTATTTCTTGAATACCTTTTTTTGCAGTATTAAAAATTTCAATCATTTTATCAAATTCATAAGGTTCACCTTCTGCAGTTGTTTGAAATTCAATAATTTTACCGCTTTTTGTCAAAACAACATTTGAATCAACCTGAGCATGAGAATCTTCTTCGTAATTTAAGTCGAGTCTTACTTCTCCATCAACAATACCAGCTGAAATAGCACCAATTGGTTCAATTATGGGATTTTCTTTAATTTTGCCTTCTGCTAAGAGTTTTTCAATAGCACAAGACAAAGCTACAAAACCACCGCAAATACTTGCCGTTCTGGTACCGCCGTCTGCTTGAATTACATCTGCATCAATTGTTATTGTTAAATCAGGAATTTTATGCAAATCAACACAAGCTCTCAGACTTCTGCCGATAAGTCTTTGAATTTCCTGAGTTCTTCCGGAAATCTTTGTTCTTTCTCTTTGACATCTTGTTGAAGTAGAAGACGGCAAAAGAGAATATTCAGCAGTCAGCCAACCTCTGTTATCATCTTTATCAAACCATTTAGGTTTTCCTTCTTCAACAGAAGCAGTCGTAATAACTTTTGTATCTCCGAATTCAACTAAAACAGAACCTAATGCGTTTTTCGTATAATTTTTTGTAAATTTAATTTGTCTTGTCTCGTCATTTTTTCGGTTTTCTATTCTTGTCATAAAGTCTCCCTTTCCAGTTTAGCTTTACCTACCTACATTTACCCCACCCTGATAATCCCAAATATAAATTTGTCCGCAATATTTACATACGGCATGTTCATTCATAAATTGCAAATCAGGTACAAAAATATATCCGTCAACAGAAATTTCGATTTCACCTTTTTCATTGTAACGCTGAGAAAAATTGCGATTACCGGTATAATCAGGAGAAAACATAAGTTCAAATTTATCAATAGATTTGCAATTTTTGCAGATAAACATCAAACAACCTCTTGTTCACGCTTTTTACGAACCAATTTCTTCTCAATGTTATTTTTTTCATTTACCCCGGACATATACCATAATGTCCAACAAATACTTCTAATAGGCAAAGTTAAACCTGTCACAATAAATGAAAGTATTGAGAAAAATACAGTTCTTGAAATAATTTCCGGAGTTATTATAGGTAATTTCAAATAAACCAAAACCTTGTTGGTAAAATCCAAAGGAATCATATTTGTAAATGGAGTAAACAATGAACAAATTTTATCGGTTAAATTCAAATAATCAAAAACAACAGTAATACCTTCCGTAATAATATATATGGAAAAGAAAGTTAAAATTAGCATTAAAATAAGTGTTCTTAACCAATTCCCGCGAATTAATACAAAACTTCTTTTAAAGCAGTCCTGAATTGACAATTCCGGTTCAAATGTAAAAACTTGATAAACTAAAATAAAATATATCCACAGAACAAATCCCGGTATAATAAAGAAAATACTTGTTGCCAAAGAGCTCAAAATTCCAACTGCAAGAAGTAATAATACAAATTTAAAAGTTCTTCTTGTTGCAACCTCATTATGAGATTGGAAATCATAAACTTTACCTGTATTTATTGCACCCTCTGTCATGGAATTCAAAGCAACATACGCTACCATAAAATCCCAAAAAGCTTTAGCAAATATTAACAAACCCGGTAAAGCTAAAAGTATTACAAAAATAAGAGCATGGACAGGACTATCAGTTTTTGCAATTACTTTATCGGCAAAACCCAGCGATAAACCAAATGCCAAAAGAATACCTGCAATTTGCCCAAAAACAGGGAAAAGCATGTACATTACAAATTTATCTATATTTGTAAAATAAATTTTTATACCATCAGCCAGAACAAACCATATACTGTTTTTAAGCTCATCTTTTGCCATACTCGCTCCTTTTTGTACTATAATAGTATTACAGGGGTAAATATAAATCAAATCATGGAAAATCCGATAGAAATAATTAAAAATTTAACAAAATCAGATTACCAAAATGAGAGAGTAAATCTTCACATTCACACAAAATACTCCGACGGACTCGGAGATTTTAATGAATTGACTTCTCAAGCAAAAGAAAAATACCAAGTATTTGCCATTACAGATCATAATACAGTCCAAGGACACTTAGATAATCCGAATTCCGGAGCCATAACAGGAGTTGAATTTGATGTTTGGCATAAATATATATTTCTGCACTTATTAGCATACGGAATTGATATAAATCACCCCGCTATGCAAAAGTTTTATGCAAGAAATAAACGCGATACCGAAAAAGATATCGTAAGAATCCTATCAAAGAGAAATCTCAAAGAATTAATATCGGCAATTCATTTATCCGGCGGGATTGCAGTTTTGGCACACCCGGCATGTTGTTGGGCACTAAATCTTGAAAAATTTGTAAAAGAACTTGTCGATATGGGATTAGACGGTATAGAAGTTTATTATCCATACCCGAGATGGCGAAAATACATAAAATTTTCATCACCTGCCGAAGTTGAAAAAATTGCCGAAAAATTCAACCTTATCAAAACAGGCGGAACCGATTGCCATTCGATTAATTTAAACTAATTACCATTTGCCCAGGGATAAATTTTGGTAATGGACCAGTTATTTCTTTTTATAAGAGCACCACAGTATGCACCGGTATAATATTGCATATTAGTCCCTCTTTTACATTCTCCGCCTAGACCGCTAACCGGATATAGTAAACGTGAATCAGATTCGTTTTCTCCGTAAAATTGAATATTATTTTTTGTTTTATTAAGTTCAAAAACAAAACCGTCAATTCCTAATCTGTTAGGCTTTGATATTCCGTTTAAATCAACTGTAACACGCATATTACCATAATATGCACCAACAGAAAATATCATACCGTTTTTCATCTGAAAAAGAGAATTCTTATCCCAATATAAAAATTTTAAGTTATCTGTACCTAAAGTTTTCATCTCATAACTCTTATTTGTTCTATATGTACCACTCATATACGGCAAAAAATAAGTTTCAGCAATTCTACGGCAATCGGAAGAATTTATGATATCTGCCGTTGATAAATTCCAACCTGATATATCATCATTGTCGACAATCGATAATTTTACAGCTTGTTGAAATATACTATATGCCTCTTTTAATTTTGAAATTGTTTCATGCTTTTTATAAGCAGCATACAAACTTGGAATTGTAAGAGTAGATACAACGCCAATAATTCCGATAGTTATAAGGATTTCAACTAATGTGATGCCTTTTTGCATAAGTCTAATTCCTCTATTATAATGTGTGACATGTCTACAATATCACGTGTATTATTATGTGTCAATACTTTACTATAATGTCTGATATGAGCATTAAAATAGACGAAATAGACAAAAAAGTAGGGCTAAATATCAGATTAGAAAGAGTTAAAAAAAGCATTTCTCAAGAAGGGCTAGCCGATATGGCAGGACTTGCACGCTCAACCATGGGAATAGTTGAACGCGGAGAGCAATCACCGTCCTTACAAACAATTGCAAAAGTTGCAAATGCCCTCAAAATAGATATTCATAAACTGTTTATATTTGAAAATTAATCCTCTTTTAGATGCTTTATATGTTTATAAATATACAGACAACCCAAAATAAAGCAAACAACAACTATTATAACATCAAACTTATGCCAAACAGATTTAAGTTTGTCTAAATGCTCACCAAGCACTACACCAACATAAACCAACACATAACTCCAAATTAATGACCCTAAAAATGTAAGAGTAAAAAATGTTCTTTTTCTGGCTTTCAATATACCGGCAGGCAGAGATATAAAAGTTCTTATAACAGGCAGCATTCTGCATAAGAAAAATGCCCAATCGCCATATTTGTCAACCCATTTATCCGCATATTCCAAATCTTTTTTTGAAACCAAAACATATTTCCCATATTTTTCAAAAAATTTTCTGCCGCCGAAATATCCAAGATAATATGAAGGGACTGAACCGATAACACAACCTATTGCACCTGCAAATGCAGCCAAATGGAAGCCCATTTCCCCTTTACTTACAAGATAACCTGCAAATGGGAGCACCGCTTCACTGGGTAGCGGGATATTGCATGATTCTATAGCCATTAAAATAGCTATTCCTGCAGGTCCAACTCCAGTTATTACACTTTCAATCCATGCTATTAATCCGCTCAAAATACTATCTAACATTACCATTCCTTACATTAATATGACAATTTATTAATAACACAAAAAAGACCGCCTGCCAATTTGGCAAGCGGTCTAAACTTATAACTATTGTTACAAACTATTTGCCGTTAACAACAGTTTTGAATTTTTTACCAGCTGAGAAAGCAGGAACTGTTTTAGCAGGGATTTTTAATTCTTTACCTGTTTGAGGGTTTCTACCAGTTCTAGCAGCTCTCTTACGTGGTTCGAAAGTACCGAAACCAACTAAAGTAACTTTTTTACCTTTAGCAACTGTTTTTTGGATTGTATCAACTAAAGTTGATAAAACTTCAGCAGCTTCTTTTTGTGTAACGTTAGCTTTTTTAGCGATTTCTTGTACTAATTCTTCTTTGTTCATAACTAAACTCCTTCTTCTTGTGTACAAATTCATTATATTAAAAATTTCTTTTGTTGCAAGTATATTTACGAAAATTAACACTTTTTATAAGAAAAAACATACATTAGTACTAAATTTTCTTTAAAATGGAGTATGAAATTGCAATAATTAACGATGCATAAAATGCACTCAAAGGATTATCCAGAGCGTATTGCGGGATTAAATAAGAAATCCCGTACAAAATTCCAAAATTTATTACAAGATTGAACAATCCAAACGTAAAAAGATTAATCGGTAATGCCAATAACTTAATAATCGGCTTAATAAAAACATTTATAAGTGTAAGGCATGCCGCAATAAGCATGGCAAAAGCAAAATTTTCTACCTTAATTCCGGGCAGATAGCATGTTGCCATGATTACCAGAGCAAAAACAATCCATTTAATAATCAATTTTTTCATAAATATTAATAACGCTTAATTCTGATTTTTCCGTTTTCATCTCTGACAAATTGCATATTGTTGCTGCCGGGACCTTGCATATTGTATTGAGTTTTAACCGTAGGAGGCACATCAACTTTTCCTTCTTGATAATCAAGATAAGTATCTTTTGCTTCGCGTTTTTCTTTGTATTCTTCAGATCTGTTTTTGAAATCTAATGTTTCACGCTTTTCAAATTGATGTTCAGTAAAAGGTGCCAAATCTCTGTTACCTTCGTTTGGTGCTGACAAAAAATCATACGGTTTTGCCAATGTATAACCGGTTGAAAGGCTTAAAACCAATAACATTAATAAAATCTTTTTCATAATACATAACTCCTTATTACTACATTAATATTATAACATATTTCACAAAATTTTACAAAATACACACATTAATAAAGCAATAAGTTAACAATAGTTAATACCTACAAATCTAATATTAAGCAAAAATAATAGACATTTTAGCCAATGAAAGAACAAAAACAAACTTTTAAGATAATAATGTAAATCCTCAACTCTTCTGATTGCTCAGCTTGCCCCTTATTTATTTAAGGGGCTTTTCTTTTCTTAACATTCTGCCATAACTTAAATATTGTTGTATAATCACATTATATTAATATATTTTGAAAGGTCAAAGATGAGAGAATTAGTTGTTGAAAATCAAGAAATTTTAATGATTCCGCAAAATTACAAATTTGCAAACAGAGGTAAAGTCACAGAGGTCCGTGCCGGAGATTTCACTCTGGAATTGGAATACGAACCCGACGGAATTTTAGAAAACACCTACTGTGAATTTTATACTCAAACAAATCGCGGTAAATTATATTTTGATTCATATGCAAAGAAAATTGAAGGCAAAACCTTAATAATTGCCAGCCCGGCAAAACATAAATTTTTACAAAGACGTCAATATACTCGTATTAAATACATTAATGAACTTGAATTATCCGAAAACGGAAAATCTTATAATATTTCTACACTTGATATTTCAGCAGGCGGTATGAAATTAAAAACAGACGAAAATATTAATATTGAAGGGTCTTATGATGTTTCTCTGCCGCTAACCGAAACTACAGCTATAGAGTGCAAATTTCAACCGATAAGAATTGAGAAAAGTAATGAGGGCGGCTACGTAATTTCCGGTCAGTTCACCTTCAATTCAAATAATGACAAAATGTTTTTAACCCAATACTGTGCAAAACGCAACGTTGAGATAAAGAATAAGTAGGGATACGATTATGAGTCTTGTTCGTTTGCTTAGTGAAAAGCCTGAAAAAACTTTATTTACGACACCTTCGCATGGTCAAAGATTTTTCATCTATGAGCCTTTGAAGGAGATGTACAAGCTTGACTATTCAGAAACGCAATGCCAAGATCCACAGGAAGCTCTTGAACGTGCTCAGATGCGTGCGCGTTCAATCTATCACACATACTCAACCACTTTTTTAACAAATGGTTCAACAAGCGGGATTATTGGTGCCGTTTTATCCTGTACCCAGGTCGGAGATAAAGTTTTAATAGCATCAAATTCTCACCCGAGCCACTTTAACGCGGTGAGACTGGCAGGTGCAAGAGCATTAACATACGATCTTGAAATTGATAAAGATTGGGGTGTCCCTCTTGAAACGAAACCGGAAGTTATTGATTACTACCTTAGCAGGTACAATATTAGAACTGTTATAGTAACTTCTCCGTCATACGAAGGTATAATTTCCGACATTGAAGAAATAAAAGCAGTTTGCGAACGACATGAAGCATTCCTAATTGTTGATGAAGCTCATGGTGCATTATATCCGTTTTCGGAATTATTACCGCTATCAGCAGTAAATATTGCTGATTTTACAGTCCAATCTCTGCACAAAACTGCCGGAGGACTAAACCCGACAGCACTACTTCATTCAAATTGTGAAGTTGATGTCAGACCGGCACTAAATATGTTTTCAACGACATCACCGTCATACCCGCTATTAGCATCAATTGAAGCTAATATTCACTATCTTGATTCTCGAGAAGGCAGAAAAGAAATTGATAATTTGGTTACAAAACTTGACCGAATTAGAGAAAGATGTCGCGGGTGCGAGTTTTTTGGTGATGACCCGACAAAAGTTTTAATAAGAGTTCCCGGAATTTCAGGCTATGAACTTTCCGAAATGCTATACGAAGATTTTAACATTGAAGACGAACGAACTAATGAAAAATCTACAATGCTTCTTTGCGGAATCGGAACAGATAATAAAAAACTGGATAGACTTGCTCATGTTTTAGCAAAGCTCTAAGCTGCTAAACAATATTCTTTATTAAATTATAAATAGTAGATAATTTTGCCTTATCGTTTTTTACATTTTCCAACAACCGAATTATATCGTCGTAAATTTCAGCTTCAGTTTTAATACTTCCAAAAGAAAATAGTTCTTCAGGCTGCATATTAAATTGCTCTAAAATTTTTTCTAATGTCTCGGCAGTAAGAAATCCGTTTCCCGTTTCAATAAGACTCAAAGCATTTGTTGAAATTCCCAAAAGTTCAGCAAATTTAATTTGAGAATATCCTCTGGATTTCCTTATATTACTTATTTTTGCACCTAGCAATTTTTTAATATCCACACACTGGCTCCTTTAGCTTCATGGTAAATGTAAACGTAATCATTAGAACCAAGTTTAACTATTGACATAACAAGTTTAATTTGTTATAATTTAAATAAAACTTGGAAGGGACATAATTAAATATGGGAAAGTCGACAATAAAAATAAAACACGCATTTACACTTGCAGAAACTCTAATTACAATCGGTATAATAGGAGTTGTCAGCGCATTAACTATTCCGAATTTAAGACAAAATTACTACGAAAAACAAACAACTAAAAAATTAATATCAACGTATTCAATACTAACTCAAGCAATAAGAATGGCTGAAAATGAATATGGAGATGTAACCGGTTGGGGTGTTGATTCATTAACTAAACAATCCGCAAGGAAAATTATGGAAATGATAAGCCCGTTTTTAAAAATTTCACTTGATTGCGGCACTAATGATAATTCAGGAAAGTGCCTATACAACGGAGAATATTTACTTTTAAATAATGAAAGTGCCGGCAATTATGCAACACAGGAAGTTTACTATAAAATCTCACTAAATAACGGAAGCACAATATGGTGGAGAGGCGGTGCTAATCAAGGCGAATACATTTTCTTTTTTATAGATACAAACGGTAAATATAAACCTAATAAGTGGGGGTGGGATTTATTTGGATTTCAATACATAGAAAATATAGGTTTAATCCCCGCAGGAAATCCACAAGGGATAATGTCAGATTTTAATTGTATAAATGGGACATCAAAAGGGTACGGGTGTGCATACTATGTATTACAAAACGAAAATATGAACTATTTACACTAAAAGACACCCTCAAAATTGAAGGTGTCTTTTTTGTATAATTTAAAGAACTATGCTTCAGCCGGAGCTTCTTCTGCAGGAGCAGCTGCTTCTGCTTCAGCTGCAGCTTTTGCTTCTTCAGCAGCTTTAGCTGCAGCTTCTTCTTCAGCTTGTTTTTTAGCTAATGCTTTTTTAGAAAGCTTAACTGTTTCTTTTTTTACATAATTCAAAGTACCGTCATCGTTGCAATTTTTAATCAAGTAAGCAACAGTTTCAGTTGGTTGAGCACCTTTTGAAATCCAATCCAAAGCAGAAGTTTTGTCCAATTTCATAACTTTAGTTTTTGGATTGTAATGACCTAATTCTTGAATTGGTCTGCCTTCTCTTTTTGTAGTTGAATTAATTACAATAATTCTGTATGTAGGGTTTTTCTTAGCACCTAATCTTTTTAATCTGATTTTTAACATTTAAATTTTCCTTCTTTTAATTTGTTTTACTGTCAGCAAACCAACCGCCGCTTGTTAATTCGCCTTAACCGGGATAAAGAGGAATCTCTCGGCTATAGCAAATACTTAACACAGAAATAAAATTATTGCAAGCATCATAATACAACTGGGTAATTAATCTTTATATATGTCTCAAAACTTGCATTTCTTCCTTTTTGCGGTAAGCTTTAACAAGAAATACATGTAATTAATGAGAAGGATAAAAAAATGGAAACAAAATTAACAAAAGTAAAAGACAACATAGTAAGTATTAGTTTAACGATTCCTGCAAATGAAGCAACAAGTGCTTACAATTCTGCAGCAAACAAAATTGCTCAATACGTAAATATCGATGGTTTTAGAAAAGGGAAAGCTCCTCGAGCAGTTGTTGAAAGACATGTTGGTGTTGACAGAATTCAACAAGAAGCTTTGGAAATTTTATTACCAAAATATTTAGGCCAAGCAATTTATGATAATAAACTAGATGTTATTACTCAGCCGGCAATAACTGATTACAAGTTTGAAAATGGTAAAGATTTAGAATTAACATTTGAAGTTGAAACAAGGCCGGAAGTGACTCTAGGAGCTTACAAAGATTTAAATGTGAAAGTTGAAATTCCTGCAAATGATGATGGTGCATATGATAAAGCATTAGAAGGCTTTATGACTCAACATGCATCAATGGAACTGGTTTTAGATAGACCATCTTGCGAAACTGATACCGTTGTATTTGATTTTGAAGGAAAAGCTAACGGAGAACTAATTCAAGGCGGATCTGCTAAAGGGTATTCATTAGATTTGGCTCATTCAAACTTTATTCCTGGTTTTGCAGAACAACTTGTAGGACATAATATTAAAGATGAATTTGATATTAACGTCACATTCCCTGAAGAATACCATGATGAAAAATTAAAAGGTCAACCGGCTGTATTTTCTATAAAAATCAACGAAATTAAACAAAGAGTTTTGCCTGAATTAACTGATGAATTTGTTGCTAAATCATCTGCATTCAAAACAGTTGATGAATTAAAAGCTGATATTAAAAATTATGTAGATACACAAAGAGAAAATATTAAAAAAGCTAATGCTGAAAATTCAATATTTAAATCTGTAATTGATTCTTCATCTGTTGAAATTCCTCAAAATATGATTGATAGAGAAGTTGAATCATTAAAAAATGAATACGCTCAAAGACTATCTTATCAAGGCGTTGATTGGGAAACATTTGTTAAATCTCAAGGTAATGAAGAAGAATTTAATAAAACTTTAGTTGAAGATGCAACAGTTAGAATAAAAAATTCTTTAATCATAGATAAAATTTCAAAAGAAGCAGAAATAAAAGTTGAACAAGCTGATTTCCAAACAAAAATTTCTCAAATGGCTGGAGCTTACGGGGTTCAACCACAAGACTTACTGAAACAATTTGGACAAAATCCTGATTTCTTGTCAACCCTATCTCAACAAATCGTTAACGATAAAGTTAGAGAATTCTTGTTTAACAATAACAAAGTTGAATATGTAGAAGTTAAACCTGAAAAAACAGCGGTTGAAGCTTAGAAATTTGTAGTTATAATATATAAATAGAAAATAAGAAAGGGAATTAAAAATGAGTTTTGTACCTGTAGTTATCGAACAATCAAGCAGAGGGGAAAGGTCTTTTGATATTTTCTCAAGATTGTTAAGGGAAAGAATTATCTTTTTGGGAACTGCAATTGATGATATGGTTGCAAACCTTGTAGTTGCACAGTTATTATTACTTGATAGTGAAAATCCTGAAAAAGATATTATGTTGTATATTAACAGTCCTGGCGGATCTGTAACTGCCGGATTTGCGATTTATGACACAATGCAGCACATTAGAGCTGATGTTTCAACAATCTGTTTAGGTCAAGCAGCTTCAATGGGTGCGTTCTTACTTTCATCTGGTACAAAAGGAAAAAGAATGGCCCTTCCTCATTCAAGAGTTTTAATTCACCAACCTCTTGGCGGTGCTCAAGGTCAAGCAACAGATATCGAAATTCAAGCGGCTGAAATAATCAGAATTAAAAAATCTTTGAATGAAATTTTAGCTTCTAATACCGGTCAATCAATCAAAAAGATTGAAAAAGATACAGATAGAGACTATATCATGACACCTCAAGAAGCTCTTGAATACGGTATGATTGATAAAGTTATTTCTCGTGACATAATTAAATAAAAAGGTGAAATAAATGCCAAAAAATGATGATAAATTAAAATGTTCCTTTTGCGGTAAAACTCAAGATCAAGTAAAAAAACTTATTGCAGGTCCTGAAGTTTATATCTGCGACGAATGCGTTGAGCTTTGCAATGAAATTCTTGATGAAGAATTCTTGGAAGGCAAAGATAAGGAATTGGCTGTTGATGGTGAAAAATCTGAAAAAGCAGAAAAAGCAATTCCAAAACCTCACGAAATTAAGGAATATTTAGATCAATATATTGTGGGTCAAGATGATGCTAAAAAGGTACTCTCTGTTGCAGTTTACAATCACTATAAAAGATTAAAACACAACAAAGACGGTCAAAAGGATACTGTTGAAATACAAAAATCAAACATTTTACTTGTAGGGCCTACAGGTTCAGGTAAGACTTTGCTTGCTCAAACTTTGGCAAAAATGCTTGATGTACCTTTTGCAGTTGCTGATGCAACAACATTAACTGAAGCTGGATATGTTGGTGATGACGTTGAAAATATTCTTCTTCGTTTGTACCAAAATGCCGAATTTGACTCTGCAAAAGCTGAACGCGGTATTATTTATATTGATGAAATTGATAAAATTTCAAGAAAATCTGAAAATACATCAATTACAAGAGATGTATCAGGTGAAGGTGTTCAACAGGCTCTTTTAAAGATGATTGAAGGTACTGTTGCTCATGTTCCGCCGCAAGGTGGAAGAAAGCACCCGCACCAAGAATTTATTGAAATTGATACAAGTAATATCTTGTTTATTGTAGGTGGTGCATTTGTAGGGTTAGAAAAAATCGTTGATGCAAGAGCAGGAGTTGGCAATTCTGTCGGATTTGGAGCAAAAGCCCCAATGTCTCAAGCAGAAAAAGAAGCAAATGCAGTTAAATTATTGAAAAAACTCCAACCTGAAGATTTGTTGAAGTTTGGTTTAATTCCGGAATTTATCGGACGTGTTCCTGTTTATGCGGTATTGGATCAATTGAATGAAAAAACTTTAAAAATGATTTTAACTGAGCCTAAAAACGCAGTATTAAAACAGTATCAAGCACTACTTAAAATGGACGGTGTTGATTTGGAATTTGAACCTGATGCCGTTGAATTGATTGCAAAAGAAGCAATTAAGCGTAAAACAGGTGCTCGTGCATTGCGTTCAATAGTCGAAGAAATTATGCTTGACGTTATGTATGATGTTCCAACAAAAGAAAATATCGACAAATTTGTTGTTACATCTGAAATGGTAAAGAACAGAAAAAATGCAGAAGTTGTAAAACTCCCAACTAAAGATACAACAACAGAAGAAATCTCAGCTTAATTGTAAATTTTGGGATAAAATAACTTTACAATATATAAAAATCTGGCAAAAAACACTGTTTTAATTTTTTATAATTATAGGCAGTGTTTTTTATGTTGAATAGTATTACAAGTATTGAAAATAATAAAAATATAAAGTTTACTAGTTCGGAAAATTTACCCCAAGTTTATGGTGCTGACAAGTTTATACAAGACGTAAATAAAACAGTTAAATTAGAAGAACAAGGTGACATATTTGCACGCAATATGTGGTCACAATCTGCAATAATTACACCTGCTATCGGTATTTTAGGGTACGAAACAAAAATGTTATACTCTATAAAAAGAGCTAAAAAAGCAGGGGATTTAGATAAATTAGTTAATTTGAGAGCAAAACTTTCAAAAAGAATACTTCCTTACACTGCACTTGCAATAGTTGTTGCCGGAGGTTTGGAATACATATTTAGCAGAAACAAAGAAGCCAAAATCGAAAAATTTAAACAAGAATTCAACGAAATAAATACTCAAACTGATGCAAAATTAGCAGACAGAACATTTTGTTCCTCAATAAAGGGAGCATACTGTTCTCCAATATCAGGAGAAATAACTGTCAATAAATCAATGATTTTAGACCCGTATATGAGATATAAATCCAAGAAACTTATCAAACATGAGCTTGTGCATGCAAAACAATACGAAACAATTGCTCGCTCGAAAGACGGTATTAAAAAATTAAATTATGCCTGTGTCAAAAATATCAGCAAATTGCTTGACAATCCGCAAGCAAGAACCGAAATAACACAAATATTTAATGATATTCAAAATGATAAGACAGGTAAATATGATAATTATCAACTACAAATAAGCGGTGCTAAGGTAGACTTGAAAAAATACATCACAGCGTTGCATACAGCACTTAATAACAAAGATTTTGGCACGGACGATATTCCTGTCATAATAGATGAAGCACATTACCAAGAAGTAATCGATAAAAAAGGTAAATTAACACCGGAAGAAGAAGTAATGGCTGAAAAATATTTAGATGCACAAATCAATTACCCTGCATTAACGGTTTGGAACATGTTAAATCCATTTTCCGCATATTATAACAATTTACTTGAACGAGAAGCATATAAAGAAAATCCGGGATTTTACGGATTTATAAGAAAGACATTTGGTTATTAGCAAATTTATGTTATAATTTAGAAAAGGGAGAATGTGTATGGGAGAGTCTAAGACTTTAATTTTAATAGACGGGCACGCATTAGCTTTTCGTGAATACTATGCTTTGGAACGTACTAATATGAAAACAAAAGACGGTACTCCTACATGGGCAGTTTACGGATTTTTCAAAGCTATATTTGATTTGTTAAAAAATAAAGATTTGCAGCCTGATGCCATTGGAGTTGCCTTTGATGTTTCTCACCGCACATTCAGAACCGAACAATACACTGAATACAAGGCTAACCGCGAAGCAATGCCCGATCCTATGAGAATTCAAATGAAATTGATTTATGAAGGACTAAGAGCATTCAATATACCAATCTATACAAAAGAAGGATTTGAAGCAGATGATGTTATCGGCACAATTTCAAAAAGGGCTTGCGATCTTGGTCATCAAGTTTACATACTAACAGGAGATCAGGATTCCTTCCAACTTATAAAACGAAACGGGTGTATCAAAGTAATAATTCCCTCAAAAGGAGAATTACTCGAATATAATTGGGATAGAGTTTACGAAAAACTTGGAGTTTATCCTAATCAAGTTATAGATTACAAGGCTTTGCGCGGAGACGTTTCCGATAATATTCCCGGAGTCCGCGGGATTGGCGAAAAAACAGCAACCAAACTCTTAGCTGAATTCAAAACTGTTGATAATGTACTGGCTAATATTGATAAAATTGAAGGGAAATCAATTAAAGAAAAACTACAAAACGGGATTGAAAATGCCAAATTAAGCAAATTTCTTGCAACAATCGTTCAAGATGTAGACATTAATTTTGATTTTGACAGTACAAAAATAGAACTTCCAAATATATCTGATGTGACTCAATTTTTACGTTCAATGCAATTTTACAGTTTTTTAAAAAACATTGAATTTATTCTAAAGTTGTTTGATAAAAATGCAGAAATTAATTCAGAAATTTCACCACAAGAAGAAAATTCTGATACCCAAGTTCAACAACAACTTCCGTTACTTGCAGAACCAAAAGTCACGAATACCAACGGGCAGCTTGGTCTGTTTGCTCAAGCAGTTCAAGATGAAGTAAATAAAGAAACTTTTGACTTCAAATCAAAAATTATTACGGATTCCATCGATTTTGAAAATATGCTTGCTGATTTAAATAAACAAAATTTAATCTGTCTAAAAATATTTGCACAATATAAAAATGCAGTTAATTTTAATATTTATGGAATTGGATTGGGGTATAACAAGTCATACAAATTTGAAAATAACAAAATTGTGGTATCAAATGATGAAAATACTCAAACTGAGTGCTTTTATATACCAATTTCACACAATATAGAAAACCAACTCAAAGCAGACTTTGTAATAAATGCACTTAAACCAATACTTTTAAATAACAATATAAAAAAACTTACACTCGATACAAAATTAGAAGATTGTATATACAAAATACCAATAAACGGAGTAATTTTTGACACAATGCTTGCCTGCTACATAAAAGATTCCAATGCAAATTCTGATTTTGATATACAATGTATGGAGCAAATTAATCATATTCTTCCAACAATTGTCTCAGACACTAAGGAAACATTTGCCGACAGAAATATCGAAAGTGTAAAAGATTACTGCGGCGATGTAATTTCAAGCTTGTTTAAATTGACAAAATATTGGTTAGACAGTCTTTATGAAAAAGAATACAAGATACTTAATGAAATAGAAATTCCTTTAGCTCACGTTCTTGCCAAGATGGAAATGTTAGGAGTTGCAATTGATGTACCTTATTTGAAAGAATTGACTAAAGATTTCGATAAAAAAATGTATGGCTATGAGCGCAGAATTTTTGATATTGCAGGAGAAACATTTAACATAAATTCTCCCAAACAAGTCGCATCAATACTTTATGACAAATTACAATTAAAATCAGGTAAAAAGCGCGGTAAAGCAAAAAATTCAACTAATGCCGAAATTCTAAATTCTCTTGCTGAAGAATACGAAATTGCAAAACTCATACTTGATTATAGAAAATATGCAAAATTAAAATCAACATATACGGAAAGTTTACCTGAATTAATTGATTATAAGGATAACAGAATTCACACGTCCTATAACCAAACAGTAACGGTAACAGGAAGATTATCATCTTCAAATCCTAATTTACAAAATATACCAATCCGTACAGAAGAAGGAAATAAAATAAGAACGGCATTTGTTCCAGCCGATAAAAATAATTATTTGATACTTTCTGCCGATTATTCACAAATTGAATTAAGACTTCTTGCACATGTCTCAGAAGATGTTAATTTAATTAATGCATTTAATTCCGGAATAGATGTTCACACTCTTACGGCATCTAAAATATTTGACACCCCTTTAAATGACGTAACAAAAGAAATGCGTTATAAAGCAAAAGCCGTAAATTTTGGGATAGTATACGGACAAAGCAAATACGGACTTGCAAAGGTTCTTAAAATTAAACCTGATGAAGCCGAAAATTTTATTAACAAATACTTTGAAACATATCCGCGAATTAAAGATTATATGTACAATATGGTCGCACTTGTTGAAGAACAAGGCTGGGTTGAATCAATATTCGGTCGTAAAAGATACCTCGAAAGCGAAATCAATAGTCCAAATGCAATGATTAGAGAATTTGCAAAACGAGCAGCCATAAATCACCCTATGCAAGGTTCAGCATCAGATTTAATAAAAATTGCAATGATTGATTTTGACAAAGCACTATCAGCAAATCATCTGAAATCTAAGCTTATAATGCAAGTTCATGATGAATTGGTCGTTGAAGTTTTGAAAGATGAACTTGAATATGTTAAAGAATTAATTCAAAAATCAATGGAACTTGAGCAGCCATTAAAAGTTCCGCTATTAATTGATATAAATATAGGTGAAACATGGAAAGAATTGTAAAATATCTAAGTATAGGATTAATAATATCAAATTTAATTTGCCTGCCAACTTTTGCAACAGGTGAACAAATGAGCTTGAGCACTCTTATAACTGCCCAAAATGTTCCTTATGAAAATTGCTACAAAGTATTTAATACTGATAATAATTCTCTATTTTTTCTCACAATTGCAGCAATTAATGCAAATAGATTTCATATTGACGAAATACAATCAAAATCAGGTTACATACTATTTACAGCAGTGAATAAGCAATTTCTTGCAATGGTAACAAACGTAAATACTAATCAAGGAATGGTCAGAATTACTCCGGCAGATGATAATTATTATTTCCAACCGGGGATTGTACTAAATATATATAAATATATTGAAGTGAATTTAAATAAAAAAACGGAAGTAGTTTTTTAATTTAATGTATAAAATGCATCATCTACAATTTCCGAAATATTATACGTATTGTTAATATTTTCTGTCGTAAGCCAAATCAAATATTCAATGTTTCCGGCAGGACCTTTTATTGAAGAAAAGGTCAGCCCTTTTACAGAATAATTCAATTCATCAGTGCAATCTATAACATTATTGATAACTTCAATATGAACTTTCTTATCTCTAACTACACCGCCTTTTTCAACTTTGTCTTTTCCTGCTTCAAATTGTGGTTTTATAAGACAAATCATCTCGTGGAATGCGGGATTTAGTAAAGTTTTTAAATTAGCGAGGACTTTAGTTAGAGAAATAAAAGATAAATCACTTACCAATAAATCTGCAATTGGTTCTCCTGCGCTATAAATATCATTTATAGCGCAAATTTTAAGATTGGTTTTTTCAATTGTTTTAACTCTTTTGTCTGAGCGGATTTTCCAGTCTAATTGACCATAACCAACATCAACAGCATAAACAAATTTTGCACCATTTTGTAATAAACAGTCAGTAAATCCGCCTGTTGAAGCTCCCGCATCAAAACATATTCTGTCTTTAATATCAGGCATAAAAGTATCCAAAGCTTTTTTTAATTTAAACCCTCCTCGAGATACATAAGGCATTGATTTAACTTGAATATCATATTCTTTTTCAATGTTTATTTGATAGCCCGCTTTTGTAATATATTCATCATTAATTTTTACATTACCTGCCAAAATAGCTGCGGCGGCCTTACTTTTAGTTTCAAAATACCCTAAATCAGTCAAATATTTATCAAGTCTTTCTTTATTTTTCATTAAAATTGAATATCCTTTCCGCATTTTGGGTTGTAATTTTAGCTATTTCATCTGTAGAAACACCTCTTAATTGGGCAATATATTCGGCAACATATTTGACATAAACCGGTTGATTTTCTTTACCTCTGAATGGTACGGGCGCAAGATAAGGATCATCAGTTTCCAAAAGCAAATATTCTATCGGAATATTTTTAGCAACCTCCTTAGCTTTAATTGCATTTTTAAAAGTAACAACACCCCCTAAAGCTATGTAAATTCCTTCTTTTACGCATTCTTTTGCAAATTCTAAGCTGCCTGAAAAACAATGAAGTATTGCTATTGAATTTTTATTATATTTTTTTAAAATTTCTAAAGTATCTAAATGAGCATCTCGGGAATGTATGTTTAAGGGTAAATTCATTTGATTTGCGAATTCAATTTGTTTTATAAAAACATCTTTTTGAAGTTCTTTATAAGTTTTATCCCAATAATAATCAAGTCCGACTTCACCAATACCAATTATTTTGTCATTATTTTTAATAATATTTTCCATATCATTTAGAGTTTTTTCCGTAAAAGTTTTTACTTCTTCAGGGAAAACTCCGACATAGCCAAACATATTTTCATATTTTTTAATAAAGTTATCTACTTCAAAAATATCATCAGCAGTACTTGACGGCACAATTATTATTATATTTTCTTTTTTAGCATTTAAAATTGCATCATCAATATTTGTTTCACGAAGCATATTAATATGAGAATGGGTATTTATAATATAAGGTTTCATAATCAGATTATAACATAATATATTTACAGAGGATTATGATTTTTATACAATCAAAAGGCAGGGTAAGCACCTAGCTTCCACTTCGCACACGTAATTTTTGAAGAAATTTACGAAGAAAAGATATTTCTATCGATTATTACAAAAAGTTTACGAAACACAGGGGAAATATTTAAGGTTTCCCCTGTGTTTCGCTACTTTTTAATACTTTAAAAACAACATTACAAAGCTGTCTTGCTAAGCATTTTTTAGCGTGTCTTGGAGATTTACCTTCTTTTAGTTTCTTTTCATAGTAAGCCTTTCCATTTTTGTCGTATCGGGATTGACTTATTGACATTCTAAAAAATATTCTATTTAGAGTTCTGTTACCTCGTCTATTAATGCAATGTTTTGAACTTTTACCGCTACTGTTTTCTATTGGCGCTATCGCACAATAATTTGCAAATGCTTCTTTCGTTGTTAATCTGCCTTTAGTTTCTGTATAAATTATTGCCGCAGTAAGTTTCTCTATTCCACATATTTCTGTTAGTTTTAAAACTTCTTTTGGTAATAATTCATCTATTTCATTTTCTATTTCTTTAATAGACTGAGTTAATTTATTCATTATTTGTGCAAAATTTCTTATTATGGTATCTTCACTTTTCATAAGATAATTTATTGCTTTCTGTGTTGTTAACTTAGTGTAAGGTAATTTTTCACCTCGAGTATAACAGAGCATTTTTATTGAGTTGATTAATTTTGTACGTTCTGTTACAAGTAAGTTTCTTGCAGTAATACGTTCTTTGAGTTCAATTGTTTTTAATGAAATTTCCGGCAAATCTAAATTTTTCGAAAATATTGAGATTACCTTAGCATCGCCATAATCATTCTTATTCCCGTTAGCAGATAATGCACTTCGCCAGCTTTTGGTAATATATGGATTTATTTCATATACTTTGCAATTATTTTTCATTAAAAAACTTGCAAACGGTTTACCGAAACAATATGCTCCTTCAATTGCCCATTTTGAATTTCCAGCCCATTCAAGAGCCTTTTTAAAACCACTTGGTGTAGTTTTAAATTCTTTGAATTTGCTGCCTGTGTAACAGGCTAATGTGTCTTTGTGTGTATCGACACCTACCCAATTTGTGTTTTCCATGTTAGAATCCTTATGTTAAAAGTGAATACAAGCTTTCAACTGACAATCCTGCATCAAATCTCAAAAAGGATTAGTATTTCTTAAGTCAAGTTGAAAGAACAGAAGGATTAGACAATCTTTTCGCCAGTCAAATAGACTTGGAGGTGGTGAGTCATAATCCTTCTGTTGTTATTTAAACATGGATAAATTCGATATGCAGGAGG
>JAFUSQ010000030.1 GCA_017467605.1 bacterium | reverse complement strand
GGACTCGCTTTGCTCCGTCCGTCCGCAAATCCGCCGTCGTTCGTGCTCGCAATGACGTTACTGTCATTGTGATGAGAGAAGGCTGCTTTTTTATGGCATTTTAAGCGTTTCATTGATTGAGCAATAGGAGATTCCACGGTGTAAATTTCCGTGTCATTCAAAGAGGAGCGTTGAATCTCGGAAATTTGCATCTCTGAATGACAAAATTCAAACTTTTTATCCCTACGGGATATTTCCCCTTCGGCACTTCGTGCCACTTCCCCCATCGGGGCAGATAAGTTAACTGTTTGTCCACTTTCACGTTGGGCGAGGGAATTACATTTCCCCCTAATTTTACCCCTTAACGCAATATTGAACTTTGCAATTTTGTTCCCAAAAAACTCTCTACCATCTAATCCTATATATCTGGTGATTTTACCCTGTTTCATATCTACCTCTACACTATTATAATACTATATTTACAATTATTATAATGATATAGAATACACTATGTCAATAGTGTATATATAATCTGATATGATTAACTATGTCGATATTTTGAAAAAAATAGGACTTAATTTTAGAGGCGAACGTATAAAACAGGGATTGTCTCAGGAAAAATTTGCCGAACTTGCAAATGTTCATACAAATTATATAGGCAAAGTTGAGCGTGGAGAACAAAATCTTACCGTTAAAAAAATTATTGATTTAGCAAATTCATTGGAAATTTCTGAGGAAAAAGTTTTTGATTTTTCTAAAGTTTTAAGACAGTAGTATGCTAATAACGTTGTTTGCCTCTATCTATATCTCTTTGCTGGTCTTTTTTGGCCAAAGCTTCACGCTTATCATATAATTTTTTACCTTTTGCAAGTGCGATTTCCAGCTTTGCAAAACCTTTTGTAATAAAAACTTCAAGCGGAACTATTGTGTATCCGTCTTTTTTTATTTTAGACTGCATTTTAAGAATTTCTTTTTTAGTCAAAAGCAGTTTTCGTGTTCTTTCTTCTTTGTGGTTATAACGATTTCCTTGTTCATACAAAGAAATGTGGCAGTTATACAAAAATATCTCATTATCTTCTATTCTGCAAAAACTGTCTTTTAAATTTATTGCATTTTTTCTTATGGATTTTATCTCTGTACCGGTCAAAACTATTCCGGCTACAAATTTATCAAAAATAAGGTAGTCGTGAAAAGCTTTTCTGTTTGTTGTTATAACTTTTTTATCCATAACTTAATTATAGTACAAAAAACATTTACATCTGTGAGTTTTTGAAAAGTTTATATTATCCGGACATTCTGTTTTACATTTTTCCTTTACATACGGACATCTTGTGTGAAATTTGCAGCCTTTCGGCAAATTTTCAGGAGAAGGAAGTTCGCCTTTGAGCTTAATCTTCTCTTTATTTGTTGAAATTAATTCGGGAACAGAACTCAGCAGAGCTTTTGTATAAGGGTGTTTTGGAGTATTGAAAATTTCTTCTTTTTCTCCTATTTCGACTATTTCACCTAAATACATAACGGCAATTCTGTCTGCCAAATATTTTATTACACTCAAATCATGAGAAATAAATAAAAATGTAAGATTAAAATCTTCTTTTAATTCTTTCAAAAGATTAATAATTTGAGCCTGAATACTAACGTCCAGAGCACTTACAGGTTCGTCAGCGATAATAAATTCCGGATTTAAAATAAGTGAACGCGCAATTGCTATTCTTTGCCGCTGCCCGCCGGAAAACTCATGAGGATAATTATTTAAACAGCTTTTGTCTAATCCGACTTTCAATATTTTTTCTTCAACAATTTTATTTATTTCTTCTTTGGAAAGTTTTGTATTTATTTCAAGGGGTTCAGCAAGGATTTTCCCAATCTTCATTTTGGGATTTAAACTTGAATAAGGATTTTGAAAAATTATCTGAACTTTTTGATAAAAATTTTTTAAATCTGTTCGGCTTTTTAATGTTAAAACATTTTCTCCATTTATAAGAATTTCGCCGGATTTTGCATCAATCAGCTTCATTATGGCTTTTGCAAGCGTAGATTTCCCGCAGCCGGATTCTCCGGCAATTGCCAAAATCTCTCCCTTTTTTATTTCCAGCGACAAGTTATTTACCGCATAAATATTTTGAAGCTCCCCAAATACATTTTTCTTAGTTTGGTAAGTAACATTTAAATTTTTAATTTCTGCAAAATTTTCTGTCATAATACGATTCTAAACAATTTGTTAAATTGGTGCAATTACCCGAATTCTCAAAAATTAATCAGCGAGTATAAATTCTTGGAAGCCGAACTTTTAATCTGCAGGTAAGTTCATAATTTATTGTATGCAAAATTTGCGCCCAATTATCTATTGAGTGTGCCTCATCAAGAATTGTAATTACATCACCTAAATTTGCATCAACTCCTGTGATATCAAACATCATTTGATCCATTGTTATGTTCCCTACTTGAGGAACTTCTATTCCGTTCAAGTTTCCCGAAATTTTGTTTGATAAAAGTCTTGGAACACCGTCAGCATAACCAATCGGAACAGTTGCTATTGTTCTGTCGCCTTTTGCCTGATATGTATGACAGTAACTTACACCTTCTCCGCTTTTGGCAGTATGAATATTAACAATTCGGCCTTTTAACGAAATTAATTGTTTTAAATCGGGTTTTTTAAACTCGATTTCAGGGAAATCCGGATATAAACCGTAAAGAGAAATTCCAATTCTTCTCATATTAGAATTTGGAGCATCATAGCAGATTGAACCTGCCGTATTCAGGATATGTAATGTTAAACCGTCAGTGTTTACATTTTCAACAACATTATTCCATCTCTCAATTTGTTCTTTTGCCTTATCAAATTCTTCTGCAGCAGCCAAATGAGTGAATATACCCTGCAAATTTATAAAATCAAGAGTTTGAACATGATTTATAAATTCAACGGCTTCTTCTGTTCGTATACCGATACGATTCATGCCTGTATCAAGTTTAATGTGCGCTTTCGGTTTTATCCCTGTTCTTATATAAGCTTGTTCACAGGCTTTGATATGTTCTTTAGAAAAAACAGAAATACTTAAATCATTTTTCACCGCACTTTCAACAGCCCAAACAGGAACAGCTCCAAGTACAAGAATTTCACAATTTATACCGGCCTGCCTGAGATCAACGCCTTCGTCAATTGATGCTACCCCGAGCATATCGATTCCGGAGGCTAAAATTGTAGGTGCAAGCATAATCGCACCGTGTCCGTAAGCATCTGCCTTCACTACACCCAGCAGTTTTACCCCTTGAGGAATATTCTTTTTTATTTCTTTAATATTATGTTCAAGATTACCAATATTTATCTCCACCCATGCATCACGGTGAATATTTATGTTTGTTTGTCGTGTATTCTTCATTTTCCTAATCTCTGTATATAATGCTCGCCTCAGCCTTTCCCATATCTACCATTGTGTAAGGAGTTTCATCTTCATCTGAAATAACAAAATCCCCTTCTTTTAATTCAAATAATATTTTTAATTCATTAAATATATCAATATCTTGTAAGGCGGTAAAAAAATAATATTTGTTGACATTTTTCATATAAAGGCCAATTGAATTTTTATTATTGACGAATTCTTTTAAGAATTTCTGCTTCTGAATATTTTTAGTAATAGTATCAAAAGTAAAATCTTTATATGAATAATTTTTTTTAATTGTTTCCAGAAGTTTATATGGTTCAATCCATTTTGTTATTATAAAACTTTTCATCTAAACTGTAATCTCCTGATTTTTAAACTGCATATCATAAAGATGCTTGTAATTGCCGTCAGGAATATTCATAAGTTCATCATGCGTACCAAGTTCAACCAACTCGCCTTCGTTAATTACAGCAATTCTGTCTGCATTATTAATTGTCGATAATCTGTGAGCAATTACAAATACAGTTTTATTTTGCATTAAATTATCCAGAGCTTTTTGAACAATAGCTTCAGATTCATTATCAAGAGCCGAGGTTGCTTCATCAAGAATAACAATCGGAGCATTTTTTATCATTGCCCTTGCAATAGCAACTCTTTGTCTTTGACCGCCCGATAATGAAGTCCCACGTTCACCGACATAGGTATCAATACCGTTTTCCAATGTATCAATAAATTCATCAAGATGTGCCATTTTAATAACAATAGAGATTTCATCATCTGTTGCATCAGGTTTACCCATTAAAATATTTTCCTTAATTGAGCCTGAAAACAAGAAATTATCCTGAAATACAAATGAAATATTATCTCTCAAACTAACTATTTCTAAATCTCTTATATCTATTCCGTCAAACTTAATTGAACCGTCTTTGATATCGTAAAATCTTGGAAGCAGATTAACCGTTGTACTTTTGCCGCCTCCGGAATTACCGACAAGAGCAATTGTTTCTCCCTTCTTCACACTAAGTGAAAAATCTTTTAATATAGGGGTGTCTTTTTCATATTCAAAGTTTACATGTTCAAATTCTATAGACGAATTCAATTTTGTCATTTTAACAGCATTTTCTTTATTTTTTATATGCGGAATCAGATCAAAAAGTTCAAAAACACGCCCCAATGCGACAAAAGTTGACTGTAAATCAGTTAAAGTTCTGCCTAAATCTTTAACAGGTTTATATAGTAATAGCAAAGATGTTACGAAAGATGCAAAACTTCCGGCAGTCATTTGTCCGCTTATTATGAGATGATTACCGTAAAACATAACAAGTGCAATTCCTATAGAACAAATGAAGTACATAATCGGGGACATCCAGCCGACACGTTTCGTAAGCGAAATAGTAAGGTTGAATTGTTCATGGATTTTTTGCTCAAATTTATTATTTTGAAGCTCTTGTAAATTATAAGCATTCATAATTTTGTTGCCGGCAAAAGTTTCATTAAACGTTGTTGTCATATCTCCGCCTACAACCATAGTTGCATTAGAAACTTTTTTAATTTTTTTTCTAATTAATGTAACGGGAGTAATTGCGATTGCCATAATTCCAACCCCAATCAACGCAAGTTTCCAGGAGTTATACAATAAAACACCCACCAATCCGACTATACCAAAGCTTGTCATAATAAATGTTTTAAGAGTGTTTATTATGTTTTTTGAGGCTGTTTCAGGATCTGTAAAAAATCTGGTTAAAACGATACCTGAGGAGTTAATGTCATAAAATTTCGGATCTAAAGAAGTCAATTTTCTAAACAATTCAATTTTTAGTGAATTAGAAATTTTATTCCCAGTCCAATCAGTTAGATAGTTATTGGTATATTTTAATAAACCTTGAACAATAGCAAAAGTTACAATAGCAAAAGGGATTGCTGTAGCAAGGACATTTTGTTCAATAGTGAAGCCAAAAATTACCCAGGATTTACCATTTATTACACAATCCATGTACGGTTTTAGTGCAAAAGCTACAACCCCGTCTAACAATCCTAACGGAATAGCTAAAATTAAGTTTAAAACAATTCTTCCAAGATGTGGTTTTAAAAAAGGTGCAATTTTTTTAACCAAATAGCCGTATCTAAATGCATCTTTTGATATTGTATCTTTTAATTTATACTCCATAATCCCTTCCTATATCTATTTTTAGAAATATTATCGCATAAACATTTTGAGGGTGCAAATAAATAAAAACTTGACAATTAAGTTTTGTTATTATAGTCTGAATATACGCGTTGAAACCTCACGAGTAATTATGGGCGTGTGGTGGAATGGTAGACACGCTAGTCTTAGGAACTAGTGCTAACGCGTGGGAGTTCGAGTCTCTTCACGCCCACCATAAAAGACAGGATAAAATTTCTATCCTGTCTTTTATGGTATTTGTATAATTTCAACAAGTTCGAGAATTGTATAATTAAGCAACTTCCAGTTCATAGCCAAGTTCTTGAAATATTCTTGCAATAGTTGAAAATTTCGGTTCTTTTTCCGATTTAAAGATACTATAAAGGTGGGCTCTGGACATGCCAACTTTCTTTGCAAATCCTGCAATTGTATCTTTTGCTTTGATTACAATTTCTAATGCACGATAGAATGAATTAAAATCACCATCTTCTAAATAATCTTTTAGACTCGAATTTAAGTATAACTTAATATCTTCATCAGATTTTAAGTCATTAACTATATAATTTTCTAAATCAATTGTATTTTTAAGTTCTTTCATTGTATATTTCTCCATTCTTGAAGTATTTCTTTTGCTTTTTGAATATCTTTGCTTTGAGTTGATTTATTTCCGCCATTTATCAACAGAACAATTATGTTATCAATTTCTGTATAATAAATTCTATAACCTGAACCAAATTTCAACCTAAGTTCAGATATTTCATTATCAATTCTCTTATGGTCGCCAAAATTGTTTTCCAGTAATCTGGTTAATCTTGATTGAATACGAGATTTTGTAACTTTATCTAATGATTCAAGCCAATCAATAAAAGGACTTTTATCATTTGATAATTGCGCAATTTTAACAATTCTCTGTTCCATATTAATAGTGTACTCTATAGCAGACATATTGTCAAGGTATATTTTAAAATTTATTTTGTGTTAATATCAGTTTGGCAAGTATGTTCAAATTTTGTGTTTGAGGGTATGTGTAATAATGGTTAAGATATCGGTTATTGTTCCTGTTTATAATACTGAAAAATATATTGAAAGATGCTTGGATAGTCTTGTTAATCAAACTTTAAAAGAGCTTGAAATTATCTGTGTTGATGATGGGTCTGATGATAAATCGTTAGATATTTTAAATTCTTATGCTCAAAAATATTCAAATATAAAAGTTTTAACACAAAATCATAAAAAGCAGGGTGCTGCTCGTAATTTGGGATTTACTTATGCTCAAGGCGAATATATTGGTTATGTGGATTCTGATGATTGGGTTGATGAAAACTACTACGAAAAGTTGTATAATTCCGCTCAAAAATATAATTGTGATGTTGCTCTTGCAACAAATGTTCGTATAGGTTCAGGTAAAACAAAAAAAAGGTTAAATATTGAACAGGAAAAATATGTTACTTCTTTGCAGGAAAAATTAGATATAAACAATCAATACAAAAATGCTTGCCCCACCAATAAAATTTACCGTAAATCATTATTAGAAACTCATGAGATTTTGTTTCCTGAGGATATGTATTGTGAGGATAAAATTTTTACTTTAAAAGCTTTATATTATGCAGACGGAGTCGTAACTGTTCCTGATATTTATTATTATTATTTCAGAAATTCAGATTCTACCGTAAAATCTTCAAAATTTAAAAAATCAATGAAATTTGATGAGAATAAAGCAAGACTTGATATGCTGAATTTCTTATCTGATAATAATGCTGATATAAGAGATAAGGATTTTTGGGCAGTTTCGGATAGTATTAAATGTTTTGGGCTGCTTCTTTTGCAAATTAAAAAAAGTTTGAAAACAAAAAGATATTATTTATTTGGGATTATTCCGATATGGGAGAAATCATTATGAAATATAAATTATTAAGTAAATTGTTTTCATGGATTTTTCCAACAAAAGAAAAGCGTGCACATTTTCGTGTTTGGTGTGAAGAAATTGATAACAGAAGTAATATTGTAAAAATAAAAAATAATTACAATAATATTCTGGCTGGTATAGCTGAGTATCCGCAAGCAAAACCGATAAAAGTTTTGTTTTTGGTTAGCGATATTGCAAAATGGAAAGCTCAAAGTCTGTTTGATTTAATGAAGCAATCAGGCGATTATGAACCGGTTATAGCTTTGACTCTGGTTGATTTTCAATTGAAATTATCAAAAGCTGAACAAAGAGATATATTAAATAAAGGTTTACAATATTTTAAAACAAGGTCTATGGATTGTGTCTGTGCTTATGATGTTGAGGAACATAAAGCATCAGATTTGAGAGAATTTAACCCGATTTTGGTATTTTATGACCAGCCTTGGAAGATTTCTAAAAATCAGATGCCTTGTGAAGTTTCCAAATACGCGCTTACTTTTTATATCCCGTATTATGTTCAGACTTATGGTGATAATTATATGGAATGTAAACAGGAATTACATCAGTCTGTATACAGGTACTACATATTAAATAAGGAATGGGAAGAATTTTATGCTCCGGAATTTGAACATGCAGCAGGTAAGATTGTCGGTTTGGGGCATACTATGCTTGATGAATATTATTTGAAACGGGATAAGATTCAGGACGAAAGCAAATATGTTATTTATGCACCTCATCATTCTTTTGGAAATTGGGAAAATTTTGGAACTTTCGATAAAAACGGCAAAGAAATCTTGGAGTATGCCAAACAGCATAAAGAGCTTAATTGGGTGTTCAAACCCCACCCGACGCTTAAATACAGAGCCGTAAAAAGCGGTGTTATGACTCAAACGGAAATAGATGAATATTACAAAGAATGGGAGAGTTTTGCAAAGGTTTGTTATGATTCTGATTATATAAAATATTTCCTAAATTCTAAAGCTCTGATAACAGACAGCGCATCATTTTTAATTGAGTATTTTTGTACCGGTAAACCGATAATTCATCTTATTTCCCGCCGCAGTAAGGTAGTTCCGAAGCCGGCTTTTGAAAAAATTATAAATACATTTTACAAAGCTTATAATAATGATGAAATGTTCGATTTATTTGATAAAATATTGATAAAGAATGATGACGAAATGAAGGAAAACAGATTAAAAGTTTTATCCGAAAGTGGATTGGCGGCTGCTTATGCGGGTGAAAATATTTTAAAAGATGTATCAGGAATTATGAATATCAACAAAAGGGAGTTTGAAATTGATGAAAACACGTAATATAGCATTGTTAATGATGGGCGGAAGCGGAATAAGATGCGGAGCCCCTGTTCCGAAACAATTTGTTGAGATAAACAATAAAGAGATTTATTCATATATACTGGACGGTTTAGACAGACTGGACAGCATTGACGATATTATTGTTGTTGTCCACAGTGATTGGATAGGGCATGTTGAAAAATATTGCAGCGAAGCTAAATTAAAAAAAGTATATGGTGTTGTATCAGGCGGAGCTACACGTTCCGAATCAGTTCTGAATGGTTTAGTTAAGGCAAAAGAATTTGCCGCAGATGATGACGTTGTAATGATGATTGATACAACTCACCCTTATGTTGATGAAAAAGGTATTCGGGAATTGTCTGACGCGGTTAGAGAATATGGCGGAGCGACATTGGGGCAAAGACAGTATGATACTTGCTACCGCATAGATGAAAATGATATGCTGACACAAGTTATTCCACGTCAGGAAATCGTATCAGGAGCTTCGCCGGAAGGATTTTTGTTTAAAACAATTTATGATATTTATACAAATTCAACGAAAGAAGAATTGGATAAAATGACATCGGCTGGGGCTATTGCGCTTGCTCATAATGTTAAAATGAAGGTGTGTACTTTGAATACCATAAATCTAAAAATTACTTATCCGCAAGATTTGGAAATCTTAAAATATTTAATCAACTATAATTTCAAAGAGGTAAAGAATGAAGAACAGATTACTCAATATAATTGAAAAAAGAAAGCTTGGGATACATTCGGGTATTCCGTCCTTTTGTTGTTCAAATAAAATTGTAATTGAAGCTATATTGGAACAATCACGAAGATTTGATGATTTATGTTTGATAGAAGCCACTTCAAATCAGGTCAATCAATATGGCGGCTATACCGGCATGACTCCTATGGAATTCCGTCAGTATACGTACGGAATAGCCGATAAGATAGGTTTTGACAAGTCTAAAATAATATTGGGCGGGGACCACATGGGACCTTTGCCATGGGCGGATTTGCCTGCAAAAGAAGCCATGAAAGAAGCTAAAAAGCTTGTCAGGCTATGTGTACTTGCAGGGTATAAAAAAATTCACCTTGATACCAGTATGAGGCTGGGGGACGACGATGTAAATGAAAAATTATCGTACGACAAAATCGCTGAACGCGGGGTTATTCTATACCAAGAGTGTGAAAAAGCTTATCAGGAAATGTTAAAGAGTAATCCTGATGAAATTAAGCCTGTTTTTGTAATCGGCAGCGAGGTTCCTATCCCCGGCGGGATAAAAGAGCAAGAGGACGGAATAGACGTTACGGGAATAGAAGATTTTGAAAATACGATTCTTTCTTATAAAAAAATGTTTATGAAATACGGACTTGACAATTGCTGGGACGATATTATAGCTATTGTTGTTCAGCCGGGAGTAGAATTCGGAGAAAACAGTGTTCAGATATACGACAGAAATAGAGCTCAGCATTTGAGTAATACCCTAAAATCGTATCCGGATATTGTATTTGAAGGTCATTCAACAGATTATCAGCCTCCGACCAAGTTGAAAGAAATGGTGCAAGACGGTATTGCTATCATAAAAGTAGGTCCGGCGCTGTCTTTTGCTTTGAGAGAAGGTATTTTTGCTTTGTGCGGTATGGAAAAAGAACTCATAAAAGACGAAGCAAAACAATCTCATTTTAAAGAAATTTTAGAGTACGAAATGCTTCAAAATCCTAAGCATTGGCAAAGCTACTATCACGGAACAGATTTAGAGATTGAAAATTCCAGAAAATACAGTTTTTCGGATCGCTGCAGGTATTATTTTATTAAACCCAGAGTAGAACAGGCAATGCAAAAACTGTTTGAAAATATAGACAGTGTAGAAATTCCGTGGGGAATGCTTCATCAATATATGCCTTTACAGTTTAACAAAGTTCGCGACGGGATTTTGCCAATGAAAGCAAAAGAGCTTGTTAAAGATGCGGTTATTTGTGTGGTTGATGATTATAACTATGCCGTTAAATATAATTATCTTATCAGCGGGGTGTTATAAGAATGAAAGCTGCTATATGTTACGGAGATTCCGTTGTCAAATACGAAGAAATTAAAGAACCATCTTTAAAAAGCTCAGAAGTCAAAGTTAATGTAAAAGCCTGCGGAATATGCGGTAGTGATATTCCAAGAGCGTTAAAAAATTCTGCCCACTCTTATCCTATTGTATTGGGACATGAATGCTCGGGTGTAATATCAGAAATCGGAGAAAATGTAGAAGGGCTTAAAGTTGGTGATAAGGTGACAATAGCCCCCCTTATTCCCTGCGGTGAGTGTGAACAATGCCGAAAAGGTAATTATTCGTTGTGTCCGAATTATAGTTTTGTCGGTTCAAGACAGCAAGGTGCAATGGCAGAATATGTAGTGGTGCCAAAAGAAAATGTATACAAACTTTCTGATAGTATAACTTTTGAGCAAGGAGCTTTGTTTGAACCCTCAACAGTTGCATTGCATGCCCTTTATCAGAATAATTACAAACCCAACGGTTATGTCGCTGTTATAGGCGGCGGAACAATCGGTGTTTTTGCACTCCAATGGGCAAAAATTTTAGGCTGCAAAAAAGTTGTGGTATTTGGAAGAGATAAAAAACATTTGGAGCTTGCAACTAAGCTGGGCGCAGATTTTGTTATCAGCACATTAGATGAGAATTTTTATGAACAGGCTATGACACAAACTGAGGGTAAAGGGTTTGATTATGTTTTTGAAACTGCCGGTTCTACTACAACAATCAAATATGCCTTTCAATTAGGTGCCAAAAAATCTCATATTTGTATGGTTGGTACCCCGACATCAGAATTAACTTTCTCTGTTAAAGAGTGGGAGCAGCTTAACAGAAAAGAATTTTATTTGACCGGCTCTTGGATGTCTTATTCTGCACCTTTCCCCGGCAAAGAATGGGAAATGACCGAAAAATATTTTGCTAACGGTGAATTAAAATTCGTTGATGAAATGTTTTTTAAAAAATTTCTTTTGTCGCAAGCACAAGATGCGTTCAATCTTTTTGCAGATAAAAATATAAAAGTAAAAGGTAGAGTTCTTTTGAAAATATAATCATCTTAAACTAAAATATTCACTTTATGCGTACTTATAAGTTTATAGCAGAATAACTTATATGGTGTTATAACTGTCTGAAAGGGATAGTTGTGTATGATTCCTAAGATAAATTAAGTTATTTGAAAATTAAACTTATGATATGTGCGTGTAAATTAAGAATAAGAAAGAGGTAGAGATGTCTTGTTTTGAAAATATATTTTCATTGACTAATGTTGGAAAACATAAGATTTTGACAGTTTTAGGCTTAAAATTAAAAATGCGTTTGCGTTCTGCCGGACCAAGCAAAGCCATTATTTATTGCGAACAATTAAAACATATATTAGACTCTTGCGTTGATATAACACAATGCAAACCTGCAACCGGCAATTTCCGTCTTTTGCAGCAAGTCAGGGCAAAATCTTTAATTTGGGCAGTTAAAATTTTTGAAAAAAATGACATTAAATACTGGTTAGATTGCGGAACTTTGCTGGGTGCAGTTCGTCATAAGGGTTTTATTCCTTGGGACGATGATATTGATGTTGCAGTAGCAAGAGAAGATTATCTGAAAGTTAAAAACTTATTAGAAAAAGAACTGGAAGGTACAAGTATTACTATGGAAATAGGCAAAGGCCCGCGTTCTAATCTTTTAAGAATTATAGAAAAAGATTTATCCTTCTATTATGTTGATTTTATTCCGTTTGATACTTCGCAGGGAGAATATAATGCAGAAGAACTGCAAGAAGAAGTTGATAAACTTAAAAAAGAATTTTTCAAGAAATATCCGTTAAGAGTGACTTATAAGCTTGATTATGATGCAGCTCAAACGCTGCCTTATTTGGAAGATTTGTATAAAAAGCACAAGATAAAAGTTGAAGGACAGTCTGATAAATATGTTTTTAGGGGGGCTGATTCATTATCAAATCAGTGGCAAATTGATCATCACAAGTATGAATACGTATTCCCGTTAGGCAAGCTTGAATGGGAAGGTGTTATGATGAATGTTCCCAATGACTGGGATAAATATTTGAGAGAAATTAAAAATTACGGCGATTATATGCAATTCCCGGGATTATCTGCAACATTCAATCATGCAGGGCCTCAAATGTGTAAAAATCCTGAGTTCGTTAAAATGCTTCAAGAAAAAGACAAATTCTGGGACGAAATGCTTACTAAATTGGAGGTTAAATAATGGGTTTGTATTCTATTGAAAATATAATTGATAAAAAAGGTCAGAGGAGAAAAATTGTAAAAATCTTTGGTATAAAAATGTCTTTTAAGAGAGCTGTTGATCCTGATGTCGGACTATTAATGAAGGAAATGACAGATTTAAAACTCAAAATGGACAAGTCTATAGCGTATCAGGCACAATTGAAATTTTTCCTTGATACGGCTTGTGATATTACCAAATGCAAGCCCGCAACAGGCAATGTTCGATTATTACAAGATGTAAGAGCTAAGGCATTAAAGCTGCTTATTCCAATTTTTGAAAAGTACAACATTGAATGGTGGATTGATTTTGGTTCATTGCTTGGAGTTTATAGACATAAAGGTTTTATTCCTTGGGATACAGATGTTGATGTTACATGCAGACGAACTGATTATATGCGTTTGTATGAAATTCTGAAAGAAGAATTGCCTAAGTATAACATGACTCTTTCTGTCGGAGAAAAAGGCAGAGCGCATTTTATGAAAGTCGCGGATAAAGGTGGATTGTTGACTTATCTCGACATATTTCCGTTTGACACATGCAACAATCCTGAATTGTCCAAAAAAGATTTGCATAAAAAATGGGCAAGTGTCAGAACTGATTTTTATGAAAAATATTTTGATAAGTTAGAAAACGGTGCGATTTCAATTTGGGATTTGATACCGGAATTGGAAAGAATGCAAAAATATGCCGGAATGCAAGCTGATGAAGGTGACGAAAAATGGTTGTTCAGAGGTATAGATTCCGCTACTGCCAATAAAAAGCCGTCAATTCATTTATTGGAAAATCTTTATCCGCTTCAAAAAGGTGTTTGGGAAGGTATTGAAGTAAATATTCCAAACAAACTTGAAGAATGGCTGCATGAATGTGAGGACGGAATTTACGGGGATTTAATGACATTTCCGACAAGTTATAGTGCATTAAAACATCAAAATGATTTCAAAAAGTGTGCCAATGGTGGCAATTTTATAGAAAAATTGAAAGATTTAAATAAGTTTTTAGATGAACTACTTAGTAAAAGTGAGATAAAATAGATGAATTTTAAAATGTTATTATAGAATATTTTTTCCGTGACAAATGTTGGTATTCATAAGGTAGTCACAATTTTGGGTATTAAAATTAAATTTGTAAACAATAAAAAACAAATTGCAAATCTGAAAAAAGATATTTGTAGAATAAATAAATGTTTTAAGAAAAGTAAGAAATCAATAGAAAAATTATCAAAGGAAAATGTCAGATTAACATCATATGTCAGCCAATTGAGAAATATGATTGTGGCAACAAGTGATATTACAAAATGCAAACCTGCAAAAGGGAACTTTAGACTTTTACAAATGGTCAGGTTAAAAGGTTTAAAGCTCGTAATTAAAATATTTGAAAAACATGGAATTAAATATTGGCTGGATTACGGAACATTACTTGGTGCTTATAGGCATAAGGGGTTTATTCCTTGGGACGATGATATTGATATCAGTGTAAGAAGAACAGATTATCTTAAAGCCAAACAGGTTTTATCGGAATTTTTTGAAGGTACTGATATAATGGCTGCAGTTGGCGGATATAATCGTTCTCACCTTTTGAGAATGATAGATAAGGATTATAAATTCTTTTATGTAGATGTCTTTCCAAATGATTTTATTAAGAATGAGAATTATTCCGAAAATGAGATAAGTGAGATTTTATTAAATTTACGAAATGAGTTTTATTCTAATCTACCAAAGGAAATGACTGAGGATATAACAGATTACATAGATAATCACTTTGCAGATTTTATGCGGGATAAAGTCGGGAAAGTTTTGAAAATATCCGACTGTGAAGGGAATTATGTTTTCCGCGGGATAGATACTATGGCACGCGGGAAAAGACAAAGTATCCATAAAACTGAGTATTTATTCCCGCTCGGCAAATCTCAGTTTGAGGATATTACTATCGCTGTGCCGAATGATATTCCGAATTTTCTTGAAAAATGTTTGGACGGTATATATGGTGATATTATGGAGTTCCCTCCATTTTCAGCAGTTTGTAATCATGGCTTAACTCTCAGATTACAAACCCCTGAATTTATAGAAGAATTAAAAGCAAAAGAGCAATATTTAGACAATTTGTTGTCGAAATTTAATAACGATAGAATTACCTTGTAAAACAATCAATTTACAATGTTAAAGACGAAAGAATAACGATAAATACGATAATGTAAAGAAATTGCAACTTCTTGATCAAAACCTTGCAAATTTATTAGAACTTTATGTAAAATGAACCACATAAGTATGTTTTGTATGATATTTTGGAGGATAGAATGCTCAGTTTTATAAAAAAAGATAAAAAACGAAAAAGAGTAATTATAAAGTTCTTATTTATTAAAATTTCCTTAAAATCTGAAGTATATAAAAAAATAATACGAATATTTCCGTTTAATATTCTTTTTGCAAAGTCAATAATAAACGAATTAGCTCCAATAATAAGATTTTTGGATTTGATTGTTCCTAAAAAGCAAAATAAAATAGTTTTTTCTATGGATTATAATCAAATGGCTAAGAGTGCTATATATTATGAATATTTAAAGAAGAATTATCCTGATGATTATGAGATTGTCATTCTTTTAAATAGAGAGAATTTAGGAACTCGTTATAAAGAATTAAGATACTTATACAATTTAAGAGGGGCTTGGGATTGTATTACCTCAAAATATGTTGTTGCTACAAATTGCAACGGTACATTAAAATTTTTTAAATCTAACAGGCATAAATATGTCTTTTTGTGGCATGGAATGCCAATCAAAAGAGTTGGATTAATACAATGCGGGCACCATGGTAAGGCAAAGACAAGTTATTATAACTTAATGTCGAAGTATGCATATTTTTTTGTTACATCTGATATTTTTAAGATAAGTATGGCTTGTGCATTTAAAACTGATTATAATCGTGTTTTTATTACTGGAGAGGCGATAACTGATTTGATTGCAGATACTTCTGATGATAAAAAAATCAAAGAATGGTTTAATATTGATAAGTATTCCAAAGTGGTTTTCTATGCTCCGACCTGGAAAATGTCTGCAAAAACTCAAAAGAATACTCAAATTTCAAAAGAGTTTAATAATATTTTTTATTTAGATGATTTTAATGAAGAAAGTTTTATTCGGACAATAGAAGATAATAATATTCTTTTTATCATGAAGCCACACCCTATGGACGAGTTTTTCTATAGAAAACACCCGGAAGTAATACCTTCTTCTGATAATTTTAAAATTATTTACAATGACGATTTGGTTGAAAAGGATGTACGCTTCTATACTATTTATAAGTTTATTGATTTAATGATTTCTGATTATTCTTCTGCTCCGTTGGATTATTTGTATCTTAACAGACCTGTTGTTTGGATAAACAGTCTTGCCGAGGATTATGGCAAACATAAAGGTATGACTTTAGAAGATAATTTTGAAATGCTTATGCTAGGTCCAAAAGTTGTTACTTATAAGAATTTGGAAAAAGAAGTTATTGATGGTTTATATAATGATAGTCAAAGAGCTGAACGCGAAAGATTGCTGCCATTAATTCATAAGTATAGAGATTTTAATTCTTGCGAGAGAATTTATGATGTTATGAAGAATTTATAAATTTACAATATCAAAGGAGTATAAAATGAAGAAAAATGCGATAATACTTGCAGCAGGTAGATCATCAAGTTTTGCACCGTTTATATATGAAAAACCGAAAGGTTTGTTTTGTGTTAGGGGTGAAATACTTGTTGAAAGGCAGATAAGACAATTAAATGCTGCCGGGATTAATGATATTTATATCGTTGTCGGTTATATGAAAGAAAAATTCTTCTATCTTGAAGAAAAATTCAGTGGGGTTAAATTAATTCCGAATAATACTTTTGCAACTAAAGGCAATATTATGTCATTGTATGATGCAAGAGAATATTTGGGTAATACTTTTATTGTGTGTGCCGATCAATATTTTGTACATAATCCTTTTGTCGATAATAATGACAATAATATTTCATATAGAGCGTGTATGAATATTCCTCATAAATTTAACGAGTTTGCTGTTAAATGTGACGAAAATAATATTATTACCGATTTTTCAGCAGGCGGGTTGGGCGGACTTGCTATGGTTGGGCATGCTTATTTTAACGTAGATACTTCTCGCAAGTTTGTGGAATTCTTGGATAATGAAATAAATGATTTTGGGGTTGGAAATATGTTCTGGGAAGAGTTCTGGGCAAAACATATGTCAGATTTGCCTCTATATGCCAGAGAATATAACAGATATTTAGGATTTGAATTTGACTGTGTTGAAGATTTGATGAGGTTTGACGCGGAATTTTTACTGAACATGGATTCTAAAATCATTCATAACATTTGTGATACTCTTGATTGCGAACCGGAAGAAATAAGAAAAATTGAAACTATCAGTGCCGGTCTTACAAATGTTTCTTTTAAGTTTGAAGTAAAAGGTTATAAATATGTTTATCGTCACCCCGGCGCGACTTCAGGGTATCTTGTACAAAGAAAAACTGAAATGTTTTCTCAATATTTAGCAAAAGAAATCGGAGTTGATAATTCGTTTATAAAAATGGGTGATGATGGATTTAAAATTTCTCATTTGGTTGAAAACCTTGTGCCATGTGATTTTAAAAATAATAAGCATCAGCGTTCACTTGCGTTAAAATATTTGAGAAAAGTGCATAATACTGATGTATCAGGAGCAAGACTTTTAATTAGAGATTTCAATCCTGTTCAAGAAGGCTTAAAGCTTATTGAGGTTGCATCTAAGACTAAAGGAGATTTAAAAACAGAATTTGCAGAACTTTTAGCAAGGGTAACAAAGGTTTATGAATGTATTCAAAATGATGATTTCGCAAAAAACAGAAAGAAAACCTGGTGTCATTGCGACGTTTACGAACCGAATTTCTTAATTACCAAAGATGATGATTTTTATCTTATAGACTGGGAATATTCAGGGCTTAACGATCCTGCATTTGATTTGGCATGTTTTTATGGTAGATATCATTTTGAAGAAGATATGATTGATGAATATATAGAAGAATATCTCGAACATAAGCCCTCATTTGAAGAAATGAGATATTTCAGAGCATGGATTTCTATGGCAGCATTTTATTATTTCTGTTGGGGCTTATACAAGGGAAGTGTCGGTGAAGATGACGGATTCTTCTTCGTTACTTGTTATAGAAGTTGTTTAAAATATTCCGAAGAAACAATAAAAGCTTATGAAGGAGTTCTTGTATCGTGAATGTAGCAGTTATCCTTGCAGGTGGTATAGGTTCAAGAGTTGGAGCAGATATCCCGAAACAGTTTGTTGAAGTTTTTGGAAAGCCCATTATAGTTTATACAATTGAAGCTTTTGAAAATCACCCTGAAATTGATGCGGTGGAAATTGTTTGTGTTGAACCTCAAATTGATTATATGAAAGAACTTGTTCAAAAATATAATCTTTCTAAAGTTAATTGGATTACAAAAGGCGGTAAAGATTTCCAGCATTCCGTGATAAACGGAATTTATAATCTTGAAGATAAAATTAGCAATAATGATATAGTGCTTGTACACTGGGCGGCTTCTCCTTTTGTAACGGGTGATATTATTTCTGATGGGATAAGGGTAGCAAAAGAAAAAGGTAATGCTATATCATCACAGCCTTGTTATTTGCTTTACGGATCTAATGAAGGCGACAAATCAACAAAATGGATTGATAGAGACAGTATTATTGAAATGGGTGCTCCTCAATGTTTTAGTTATAAATATATAAAAGAACTTTTTGATGAGGCTATTGAAAAGGATTTGATTGATAAAGTTGAACCTCACACTACAACTCTAATGTATTTAATGAATAGAGAAATATATTTTTCAAAAGGGAGCCATACAAATATAAAAATTACGACCAGAGAAGATATAGACTTTTTTAAAGCATATATTTGCGGTACAATGTGCATGGAAAAAGAAGGGATATTTCATGCAAAAAATTAAAAATATTGAATTATTAAGGGTAATAGGTTGTGTAGCAATTCTATTTCTACATCTTTTTCATAAAACTTTATGCAATTATTTCCCTGATATTCATTTTTACCAACACATGTATAATGCCACTTCAAATGGACAGAAGGCAGTTGATTTGTTTTTTATGTTATCGGGATTATTTTTTGCATGGAAGCTAAATACAAAATATGGGATTTGGGACTTTGTTAAGAAGAAGATAATACGTTTGTGGCCTGTGTTAATATTTTTACTGCTTTTAACAACTGTTGCTAGTTTGTTTGGTATATATAAATTTAATATGTACGACAAAATATTGGCTCTTGTCGGTTTAAACGGTACTGGTTGGATTATGGTAAAAGGAGTTAGTAATGCTGGAGTATTTTGGTATGTATCTTCGATGTTTTGGGTATTGCTACTATTTTACTATTTGCGAAAATATTTTAATAAGAAAAATGTAGACTTGTTTATTTCAATTGTTGTTTATTTTTCTTATGCGTTTTTAATTCATGCAAAGGGTGGTAAGATAAATAGTGCTGACCAGAATTTCTATTATATATTTAATGTAGGAATACTAAGGGCTTTGGGCGGTATTGGTATAGGTTATTTTATAGGTGACTGGTACCGAAATAATGAAGAAAAAATACGAGCATGGTCTGTAACTGTATTGCAAAAGATAGCATTGACTGTTTTAGAATTTATGTGTTTATTCTTTATCATAAATAATTTGATGCTTCGCAGATTAAAATATGGTAATGATATGATATATATTGTTACTTTTGTCGTTATTATTGTTTTATTTCTTTTAAACAAAGGTTATATATCAAGATTATTAAATGATACTAAAATTGGTGATGTGAGTGTATTTTGTGCAAAATATACATATTCAATTTATATGATGCAATTTTTTGTATTTAATATTATAAATGCCTTTGTGTGGAAGCGATTTCCTGATTTTGTATTATCCCATCAGATAATAAATGTTGAATTTACGCTTTTATGCGTTATTATATTTGGAATATTTACATATCATTTTGTAGAAAAACCATGTGTAGATTATTTTAAATACAAAAAAAATCAGTAAATACGCTTTAATGAGGTTAAATAATTGGAATTAACTAAAAAACAAATATTTTATTTATTTTTGATTATAAATGCTTTTTTATGGGCGTGTATTCAATTGATGCGGAACATTATTTCAATTGATTCAATGGAAGCTATCACTTGGGGTGAATTAATCAGTTTTGGTACAAATAAGCACCCGCCCTTATCCGGTTGGTTAATGTCAGGATTTTATCATTTGACAGGCGGTTCTGATTATGCGGTTTATTTATTTGGCCAGTTGTGCATTTTAGTTGGTTTTGTTTTTATTTACAAGCTGGCGAAATTTTTTGTTAGTGAAGAAAAAGCCTTATGCTCCGCAATGATTTTAGAGGCTTGCTTTTATTATACGTACTATATTTATGTGAACAGTTATAATTGTAATGTCCTTTTAATGGCTCTATGGCCCATTGTTACTTATTATTTTTATAAATCACTTAAAAATAATAGTATAAAAGATTGGATTTTATTTGGTATAAGTTCCGGCTTAGCGTTTTTGGGTAAATATCAAATTGTATTTTTATTTTTTGCTATGTTTGTTTATTTACTTGCTGCTGAGCGAAAACAATTTAGACAGAGAGGTATGTATTTGGCAATTTTAACAGGTTTGATTGTTATATTGCCTCATGTTATTTGGCTATTTAATAATGATTTCTTTTCTTTTGCTTATATGATTGAAAGAACAGGATCTGAAACTCATAATTTGCCGGCTATTTTGGTTAAATTAAGTCATTTATTTTATCCGGTTAAATTCATTGCTGATCAAATTTTAGCAGTTGGAGCTTGTATTGGTATTTATTTGATTACTGCATTGAAGGCTAAAAATATCTCAATTAATAAAGATGGTAAAAAATCTGACAAGTTATTTCTTTTAATTGTTGGGATTGTGCCAATTTTAACGCAAGGGCTTATGGCAATGTTTACCGGAAACAGAGTACCCGGTATTTGGGGCTCTATTATGGTTGGTTTTGCAGGGATTATGCTGTTTTACTTTTTCCCGATTAAATTTGAAAAAGATACCTTTAATTATTTTGTAAAATGGGCTTTTGCCTCAATGATTGTTTCAGCGATTGCAGTATGGACTTTTGCTATTTATGAGACAAAACCTTTTATTGCTTTTCCAACAGAAGATGTAATGCGTGATTTTACATCAATTTGGCGTAATAAATCAAACTTTTCTGATTTAAAATATGTTGGCGGAAATATGGAATTAGTGTTCCAATTCAAATTTTATCATAAGGAACACCAAACGGTAATTTTGGAAACTTTTGGACATAAAAATCCATGGATTGACCATGAAGACGTCCTAAAATCCGGTGCCTTGGTTGTAGCAAAGGATTCTGAAGAATTAATTGACAGAGTTAAAGATTTGATTTATCTTTTGCCTGAAGATTACAAAATCACTCCGGAAAAGTATAAGTATGAAATTTGTAACAAAAAGCATAAATGTGTTGAAAATGAATTCTATTACGCTGTAATTCCGCCGTTGCAGGAATATTAATACAATTCATTTCTTTTAGTTAGGTACTTTTATATTTTCTTTAACAAATTGTTCAAGAATTTCCACAGCATCACCGACTAATTCAACGCATGGTCTTTTTTTGTAGTAAATTTCAGTTCTTTCTGACGGAGTTGGAGCGTTAGATGTTTCGATTCCTTTTAAAAGTTCTCTGCATATAATACTTCCGTTTTGTTCTTTGAATTTACCTGCGAGAGCTTGAATTTTTTCATAAAGTTTAGCTTTTGCTTTAGGATCTGAGTTATCACTCGGTCCGTATAGTAAACCGGCAGCCATAAACATTCCGCTTACTGTTCCGCAAACTTCTCTCATTCTGCCCATTCCTCCGCCAAATGATGAAGATATTTTCATTGCGGTTTCAAAATCCATACCCAGTTCTTCGCAAAAAACCCCAAGAACTGATTGTGAACAATTATAACCTGATTTAAATAATTCTTTTGCTTTTTCTGATTTTGCAGACATGATAAGCTCCTTTACATATATTTCTTTTCATCTCTATCCATAGCTTGTTTTAATGTAGCTTTTAGATATGTTTGGTAAGGCATTCCCATTTTTTTAGCAATTTTTTTAGCACGTTTTATTTCAAATTCTGACCATCTGAAATTAACATTTATATTTTGTTTTATATCTTCAATATCTTGTTCGGCTTGATTTTCAAAATTTTGAATTAAATTTACTTCTTTTTGTGTTGGGGTATAATCGCTAACTTCTGCGAGTCCGACTGTTGGAATGTTTTCAAGCTTTTTTTTATTCATATTGGCCTCCTTGGTAAAATGCTGTTATTAACAGAATATCTTTTTCTTTTAAATATGTGTAGTAGACAGTTATATTAAGACTTTTGCTATACAACTCATATCTGTTTCGTTCCGGGTTGAAAGTTTCATATGTTTTAGAAAAATATGCAGCTATTGCTTGTTGAGGAGTTATTAAATGTCTTAAATACATATGATACTCAAATTCATTTGTTAACGGGTTTAAATCCATTTTTACAATGAATTTTTTTTCCTTAATTTTGAAAATTTGATATTTGTGCTCCATAATTGTATTATAATATAATGTATTGACATTGTCAATACTTATTTTGCAGATTTTAGGACAAATCTGCCTGATGCGGTTGCGGGTTCTACTATTGCATCATGTATTCTTATCGGATAAATATCTGTAATATCTTTACTTTTTACTATGCAATTATTGCCGGTAAGTGAATTTGAGCCTGTTGTGCATTTGATTTCTTTGTTTGGAGGGTTAGTTCCGTTTACATCAATGAATCCGTAGCAATATTGCATATCTTCAGTTAGATATGTATCTTTTAGCGTTCCTATTAATGAACAGTTTTTTGTTCCTAACATTTGGGAAATCATTATGATACTGCCGTTTTGTAATTGATAAGCTTTCATTGTATCAGTTGTTAAATGAGCATGTGCATTACTATATGAAGTTGTTATATTATAAGCATTACCATTTTTATCCTTAAGCAAGTTAGCAAATCTGTAAAATGTGAAAGAATTTAACGTTCCGTTTAAAATTGCGCAAATACTTTGAGTATTTTCAGGAGTATCGTTATCGGTTTTACAGGTACTATTTATTCCGCTAAAGTCAAATCCGTATTGAGCTTGAGAAAGTCTTGCAGATTGGCTTAAGGTAGATATTGTTTTTTTTAGTGTTTGTCTGTATTGATTTGCTCTTATATTATTAATCAATGATGGTATGGTTAGTGCTGCGACTACTCCGATTATGCCGATTGTAATTAAAATTTCCGCAAGCGTAAATCCTGTATTTGATTTTATTTTCATAATCCCCTTTCTTGTAATTTTATTACTATAATTTTTAATATCTTGTATTATTTTAACATATATGTGATAATTAATCAATCATATATTACATAAAATTGAATATATTTAATCTTTTTATGTCTATTCATATAGGCTATACTATTGCTATGATTTCGTTAAGCAAACAAGTCGGAAGGCGAATAAAAGAGCTTAGAGAGGCAAGAAATATTAAACAATTTGAACTTGCGGAATTTTTGGAAATTGAGCCGACAAATCTAAGTAAAATTGAAAACGGTGCTTATTTGCCAAGAGAAGATAAATTGCGCAAAATTGCATCATATTTAAATGTTGAAATTAGAGATTTGTTTGATGTAGAACATATAAAAACGAGAGATGATTTATTGAAATCTATATCATCTATTTTAGAAAAGTCTAATGATGATGAATTGATTTTTTATTATAAAATTTTAAAGTCATATAAAGAGCTGGCTTTGTAAATATCCATTTTTATGTTTTCATAGTAATATACTTAATTTGTGGGGTATGTGTATGCAATTTATAGATAAAGTTAAAATTAAGATAAGCTCCGGAAAAGGTGGAAATGGTGTTATTGCTTGGCGTCGCGAAAAATTTGTTGATAAAGGCGGACCTGCAGGTGGTGATGGCGGGAATGGCGGAAGTATTTATTTGGTTACAGATGAAGGTCTTTCTACTTTGCTTGATTTCACTTATCGCTCAATTTTTAAGGCTGATAATGGTGAAAACGGTTCTAAAAAAAGTATGCATGGGAAAAGTGCAAAAGATTTATATATAAAAGTTCCGGCTGGAACTCTTGTGAAAGATTTAAAAACAGGTAATATTATTGCTGATTTAACCGAACATGGACAGACTGTTCTTGTGGCAAAAGGTGGTCGCGGAGGTCGTGGAAATATCCATTTTTGTACTTCTCAAAACAGGGCTCCACAATACTGTGAACCCGGTGAACCCGGAATTGAACGTGAATTGCAGTTAGAATTGAAGCTTATTGCTGATGTTGGTTTATTAGGTTTTCCTAATGCAGGAAAGTCTACTTTTATAAGTCGAGTTTCTGCTGCTAAACCTAAAATTGCCGATTATCCTTTTACAACTCTTGTGCCTAATTTGGGTGTTGTAAGAAAATCAAATGGTGACGGATATGTTGTGGCTGATATTCCGGGACTTATTGAAGGAGCATCTGATGGGATTGGTTTGGGACATGATTTCTTGAAACATGTAGAAAGATGTCGTTTCTTACTTCACATAGTTGATGGTACTGCTGAAAAACCTGTTGAAAATTTCAAAATTATAAATTCCGAATTGGAAAAGTATTCTGAAAAGTTGTCTAATCTATATCAGGTTGTTGCCATAAACAAGATTGATGCAATGGAACCGGCAGCATTAGAAAAATTGTTGAAACAATTTAAAAAATTAAAAGTTAAACCCTTCTGTATTTCCGCAATTACAGGTAAAAATTTGAGTAACTTGAAATTTGAACTTGAAGATAAAGTTAATACTATTGAAAAACCCGTTTCTGAGGTTAATGTTGAAGAAGATTTAGATGCTACAAATAATGATGACGGGTATTGGTCAGTTCAAAAATTGAACAAAGATACTTATCTTGTTGATGGCGGTCGAATTATTAGAATTTCTCAAGTTACTGATTCAAGAAGCTCGGAACAAATTATAAGATTTCAAAATATTATGATAAGTATGGGTATTATGGACGAGTTAAAGCGTCTGGGTATTCAAAACGGTGATACTATTAATGTAGGCAAACTTGAACTTGAATATTGGGACGATGAAGTTTATAAATAACTTGCACCAAGTTTTAATCAGTGTTAGAATTATGTAGTATATAAATTTGAAAGAGGGATTATATTATGGCAAGATTAATTAGACCTACTTGGGCTGTTAGATGTGTTCAATCAGGTTGTAAATGTTTATTTGAAGTCGCAAAATTAGAAAACGGTAAGCAACAAGAAGTTGTTTGTCCTAATTGCGGAGAACATTATGTTTATCCGATTTATGACAATGACGAAGAAGAAAAATAATAATGCTTTTCAATAATACTGACAAAAGATACAATCAGTTTAGTGCGTATTTGAAGAATAAATTTGGGGCAAAGGTTTATAAAATAACTCTTGATGCAGGGTTTTCATGCCCAAATAGAGACGGTTCAATATCTACGGGTGGTTGTATTTTTTGTGATGATGGAGGAAGCTTTTCTCAGGCTCATTCAAATTTGTTATCGATTGAAGAACAGGTTAAAATTGGTGCAAAAACTTTGCATGATAGGTTTAAGGCTGAGAAATTCATGTCATATTTTCAAGCTTATTCTAATACTTATAAGCCTGTTGGTGAACTTGAAAAAATATATAAATCCGCTTTAAATCACCCTGATGTTGTAGGCTTGTCAATAGGAACAAGACCGGATTGTGTTGATGATGAAAAACTGCATTTGATATCTGATATCGGAAAAGATTACTACACTTGGCTTGAATACGGTCTGCAATCAATACATGACAAAACTCTTTTAAAAATAAATCGTGGACATGATTTTGATTGTTTTTTGAGAGCTTATGAAAAGACAAAAGAAAAAGGTATAAATGTATGTGTGCATGTTATTTTTGGACTTTGGGAAACTAAAGATGAAATTCTGCAAACGGCTCAAAAACTTGCACAATTGGGGGTTGACGGGGTTAAAATTCATATGCTTTGTGCATTAAAAGATACAAAGCTTGCTAATCTTTATGAAAACGGGCAGATAGATTTCATGAGTGAAAATGATTACGTTAATTTAGTTTGTGATTTTTTGGAAATTTTACCGCCTGAAACGACTATTCACAGGCTTGCAGGTAACGGATTGAAGAAGAATTTAATAGCTCCGCGCTGGTTAGGTGCTAAATTAGATTGTTTAAATAAAATTGATAGAGAATTTATCCGAAGAAATTCTTTCCAGAGTTTTAATTATAACCCTTTACAAATTGCTCTTAATGTGGAATAATATAGTGGTTAGTATGTAACATTTTGTTAATGGTTTTCTTTGTAATTAGCAAAAAAAAATTTTCAGGCGTATTATACGATTGAAAATTTGTAAAGTTAGTGGAGTAGATATACATGTTAACAATTCAACCGAAGATTACGAATTATACAAATTCAAGATTAGCATTTGGATCCGGAGAAGCATCTGATGCCGAAGCTAATAAGAATGATGAATTTTATAAGCAAAAAATAGACTTTTATAAAAAACAAAAACAAGAATACGATAATCTGTTGAATGAAAATTCTACTGCTCCAAAGGGTTTTAAAGCTGTAATAAGAGGTTTTAAAATTATATCGGAAGCATTACTTGAGGGCTGGGCTCTTGCATGGGGGGTTCGTAAAGGCTCTAAAGTAATGAAAACTTCTGTTTTAGAGGGTACAAACAGTTCATTTACCAAAAAAGCAAAAGATATTTTAAAACCTATGTGGAAGGGTATAAAATCTTCAGGTTCAAAACTTAAAGAATCTGTTGTAAAAAGTTATGAAACCTTTAAGGCTTCAAAATTTGCGACAAATGTTGTTGAAAAATTTAATAAAACAGTAGAAGCTTTAAATGGCAATCCTGTCGGAAAATATGTTGTAAAAACTTTTGAATATATTGGTAAAGCCTTTAAGTTTGCAGGTGCTATGCTTAAAAAAGGTTATGAGTGGATTAAGAAGCCTTTTGTAGGTAAGTCTGCTGATGAGTTGTACGAAAAAGGTACAAAAGCGGCAGCTACTACTTTGGGTGTTGGTGCCGGCGGAACTGCTATATATACGGAAGCTAATAATCTTAAACCTGACGGCAAAGGAAGTAATACGGAATTGGTAGATGATGACGATAACACGGATACTGATTTGACTGACGACGAACAACAAGTAATAGATGAGTTTGAGGAGTAAGAAAATGCCTGTAAAATTAAATCCAAATATTCCTGCTCATTCAAGAACTAAGTTATCGCCTGAACAGCGTCAACAGAAAAAAGAAGAAGCTGCTGTGGCAGCAGGAGGTGCTGCAGGTTTATCTACAACTGCTACCCGCATGGCAGGTAAAAAAGGGATTAAAGCTGAAGCAGGTGAAAAGGCTTTGCAGCATATGATGGAAACAGTTTCTACTACTACCAGAAATGCGAATAATACTGTTAGGGAAGCTGAAGGTCTGTGGGGAGCATTTAATCGTAATGTTAAAATGTATGCCGAAAGTATAATGAAAAAGTTTGATTCATTGAAAAATACTAAATTTATAGGTCCTTTAATCAATAGTCCTATAACTAAGAAATTGTCATTCCTCGCAGGTGGTGTGTTAGCGTTTTTTGTGCTTATAACCGGAATAAATAAAATGATTAAGACCGGTACTGCGGCAGTAAAAGATTTACATTCTCAGTATAATGATTTTAGAGCTGCTGCTTAGTTAGTTTAATATATTAATTGAGAAATAAAAACAATCGTGCTAGTATTTGTTTATGCACGATTTTTTACTGAAAGAAATTTATTCTGATGATTTAAAAAAAGAATTAGATATAATTGGCTTTGACGATTCTTATTCTGCTAAAGCTGTTGATAAATTCAGATATAAAAATATTAAATTGTATAATTTATCTGTTGCTCAGGCAAATATTCTAAAGCAGGCTGCGCTATCAGTCGGGGCGGATTGTGCAACAAATAAACAAGTTATAACAGGGCAAGTTGAAAAATCCGACTGTATTTTGGGAGGAAGTATATCACAGTTAATAAAAATTTCCCAAAAACTTGAAATGCAGCCTTTTGGGTTGAAAGAGCTTGGAAAACTTTTGAAAAATAAACTATCATGTAATGATTTTCAAAAAACAAAAATAATGGGAATTTTAAATATTACACAAAATTCGTTTTCTGACGGCGGCGAATTTTATGATTTTGAAGATTCAATAAAACAATTAAATAAATTAATAACTGACGGGGCGGATATTATTGATATTGGTGCTGAATCTGCCAAACCGTATTCTTCTGCAGTTCAATCTCAAAAGCAATTGGATAAACTTCTGCCTGTTCTATGTTATATAAAAGAAAACGATATAAAAATTCCCGTAAGTATAGATACAAGAAGTGCTTATGTTGCTCAAAAGTGTATCGAAACCGGAGTTGTTGCAATCATAAATGACGTTTCGGGCTTTGATTATGATGAAAAAATGGTTGATGTTATTGCTCAAAATCCGAAAATTAAAATTGTAATTCAACATTCGCTTGGAACTCCTGAAAATATGCAAAATTCTCCGCATTATGAGAACTTAATGGACGAAATTTATAAAAATTTGTATAAAAAAGTAAATTTTGCTATTGAAAAAGGTATTCAAAGGGAAAATATTATAATTGATCCCGGAATTGGATTTGGTAAAACAAAAGAGAATAATTTTGAAATTCTAAGACGTTGGAAGGAATTAAAAACTATAGGTACTCCTGTATTGATTGGGCTCTCAAGAAAAAGTCTTTTGGATATGCAAAATGCCTCAAATGAAGAAAAAGATATCTATTCACTTGCATTAAACAGTGTTTTAATTTCTGAAAATATTGATTATGTAAGGGTGCACAACGTGAAAATTCATAAGAAATTTAGAGATATTTGGGGTTAATTCGGTTATCTGATTTAAATTATAATCTGTTTTTAAATAATAATTTTATGAATTTTCGTACAGGTAAAATTGTTATTTTAATTCTTTTAGTATTATTTTTATTTTTAATAATTTTTGATTATTTTAATCATACATATATTAAGGCAGAATTTACAAAAACAGGCCCAATGCCTTCCAAAATGGGGGTTTATTATAAAGGTTACAGGCTGGGTTCAACAAATAAATTAAAAATTTCAAAAGATTTTAAGACAAGTTATTTGTATATAACCCTCAATCAAAGAGGACTTCAACTTCCTAAAAATATAAAAGTGGAAGTTAAAAATTATGATGATGAAACAAAATACGTTGATATAATTTACCCTTCTGCACCTATGATAAGATATATCAGGACAGGTGATGTAATCAAAGGTGTTTCATCGTTCAGTTTTGATGGGATTTCAGACGTAAATCAGGCTCATTTAGATGATTTATCGGAAAAAGGCGGATATTTATTAAATTCAGCAACTAAGGCAACAGATTCATTGACGGAATTGTTTGATTTAATTTTTGATATATTAGATGAAAACAGGGAAAATATTTTGAATTCTTCTACTTCATTAAAATTTAGTATGGAAAATTTGGAGGCAACTACCCTTAATTTAAGAGATTTGTCAGATAAAATTAATAATGAAGTTGATAAAGGTATGATAAATAGCACTCTTTCAAATTTAGAATTGACGACTCAAAATCTTTCAAATTCGTCAAAAGAATTCATTACTATGTCAGGCAATTTCAATAAAACGAGTTCGGAATTTACTGTACTTGTGCCGAAATTGAGTATTTTAATTGATGCTGTTCAACTTGTTGTATGTAATGTTAATGAAATTGTTATCGGATTAAAAAATACTCTTATGCAAAGGTTTGGCGGAGTAAAAATATTCTTTGGAAAACCGATTAATGGCAGAGGAAAATAATGATTTTTACCATGGATAATCATTCGGAATTTCCCAGTTATTTCTTTGAATTATTGCTCCACAGGCAAAACCGGCATAAATACTATCATTTTCTTTTGAGCACCCATAACCACTTGAAGCATAAAAATTACTCGTAGGATTACTTTTAATATTAAGCCATATTCTTATGTCATAGTCTGTTGATGCATAATTGTATGCATCAAAAACAAATATATCTCGCCCAACTCTATTCGGTCCCTGTTTTCCATTTATATCAGCATATAACCAAATATAACCGGAATTTGTATTTGGAAATAATGAAATTATACGACCATCTTGCGTTTCAAAACCACACGCAGGCATATGTTGGATAAAAGAACCATTTAGAGTTTTAATATTTTGAAAACCTGTATCTAAAAGATTTGCTCCTTTTGCATAAGGTAAATAATATGTTTTTATAAAATTTTGACAATCTACCCAATTACTACCAACCGGATATTTCCAACCTGATGGTTCTTCATTATCAACAGTAGAAAGCCGGATTATATTTTTCAAATCCGCATAGGTCTTTTTTAATAGCGTAGCGGTTTGTTTTTTTTGATAATTACTTATTAGGGTCGGAATGGTTAATGCACTGACAACTCCTATTATACCAATAGTTATCAGTACTTCTGCCAGTGTAAACCCAATTTTTTTATTTGCCCTTTTATATCTACCCCTGTTAAATAAATCAATCATACACTTATCTCCTTTATAATTTGTCATGTATATATATCAATTATAAGATATATCTATAATTAATTCAATATATCGTATAGCATAAAATCTCTCAAGCTAATAAAATAGTTAATATGATTAACAAAAGGCTTAAAAAATTAGGGTTTAATATAAAAATTGCGAGAATGCGTAAAGAAATTTCTCAAGAGGAGCTTGCAGAGCTTGTTAACACTTCGAGAACAACTATCAGTATGATTGAAACAGCAAGACAAAACCCTACAATTCTCAAAGTTATTGATATTGCCAGGGTTTTGGAAATTGATATTAATGAACTTGTTCAGTCTGTTTAGATTTAAGCTTCATCAGAGTTTATATTTTCAAATTTATTGTTTTCAATAAAATCTTTTGTTATTTTTCTGTCAGCATTTTCTGCTCTGAATGCAGGTGTAAAAATCCCTATGATTGCGGCTAAAGCTGCACCCATTATTGCACCGTATTTAGCACCTTTTTTCATCAAAACTTTTGGGTCGACTTTCTTAAATATATTTTCATCTTCTGAGAATAATTTACCAAGTTCAAATCTCAAATTTTTGAATGCATCTCTGTCTAAAACTTCCATTTTGACACTCATTTTAGGATCAAGTTTGCTATTTATAGCCTTCATTTGTGCTGCTTTTTCTGCATATGCTTGAGCATATTCCGGATTTAATTGATCTACAATTTTGTTAAGTTTATCGGCATTTGATTTTTCTAAATAAGCATTTATTGCTCCGCCAATTCCTGCTCCGCCTGCCGTAATTAGTAAACCGTCAACCAGACCGCGTCTTTGAGCATTTTTGATTTTTTCTTGTCTTTCTTTAACAAATTCATCAGCTTCTTCGGGAGTTGTCAATACAGTTCTTCTGTTGCCTAAATCTCTGTCGTAAACACTTACTGCTTGTTGATTTCCTTTGATTGGACCTAAAGCAGGATTCATATTCGGAACACTATAAACAAAAAACATATTATACCTTTCTAAAATTTTCTACACATCTGATTTTATAATAGTTCTAAAGATAAAAAATTGTCTTATATTTCTCAAATGTTAAAAAATTTTTACATATTTTTACCAAGGATAATCGCTTTTAATTTCCCAGCCGTCTGCCATAATCAATGCCCCGCACCAAATGCCTCGATTGCCTTTTTCTTTTTAGTTAAATACGAAGGATGTTTTAAGAAGCACTTTTCTAAATACTAACATTTATTATTAAAAAATGCAAGAAGAAAATAGCAATTTTAATATGTTCAGAGTTAAAATGGGCGGAGTTGTAAGAAAATTGCGTATAGAGCGCGGTTTTCTTTCGTTAAATAAATTTGCACTGGAATATGATATAAATAGAGCCAATTTGAGTAAAATAGAACGGGGTGAAGTTGGGTGTTCGCTTGCTATGGCTTGGAAAATTTCAGAAGCATTAGGGCTAAAATTTTCGGAATTCGTAAAAATTTTGGAAAAAGAATTGGGAGATAAATTTACTTTTATAGATGCTTAAATTTATCATTATTTATCCCTTGTAAAACCGGTTTGAATAATATTTTTCCCGAATTTTGCTTCGAGTTTATCAAAGCATTTAACTAATTTTTCTTTTTTCTCCTTGTCCTCATTATCGACGTATAATGAGAGTTGTTCGGTTCCTTCTTCTCCTATTTTTTCAAGTGTTACTCCTGTACTTCGGTACAAAACTGATGAGTCATAAATTTCTTCGAGTAATTCAAGTGCCGTATTTGAAATTTCAAGTTCAAAGTCGGTTGGGTTTAAGAGATCTTTTTTTGTATAAAAAACTCTGAAGTCTTTAGTTCGGAGCATTACGCCGATTTGCCCGCATTTGGTATTATATGATCGTAATTTTCTGCAAGATGTATGAATATGGCGATTGAGTTCATTTTTAATGTAATTAAAATCTGATGTAAAAATCCCGAAGGCTTTTGTATTTTGGATAGATTTTGGTAATCTTTCTTCATTTATTACCGAAGAAACTACTTCTCCAAGAAGTTCATGACGCATTTCTATTCCATGAATACCGAGAGTTTTATCGAGCCATTTATCATCTTTTTGAGTAAGTTCTAATGCATTTAATATCCCGTTTCGTTTGAGAGAAGTTGTTAATCTCCTGCCGATTCCCCAAATTTCTTCAATTTTCGTATCTTTTAAAACTTTTTTGATTTTGCATTTCCCTATTAAAAATACGCCGTTTGGCAGGTTTTTGGCTTTGTCAGATGCAAGTTTGGAAAGAGTTTTTGTTGAGCTTACCCCTATTGATACCGGAATATCAACTTCATTAAGTATTTTTTCTCTCAAATAGACGGCTAATTTGTAATAATTTTTTTTGTAGAGTTTTTTCAATCCCGTAAAATCTACAAACGCTTCATCTACCGAATAAATTTGTACATACGGACTGAAATCTTTTAGTATACCCATAACTTGGTTTGATACAAGAGAATAATATTCATGATCCGCCACTATGCATATTGCTTTGGGGTGCTCTTTTCTGGCCATAAAAAGCGGTTCACCCATTCTGACCCCCATTTTTTTTGCTTCTTTAGAACGAGATATTACGCAGCCCTCTTTGTTTGAAATAACACAAACCGGCTTCCCTTTTAATTTGGGATTTCTTTTTTGTTCGCAAGATACAAAAAACGAATCACAATCAATTAATGCTATAATTTTCTGCTTGACCATCTTTCTATTTATCTTAACATAACTACAAATAACGGCAAAAAATTTCTTGATGTTTTTTTACACATAGTATATCATTAAAACAAGAAAGCGGGTAAAAGATTATGCATGCAAAAGAAGGTTATATTTCTCCCAGAAAAGCTGAACTTATTCATTTGAATATAAATGATGTTAGTGTAGAACTTCCGGATTTAAAAAATATTGATGAATCAAAATCTGTTGCAATAGCAAAATGGATTGTGTCATGGCTTGTTAAAGATTTAAGTTCCGGCAAAATTCAGATTAATAATATATTGCCTTCAAAGGCGGATTTTGCATATCGTTTGGGGGTTAGTATAGGAACTATGCAAAATGCCCTGCGTTATATAGAAGACTTGGGGTATGTTGAATCAAAGCAGTGTATTGGTACTTTGGTTAAGGACTATAACAAAAAATCAACAACAATAAGAAAATTAACTTCAAAAAAGGACTTGGCTGTTGAATCAATTAAAAATTATATTTTATCGGACGGTTTTAAGATAGGTTCTTGTCTCCCGTCTTCAAGAACTATATCTACAATTATCGGTTTCTCGGCAAATACAACAAGACTGGCATTAGAAACTCTTTGCGCTAATAATATAATTTCACACAAATTTAAAAATGCTAAAGAAAGCGGCTGGGTGCTAAAAACTTTGGATTTTGATTATACACCTGCTAAAACTTCTAAAGATTCTCAAACTCTTGTTCAAATGGTTGTGAAGGATTTGGAAAATTATATTACGGAAAATTTAAAAATCGGTGATAGAATTCCTTCGCATAATGAGCTTTCAAAAGCATTGAAAGCAAGTGTAAAAACTGTACATGATGCTTTAAAAATTCTTATTGATAAGGAAATTCTGTTGTCAAGGCGCGGGAGATACGGTACTACCGTAATTAAAATGCCCGGTGCTGCCGTAACTCAATTTAAACCTGAAACTTCAATTTTTGCACCGGCAAAAGATACGGCATTTTATCATTACGAAAAAACTCAAACTCATATAAAGAAAATGATTGCACAGAATTATGAAGTCGGTGATAAATTACCTTCAATTCTTGAACTTTCAAAAATTTTAGATTTGAGCCCGAATACAATTAGAAAAGCTTTTCATAATTTGGCAAAAGAAGGATATTTGGTTTTTTCTCGCGGGCGTTACGGCGGAACTTTTGTAATTGATATTCCGGAAGTTGAACAACAAGCTTTCAAATGGCTTGCAGTCAATCCTCAATTTGCAAAAGAATACCAGGAGTAAATTCCTTGGGGTAAAGATTATGTAAATAGTTTGACATGACTCTGATTAACCTGCAATAATCAGGTATACAGGTAGAGTTATGTACATAAAACAACTTGAAATAGATAATTTTAAATCATTTGCCAATAAATCGGAAATTCCTTTATTAAAAGGTTTTACTACTGTTTCCGGACCTAACGGATCGGGTAAAAGCAACATTATTGATAGTGTTATGTTTGCTCTTGGTTTGAGAACCGGCAGTGCTTTGCGTATTGAGAATTTGTCTGATTTTATAACAACTTTTAATAATAAAAATGAAGCAATGGTAAAGGTTATATTCGGAGATGTTGACGGAGATAAGGAATTATCTGTAGCACGAAGAATAAAAAAAACAAATCAAGGTTTTGCAAGTACATATTATCTCAATGATAAAATTGATACTCTGACAAATATCAGAAGTATTTTAGAAAAATATAACATAACTCCCAATAGTTATAACGTAATGATGCAGGGTGATGTTAACAGTATAGTAATGTGTTCTTCAAAAGCTCGCAGAGGAATAATTGATGAAATTGCCGGAGTCGCTGATTTTGACAGAAGAATTGATCAGGCAACAGGGGAGTTAAAAACTGTCGAGCAAAGAGTTGAAGCGGCTTCTTTGATTCTGTCTGAAGTTGAAAAAACTCTTGAACAGTTGAAAGCAGAACGCGAAGTTGCTCTGAAATATAAAAAACTTCAAGAAGAAAAATCGGGACTTGAATCGCAAATTGGCACCGTAAAATTTTTCGATTTGAAGCGAAATTTAGAACTTGCGCATGAAAATATTCTTCAGTCTAATAAAAAATTAAAAGAGGAACAGGCTAATAAAAAAGATTTAGAAGAAAAAATTCAATTAATAAATGAAAAATACAAAGAACTTGATGCAAAATTAAAAGAACAGGGTGAAGATGAAAGAAATAAGTTAAAAGATGCTCAAAGCGATTTGTCTGCCCGTATTCAAACCAAGAAAAATGCTATTGATTATTCGGAAACTCAAATTCAAAAAGGGTTACAATCAATAGAAAACGCCAAAAACGGTATAGAAACATACAAGAAAAAAATTGAAGATGAAAAACTGAATATAAAATTAGCACATGACAAAATTGGTATTATTGAAACCCAATTGAAAGAAAAGAAAGAAGAATTATCAAAAAAATTATCCGATATTTCAGGGTTAAGTTCAACGGCTGATAAATATATTCAAGAAAGAAATGATGTTTCTCGTAATCTTGATATGTTGAAAGATAAGGATAATGAACTTTTAAAGATATCTTTACCTAAAGAAAATGATCTTAAAAATCTAAAAAAAGAAGTAGCTGATGCAAAAACTTTTATTGAAAACGCCGAAAATGCTAAAGAAAATTTTGGAGATGATAAATCATTAAAAGAACTTCAAGTTTCCGATTTAAAAAAAGAAATGGACGAATTGAAAGAAATTCAGACAAAAACTATGCAGCAGCTTGATGATGCAAAGACTTCAATTGAAGATTATGACCATGATTTAAGGACGGCTTTGCGTAAATTTTCTGAAATGGAAGCTCAACGCAAAGTTATGTCTGCTTCCGGTTCAAGTATCCCGATTACGACTGTTATGAATGCTCATTTGGAAGGTGTTCATGCTCCTTTGATGGATTTGGGTACGGTAGATGAAGAATATTCTTTAGCTTTGGACGTGGCTTTTGGAGGCCGATTAGCTCACATTGTTGTAGATGATACGCATAGTGCTTATGTCGCTATGGAGCTTTTAAACTCTACTCGTGCAGGTAGAGCTACTTTTATTCCTCTAAATAAAGTTAAAAAAGCTCCCGGAAAATTACAACTTCCAAAAAATAATGGGGTTATTGATTTTGCAATAAATCTTGTTGATTTTGATGATATTTATCTTGATGCCTTTTTCTATGCTGTTGGGGATACTTTAATTGTTGAAGATACCGATACCGCAGAACAATTAATCGGAAAATTCCGTATGGTTACACTCGATGGAAAATTATACGAAAAATCTTCTGCAATAACAGGCGGATATGTCAAAAAATCAATGTTTGGCTTTGGACAAAGTGCCGATAAAGAGCTTGAAAAGGCAAAAGAAAAATTAGATGAACTTCAGAAAAAATATGATGATGCAGTTAGATATAAAAGAGATTTGGAAGAAAAATTAGATAAAATCAGAGGCACTTATTCATCATCTTCTACTGAATATTCAAAAGCTAAAATTGAATTATCCAATATGACTTCTCAATATGAAGCAAGCCAAGGTCTGTTGGAAACAAAAAAGTCTTTTGTTGAAGAAAATGAGCCTAAAATTGATAAACTTAATAATGAACTTGATAAAATTGAGGCTCAGCGTGTTGAATTATCTGACCAAATTCAGGAAGCCCAAGACAAGTTGAGTGAACTTGATAATTTGTTGAATGACAAAGATTTGAAAGATTTAAAAGAAAAAACTCAAGGTCTGGAAGATGAAATAAGGCACTTGAATAATAATTTAATGGGAGTAAATAACGAAATCAGCGGATACAATAATACTATTAAATTTAATGAGCAATTAATTATATCCAAAGAAGATGATATAAAAAATACGACCAAGAATAATGAAAATTTGGAAAAAGATAAAGAAACTTATCGTTCTGAAATCATTCAGTTGGAGGAACAATTAAATACCCTATCTGATAAAATTGCAGTAATTGATGAAAAAATCGGAGAACTTGTGAAACAAAAAGAAGAAATTCATAAGAGTTTAGTCGATTTGCAAACAAATAGTGCGATAAAATCATCAGAAATTGATAGGATAAATGAGCAAATCGAATCATTTAAAGCCAGACGCAGAGATTTAGAACCGCAATTAAAGGAGGCGTCCGAGCTTTTAGCTGAATCCGGGGTTGATATTGAAAAATTAGAGCCGGTTCAAATTTCTATTGATGAATTGAATGCGAAAATTCAAAGAATTGATAAAAGAATGCAAGAATTTGGTGATGTAAATATGCGTGCAATTGTTTCTTATGATGAAAAAGCTGCACGAAAAGAAGAACTGGATAATCAAATTCAAACTTTATCAACTGAACGTCAATCAATTTTAGACAAAATGCAAGGTTTTGAACAACAGAAAAAAGAAGCTTTTATGACGACTTTTACTGCTATAAATGAAAACTTTAAAGATATTTATCATCAATTATCAGAAGGTGAAGGCAAGTTAATTTTAGAAAATGAGAAGGATCCTCTTTCTGCAGGTATGACAATTGAAGCTAAACCTCGGGATAAGACAACAAATAATAAATTAGGAGCATTATCCGGCGGAGAAAAAGCATTAACGGCATTAGCTCTTGTATTTTCAATACAAAAGTATCTTCCTGCACCTTTCTATGCATTAGATGAGGTTGATGCAAGTTTGGATACAATGAATGTTGAACGAATTGCAGATATGGTTAAAAAACAATCATCTGATACTCAATTTTTGGTTGTTAGTCACAGACGTCCTATGATTGAGGCTGCAAACAGAACAATAGGTGTTACCCAGAAAGAAAAAGGTAAAACAAAAGTTACCGGAGTAAAATTAAGAGACGACAATGAACAATAATCAAATAAATATACAAGATTTAGAATCCTCAATATACGGCAAACCCGGTGAATTTGATGCCAATGACGGTATCGGAATTCTTGTTGATATGGCAAAACAAGGTAAAATTGACCCTTGGAATATTGATATACTTGATGTAACAGAAAAATATCTTCAAAGAATGATTGAATTAAAGTCTTTGAATTTGCGTGTCGCAAGCCGAACGCTATTGTTTGCATCAATTTTATGCCGTTTGCAATCTAATGTTTTGGCTGGTTTAACTATTGAAGATTTTCAGGACGAGCCTGAACAAGAAGTTATCTATGATGATGACGGATTTATTGTAGAATATCCTGATGAAAATTCAGAATTTATTCCGACAAGTAATGTTGTCAGCTTTGATGAAGCATTGCAAAGAAGAACAAGTATCCGCTTAAATCGTAATCGTGTTGTTACTTTGAAAGATTTGATTAAGCAGTTGGAATTCTATGAAAAGTTAGAAAAACGTGCATCAATGAAAAGTGCGCACGAGCGTGCCAAACGTCATGTAAGAAATTATTCAAGACTTACTCCTGATGAAATTGTATCAATGGCACATGAAGAATATATTGAAGAATCTGTCTTGAAATTAAAGGATAATCTGGAACAAATTTTTGCGCATCAAGATAAAATAGAACTTAATGAACTTACAATTCTTGGAATGGATAAAATAAGTGCATATTTGGCTTTGTTGTTCTTAAGCAGGGATACTGATTACGAATTGGAACAAAAAGAATTTTATTCCGATTTATACGTTATTCGCGGCGGAGGTGCTAATGCAACAGCTTAAGTCAAGAATTGAAGCGGTGTTGTTTGTTACGGCAAAGGCTTTAACGTTAGATGAGATTGCCCTGTATTTAGATTCTGAACCTGAACAAATTGAAGAAGCTTTGTTAGAGCTTATTATGGATTATGCATCACGAGACGGAGCTTTGGAAATTGATGATGAAAACGGATATATTCTTCAAGTAAAGGAAGATTATAGCGATATTGTTGAAAAAATTTGTCCGATAGACTTGTCTCCGGCAGTTTTGCGAACTTTGCTCGTTATCGCATTGAAAGAACCAATAAGGCAAACTGAACTTGTAAAACTCAGATCTGCAGCTTATGAACATGTTGCTGAACTTGTAGAAAAGGGATTAGTTTCAAAACATAAGGATAAAAACGGTAGAAGTATAAATATTAAAACTACTGCAAAATTTGCCGAATATTTTAAATTGAAAGGTGATACAAGAGCTCTGGTGCAGCAGCTTGAAAAAGATTTGGCAGAGAGGGCAAATGCGTCGTAGATTTTTATTGTTTTTATTTTTAATAGTATTAGTTTTTGCTCTTTTTTATAAGTCGCCATTTTCTGCAATGTATAATTACAACAAAGCAAAGGCTTTGTACACTCAAGGGCAATATGAGCAAGCTATTCCTTATTTTGAACGCTCGTTGTTTGCAGATCCGCGCGGGATTTTAGCCAGATTCTATTACGTTTTGACATTATCTAAAGCAAAACCGGTATATTCTGTTCAGAAAAAGCTTTATGATATGGCAAATTCTAAGATTAATGATGAAGCATCAAAATATGCAAAAGTTCAATTAATGTATATGAAATATAATTTATTGGACGGTATTGAGAATAATTATATCTATAATGCTTCTATGGGAAATGATATATTAAGATGGGATATAAAATCTTTCCCTCTGAAAGTTTATTTTGATAACCCAACATTAGTTCCTGATTATTATGTCTCAAGTATTAAAAACGCAATGATACAATGGACAAATCATACAAACTTTGTTAAATTCTCAATTATAAATGAACCTTCTCAGGCTGATATTTATATTTCATTTAAAGATATTCAAAAAGATGCTTGTGAAAATGGAGTTTGTAAATATGCAGTTGCTTACACTGAACCTGAAATCAGTAAAGATAAAATTTTGAAAAAGATGAATTTAACATTCTATAAGACAAATCCCAGAGGTGAAAATTTTTCGGCACGTGAGGTTTTTAATACGGCTTTACATGAGCTTGGGCATACTCTTGGTATAATGGGGCATAGCGAAAATCCTAATGATGTTATGTATTCAATTAAAGAGTCTGATTATATGCTGGATTTTTTCAAAAGTGAAGATCAAGCGTTATCTGCAAGGGATTTAAAAACTTTAGTTTTGCTTTATAGAATTGAACCTACAATTTCAAATACCAAAAATCAGCATAGTGAAACTTTTTATTATGCACCTTTAGTTTTGGGCAATGATGATTTAAGATTACAGAAAAAGTTAGACGAATACAGAAAATATATACAATTATATCCGCATATGGCTTCCGGTTATATCAATTTAGCTTCTGTTTATGGTGATTTAGGCGATTTTGATTCAGCTCTAAAGGCTTTGAATGATGCAGAAGCAAGAGCAAATACAACAGATGAAAGATATCTTGTTCTATATAACAAGGCTATTACTTATTATAATAAGCAAGAAATCACAAAAGCTTTAGAATGCGCACAAAAAGCTCAATCTATAAAAGATGATAATAATGTTAGAGATTTAATTTCAGATATTGAAAATTTAAATAAGTAGTTTAATAATTCATAACCCAGTTGTTTTCCATTATTCGCGCCGTACAACCAATTCCGCTGGCAATTTTTACTGCATCTTTTGTGTTAGGAGTGCCGCACAGATCCTTTACATTCTTCCAGTAGCAATAATTTCCTCCGCAAATAAAGCTACATGTACCTTTACTTGCATATGGATATAAATTTCCTGCTTCACTCAACATAAAATAAAAAATGTCTTTGCCCAGTGTATTGGGACCCTTTGAACCATTTATATCAAGGTAGAACTCTCCTATATATAGATTATTCCCGCAAAAAATGTTACCGTCACCGCAGCCGAATTTTTTATCTATAGTTTCTTTGTAAAATTTAAAGTTGAAAATACTAACACCTGATAATAATGTGATGATTGCATCGTTGTAAGTTATTAAATCTGAACCTTGTTTAAGTTCTCTATATTGATAATTATTATCGTTTCGTATGTCAGCAATTTTTAACACTTTTCGCATTTCGTTGAAAAAGCTATTACAATTTTCATCTTCTGCAGGATTGTTATAAAAGCATTTATTTTCTCCTGAAATAGCTTGAAATACACTCGTTTCTTGTAAACTTTCTGTATTATCATTAGCCAACATTAATTTAAAACTTTGTGTAATATTTGCGTATTCCTTTTTTAACTGATTTGTCCAAGCTTTCTTTTGAATATTGTTTATCAATGTGGGCATTGTTAATGCCGCAATGATTCCTATTATCCCAAGTGTCGTAAGTAGTTCAGACAAAGTAAATCCTCTTGTCCTCCCTAATCCATTTGACCGTTTCATAGAACCTCCATTTAGTATACTATAAATATGATTGTTATAACAATCATATTTATAGTATAACGTATTGTTGTACTATTGTCAATATGCTACTATAACTGCAATATGAGTACGATTTCGACTACTGCACAAAAATTTGCCATAAGATTACGTTTTGAACGTACAAAAAGAAGATTATCCCAAGAAAAATTAGCAGAATTAGCCGGAATCGGAAAATCTACATACACTCAAATTGAAGCTCAAACTTCTTCTCCGACACTTGATACTGTTGAAAAAATTGCCAAGGCTTTAGGTTTTGAACCTTATGAGTTATTGATATTTAAAAACTTGGAAATTTAGTTCGGTTATGTGTATTATTGTTTAATTCTTGAATTTGTGATATTTATATTTTATAATAAGTTTAGGATAAAATTATGGGTTTAGCATTACGACTGGAGCAAGAAAGTTATAATTCTATTTCAGAGCAGAAAGACTCTTATTTAAATAAAGTCTTTGATTTGCGAGAGTATAGAAATTGCAAAGATTATGTAAAACACATCAATGATAAAAAACTTTTTACTTTTGTTCTACTCTTTTTAGAAGGTGAATATGCAACAAAAAAAAGTCTGATTTTCCCTGATAAATCGTCTTTTGATGCTTTTTGTGCAACTCATGAAAGATATATTTCAAAGGTTAAAAATTACCCGAATAAATCTTTGAAAAGCAAGTTTTTAAGGCTCAATTCTGATGAATTGGAGATTTTTGAATTTATTAAAATAAGATATAACGAAATTATCGAGAAAAAGTACGATTTTGAATTGAATTTTTCCCAAAACACTGATTCATCTGTAGATGACTCTCATAAATCAGCAGTAAAAGAAATGAAAACTATTGAAAAATTGTATTATGTTCTTGGTGCATTGTATGATTTGTACGCAGATGAAAATGCTGATTTTCTTGTGCCGACTGTAAAGAAAATTATGAAGAAGGCTTTTGAGATTGCTTATAAATATGATGAATTTATTGATAATTCCGTAAAAGATTTAATGGCAATTAATAAAACGTCTTATAAAAGGGCAATAGATGTGCTTTCGCAGTGATGAAATATACTTTTTGACAAGGGAAGATGTGTTGGAAATTCATCGTCAGTGTTTAATGCCGGAAGAACCACCGGAGATTATTCATGAAGATTTGTTTGACTCTGCCCTAAATCAGCCTCAAGCATCTTTCGGCGGAGAATTTTTGCATCGAAATATATTTGAAATGTCTGCCGCTTACTTAATTTCTTTTTCTAAGGATCACGTATTTATGAGTGCAAATAAGCGAGTTGCATTGAATGCATGCCTTATATTTTTGCAAATGAATAATCACAGACTGTTATTAACTAATGATGAAGCAATTGATCTTACTACGAAATGTGTTACGGGTGAGTACACAAAAGAAAAAATTATCGAAATAATTAGAAATAATACGGCGTAGCAATAAATTATTTTAATTTTTTTCTTATTCCCCACCAAATAAATAATACAAAATATGAAGAAAATCCTGAAATAGCAAATAATTGTATAAATAAGTATGGTGCACCATCATCTTTTATATTTGTTGCAAAAGGGAATAATGCAGATAATAATAATGCCGAAAATTTCCATTTCCAATTATTTTTTAAATTATAAATAAATTTTTGCACAATAAAGTTTTTGCTTTTGTTTTCTAATAAAGAATATAGTACAGGTAACCAAATTTTGTGAATAATGTAGCCAAATATAACTGCTGCTATGAATGCATTATCGGTATTTCTAATAATTAGTGAAAATACTACTAAATACGCAACAATTTGAAATATTAAAAAATAAATATTTATGACAAATAAATTAATTATAAGTAATATTATAAAATCAATGCTGAGAAAATATTTTATTTTTTTCATTACAGAGAATGTATAATAAATAGAAGTAATATGCAATATATTACTTCTGTTTATTATTTTACCATTTAAATTTTATTGGAATCAAAAAATAGTAGTTCTTAATTCTTTTTAATATTTGTAATATGTATGCAAAATTGTTAAAACTGTATGTATATATATCTTTGGCTAATTCAAATTTTAGCCAATTGAAATCATAAATGTCTAATAATTCACCTTTAAAGTATCCATTTTCTATTTTGGGGTTTATAATAGTAAAATGTCCTACACTGTATTGTAAATTTGTATCGGAGTCTATCCCCAGACTTGTCAGATACTTGGCACTAGGATTTTTAATAAATTCAGCTCTAATATCGTTTTGTAGTGGCTTAAAATTTGATAATTTTTGACTGATAGAACTTGTTTCATTAAAGACTATACCTTTCATATTTTTAGGTATTTGTAGAGTTGTTCCTTTTGAATTTAAGAATTTATTAAATTTTAAATTAAATATGGGCTTAATCATTGAAAAATCTTTTGTTTGGGATGTATCTTCAGGAATCTTAAGTGCCAAATTCATAAATTGCTTTGCTTCCGGTCTATCATAATTTAAATAATTATTTGCAATTGATAATGGACCATCTGAATAGTTTGCCACTTTAACCATTTTGTTTATTTCGTTTTTGATTTCTTCTGAATTACTTATAATATTATTCATATGCTGATAATTATTGAATTCATTTATTATATCTTTATAATTCCCGTTATTAGCATGTATTTTAATTCTATTTACCAAATCTTGTGCTTGTTGATAAGCATTGTATGTTTTTATAAACGGTTTATATAGCCTTGAATATTCGTTTTTATCGTTTGTCATTGCAAGTTTTTGACTTGTTATATCAATATATTGTTTCATATTATTCATTTGTATATCAAGTTGTCGAATTCTATTTTGTATTTGAGGCTGCAAGCCTGCTATAACTTCTTGATCCCCGCTATTGGCGACTGAATATATTTCAACTGCAATTGGAAGTATTGTGGCTCCTATATCAATTATTTTTTCAAATATGTTTTCAGCTTGATTTGCGTTATTTCCAATCGTATCGTTAAACACTGTTTTTGATATTGTTGCTTCTAATAAGTTTTGTTTCTTTGAATGTTGCGAATCAAATTTATATTGACTTTCATCTGTTAATGCTGGTATTTTATTTTCAGAGAATATTGGGGGAGTTTGTATATTTGAATCTATCGTTCTAAAATGTTCACGAACTTGTGTTCCGTCTTTTTTTACATAAGCATTTACGTGCACTGTTTTTTCCATATACTTTCCTTTCTGTTTTTACTCAAAGCGAATTAGTCTGCATAGAAAGTCTTTGCAGATCTAATTTTGAGGTAAGTGATTACTAATATTCTGATTATAATGTTTGGAATGCAAATGCACAAGTCCGTATTTATACCTAAGTAATAATACTGACTCATAAATATGGCTTTCGCGCTTGCAACCTTGTCCTCCGAACAGGTTATTATTGTTGCAAGCGGCTTCACCCTCTGCTCGACGGTCGCCGAACGCAATTTTACGTCCAAATCTTTGCTAAACAGACAAAAGAAAAGATAGGATAACACCTATCTTTTCTTTTGCGCTTGGCGCGATTCGAACGCGCGACCTATCCCTTAAAAGGGGAGTGCTCTACCTGCTGAGCTACAAGCGCAAGCTTAAAAACTATTCATATTTCCGGCTTGCGATTATCTTTCGCGTAATTTCATACTAACAAGAACATTTTTTATTGTCAACCTCTTTTATTAAAAAAGACTCAAAATTTATTTTGAGTCTTTTGGCTGCTAAATATCTATAAATTTTTTTGCACATTCCAACATTGAATTCACCAGTTCCGAATTGGCACTCAAGTTCATTCCGTTTGTCTCCAGAACTTGTTTTACTCTTTCTTCCCAGATGTTATAAATATCATTCTTATCAAGCTCCAATATTTTGCCTATCATGGTCAATTCTTTAAAATCGATTGGCAGCGGGTATGCTCCTCTTAACATATCTACGATTTCTACTCGCTTTTTTCGCGGAAATGCCTTTAAAAAATTTACTATATTTATCTTTTTATCTTTTAATATGCTTTTCAGAAGTTCTAATGTTTCATCTTGCAGAATCGGTTCCTGCGGGATTTTGTATTCCTCAAATTCTTCAGGGTGAATATCCATAACTGTTGCTATTCTTTCTAATGTCGTACTTCTTGTTGAAAAAGGTATTGTTTCGTCTATTAAATTGTATACATATGATAAAGTTACTCCTATCATTTCAGCAAAATCTTTTTTATGTAGTGAATTTTTATCTAAAAATTCGGCAACCTTTTGTGAACTTTTTTTAGTTTTTGTTTCATTTTTCATATTATTTACCTCTTTTTCCATAATTTAGTTATTATTTATCTTTTTGTTAAGCATAAACTTGCTATTCCATTACGGTAATATTTATTTACGTTAAAATACTAAGTGTAAGATTTATTTAATATTGAAGGATTTTTATAATATGAAGTTAGTTGTTGGCTTGGGTAATATAGGAGAAAAGTATTTCTTTACTCGTCATAATGTCGGGTTTATGGTCGTGGATAAATTTGTTATGTCTCAAAATATTTCTTTTAAAGAAGATAAAAAGTTAAAATGTTTTATTACGAAGTTTAAATTTGGTGATGAAGATTTGATAGTAATTAAACCAACAACTTTTATGAATTTATCCGGTGAGGCAGTGCAGCTTGTTATGAATTATTACAAAATTTCTCCCGATAATGTTTTGGTTATTTATGATGATTTATCATTAGAGCTTGGTAAAATGAGGTTCCGAGCAAATGGTTCAGATGGCGGACATAATGGTATTAAATCTGTTATAAAGTGTGTCGGAACATCTGATATTGCTCGTTTAAAAATCGGTATTGGGCCTCAGCCTCCAATACCTTCGGAAGTTTTTGTGCTTAAAAATTTTACATCTGAACAATTAGATGAGCTTAAATCTGTAATTAAAAAAGCTGTTTCCGGTATAGAATTTTATCTGGAAAACGGTATGCAAAAAACTCAGAATAGCTTTAATTGATTATTTGTATTATAGACTTATGTCGCAAATTAATGTTATAATAGCCTCATAATATTATATATAAAGGAGTAGAGTAAATGAGTTTACAATTAGCTGAACAATTTGAATCCAATGAACAATATGAACAAGCATTTGAGGAATATAAAAAAGAATACAATAATTCTCCCGATGATCTTGGCATTTTAGAAAGATTAGGTCATTTGGCATTAATTTTAGAAAAAAAAGATGAAGCTGCAGGATATTATTATGAAATTTTGAAACGAGATGTTTCTAATTCTTTGGCTTATGAGCAATTAATGACTATATTTGAAAATACTGATAAGTATAAATATTATATTTACCGAGGTAATAAAAATTCTTTGGAAGGTAAATTAGATTTTGCTATTAATGATTTTAAAAAGGCTTTGGCTCATGCGAATGAAGATGATACGCAAGTTATTATGACACGTTTGACTCTTGCTAATTTATACCGACAAACCGGTAATATCCCTAAAGCAATAGATGAATATAATATAATTATTGAATATGACAATTTGCATGAAGATATATTTTTGCAGCTGGCTGACATATATTTGCAAGATGAAGCTTACTCAAGTGCGATTGATGCTTTGCTTCGAGCTAAACAAAAAGGCTTTAATTCTGATAGAATAAGTGAGGCTCTTGCAACTATTTATCTAAAAAGCGGAGATGCCAAATCCGCTATTGAAGCTACAAAAGATGAGTTGTTAAAAATACAATGTATGCTTGAGTTGGGTGAAGTTTCACAGGCTTATATGAAATTGAAAAATTTACCTGAGGAATATAAAAATTTACCTAAATATTTTACTTTACAAGCTCAATATTGTTATTCTTCAAAGGATTTTGAAAAAGCACTCGAATATATAGAAGAATACAATAAAGCTCAGCCGAATTCTCCTCTAACATATCAAATGAAAGCACTTGTTTATGATGAAACAGGTGATGAATATCATGCACATTTAAATTGGGCAAGATATAATTTATTAAGAGGTAATAGAGATATTGCGGTTAATGAATTTTTGAATGCTGTTCAATTGCGTGCAGATGATGTTAATGTTATGTTTACTTTGGCTGATTTGTTGACTGAAGATGGAGACGTAGATCACGCTTCTGAATATTACGAAAAAATAATTAAAATTGAACCAAGTAATAAAGAAGCATTAAGAAAACTTGCAAATTACCGGGAAAGTTTGGGTGATTACAGAACTCAGGTTAAATATTTAGAAAAGTTAGTCGAAGTTGATTCAAAAGATTTAGATTCATTAAAACTTTTGGCAAAATCTTATGAGAAGGTACGTGCAAATGATAAAGCTATAGAAATTTATAGTAAGTATCTTGAATTGGTAAAAGATCCTGTGGAATACAAAATGGCAAAAGACAGACTCGATAAATTATCAAGTCTTGGTTCCGGTGATGCGGAAGAATCTGTAGGTTTGATAGATAGAATTATGAAACTTTTCAACAAATAAAAATAATTTGCGTTAATTTTTATCACATTTTTATAAAAAAGAAGTCCGTAAAAGACTTCTTTTTTGTATAATTTAAACATAGTCAGTTAAGGGGCATTATGAGCAGATTTATTGGAATTTTTGGGATAATTATAATATTTGGTTTATCTTATTTATTATCAAACAACAAAAAGGCAATTAATTACAAAACAGTTGGAATGGGTTTTTTGTTACAAGTTTTATTTGCTATTTTTATATTTAAGATACCGCTTGGTCAAAAGCTTTTCATGGCAATCGGTTTGTTTATACAAAAACTGTTGGTGTTTGCTAAACAGGGCGGTGAATTTGTTTTTGGCGGTTTAATGAATGCAAAATTCGGAGAAATTTTTGCAGGTCATGGCGGTTCAATTTTTGCATTGCAGCTTGTAGCATCAACTGTATTTATGATGATATTGGTTAATATTCTTTATCATTATGGCATAATGCAAAGGGTTGTTGCGGTTTTGGGTAAGGCTATGAATAAGCTTCTTGATGTTAGCGGGGCAGAAGCTTTATCGAATGTTGCAAGTGCTTTTGTCGGGCAAATTGTTGCTCAAATTATGATAAAACCTTATTTGGCAAATTTGACCCGTTCGGAGTTATTGGCTTCAATGTCCGGTTCTTTAGCTTGTATATCGGGTTCTATTATGCCTATATATATAGGTATGGGAATTCCTGCCGAATATCTTCTGGCATCTTCTGTTATGGCTGCTCCCGGGGCTTTGGTTATTTCCAAAATAGTTTTCCCGGAGACAAGTGAAACAGAAACCGGTAAAGACATAAAATTATCTTTCAGTCGGCGTAAAAGACAGCATGTTAACGTTTTTGATGCAATATCAGCAGGTGCTTCTGAGGGTATGAAAGTCGCTATAAATGTTATAGCAATGATTTTAGCACTTGTTGCTCTTGTTGCTATGATTGATTGGTTTTTGGGTGGCTTTGGTCAATTAGTAGTTAAATATTTACATATTAATTTTGCATCATTTGATTTGACTCAATTGTCTTTAAAGATGATATTAGGAAAGATTTTTGCATTATTTGCGATAGTAATGGGGGTACCTTTGAATGAGGCAACTACAGTCGGAGGTTTGATGGGTACAAAGCTGGTATTGAATGAGATGGTTGCTTATGTAGATTTGACTTCTCCTGCAATGCATTTGTCACCTAAAGCATTTTTAATTGCAAGTTTTGCTCTTTGCAGCTTTGGAAATTTTGGATCTATTGCGATTTTACTTGGCGGTATTGGCGAACTTGCTCCAAATCAGCGGAAAAATCTTGCCCGTCTTGGTTTGAGAGCTTTAATTTGCGGAACATTAACTTGTTATATGTCAGCTTCTATTGTCGGTATTTTATTTAATTAACATAGTTTACAATTTTTACAAGCAGAAAGTTTTGAGTATAATTATATTATGGAGATTATCAGAGAATTAAGAGAGATACCAAATCTATCTATTGCCTTGGGATTTTTCGATGGAGTCCATTTGGGGCATCAAGCGGTAATCTCCTGTGCTGTTGATTTTGCCCATGAAATTGGAGTTCAATCTGCTGTAATAACTTTTAAAGAACACCCGTATTGTTTTTTTAAAGGTGTGTCTCCGAAATATATTTTGACTCTTGAGGATAAATATAAGTATTTAGAGCAATTAGGTGTGGATTATGTTTTTGAATTAGACTTTGCATCTGTTTGCAATATGTCTCCTATGCAATATCTATCTGATATTTTAATGAAGTATTTTAAACCAAAAGCTATTTCAACGGGTTTTAATCATAAGTTTGGAGTTGACAAATCCGGTAATGTGAAGTTTCTTTCTGATAATCAAGATAAATTCGGATATGTATATTTTGCTACCCCGCCTCAGGCAATTTTTGGTGATATGATTAGTTCTACTGCTATTCGTCAGTTTATTAAAACCGGGGTTGTTGATATGGCAGAAAATATGCTGGGCCGTAAGTTTTCGATCAAAGGTACTGTTATAAAGGGGCGTGAACTTGGCAGAACTATCGGATATCCTACGGCAAATATCATTTATCCTTTGGATATTGTTGAACCTCCGCATGGTGTTTATGATGTTGATGTTGAATTTCCCAACGGTGTTATAAAGCGCGGATTGGCAAATTTTGGTGTTTCTCCGACAGTTTCTAATGACGGTATAACTATATTAGAAGTTTATATATTGAATTTTAACGAAGATATTTATGGACAAGAATTAAAAGTATGTTTTAATAAGATGATTAGACCTGAAATAAAGTTTGATAGTATTGAAGATTTAAAATTGCAGATTGATTTTGATATTCAATCTTTGCGATAATTCTGTTTCAAAATAAACTAAAAATAACGTCATTTTGAATTTTCTTCAAAATGACGTTATTTTTCTGTTTTAATTTAGCTTATAATTCAATATTATTAGCTAATATATCCATTTCTTCCGCAGAACCGTAAGCTGAATGGCAGCCGCAATCAACATAAATAACTTCACCTGTTGTACCTGTTGAAAGATCTGAAGCAAGATAAAGTCCTGCTTTTCCGACTTCTTCAAGTGCAACATTTCTGCTCAAAGGTGAACGTGCAACTGCGGCTTTAAGCATTTTAGAAAATCCGTTAATACCCATTGAAGCAAGAGTTTTAACAGGTCCGGCAGAAATACAGTTAACTCTGATACCTTTTTTACCCATATCCACTGCCAAAAATCTCATAGAGGATTCTAGTGCAGCTTTTGCTACGCCCATTACATTGTAACTTGGAACAGAAAGGATAGAACCAAGATAAGTAAGAGCAAATATTGAACCTCCTTCATTCATAATAGGTTCAGCGTTACGACAAATTGTAACAAGTGAGTATGCACTTACGCCTAATGCAGTGTTCCAACCATCAACTGATGTATCAACAAATCTTCCCATCAAATCTTCTTTTTTAGCAAATGCAACTGCGTGAACTACAAAATCAATTTTTCCGTAAACTTTTTCAATTTCATCAAATACAGCTTTTACTTCATCTTCTTTTGTAACATCACAACTCATGATGATTTTTGCGTCCATACTTTCTGCAATCGGACGAACTCTTTTTTCCATTGCTTCACCTGCATAAGTAAATGCAATTTCTGCTCCTGCATCATATAGTTGTTTTGCAATACCGTAAGCAATCCCATGAGTATTTGAAACTCCGAAAATTACTCCCTTTTTACCTTTCATTAAATCCATATTATAGTCTCCCTAATTAAAATTTTTACAACTAAATTTTATCAAAAAAATATATGAAATCAAATTTTTGATATTTAACAATGCTAATGTAAACATTTGTAAACAATTGTCTAAGTGCTGAAATTGGGCAATTTTAAAAGTTTTTATATATACAAGAGAGATTTAATTTTGGAGAGCTTTAAAAGTGAGCATTAATGGCGTAAATCAAAATATAGATATTCAAAAGCTGTTAAAAGCTATGAAAAGCGGTCAAGGTCAAAAAGCCGGCTTTTCTAAAAAGCTTGCTCCGGGAATGGGCATGAATGAATCTATATTCAAAGCTCAAGGTAATACAGTAAGTTCATTCAAAGGAATGAATAATAATGTTGCAACTCCAAAAGGTCAACCAACTGCAGCTGATTTGTTAAAAGCAAATACTGCTAAATCACTTTCTCAGATGAATGGTGCTCAAGGCCCTCGCGGTGCACGCGGTGCTCAAGGCTTACAAGGTGCTCAAGGCCTTCAAGGCCCGCAGAAACCCGGTGATCCGCAAGGACCGCAAAAACCCGGCGATCCTCAAGGGCAAGATGACAAACACGTAGATTTAAGTAAATATGATTATGATAATTTAACATCAGTTCCTGATGGTGATTTAAAAATATTAAAAAATGACTTAACAGAATTAAAAGATATGAACTTGCCAAGATTTCTTCAAAATGACGTTGAAAAGAAATTGGATAAAGTTAATTCTGAAATGAGCAAAAGAGGCTCTAACGTTAATAAAGAAGCTTCTGCAGAAGACGGAAAAGAATCAGTATCAGATTCAAAAGATAGTGCTAATGATTGTAAATCTGCAACAGCAAAAACCGAACAAGGTACTGCTGATATGGAAAAATCTCAATCTGAAATGAAATCTTTAGATAAAAAGATGAAAGCAGATGATAAAAAATTCAAAAAGCAGATGAAGAACGAAGAAAAACTTATTCAAAAATCTGAAAAGCAAATGCAAAAACAAGCTGCTAAAATGGAAAAAGAGTCAGCTAAAATGCAAGAAATTTCAGCTCAGATTGAACAACAAAACGTAATTCTTTCTAATGAATCTGCAACTCAAGAAGATAAAGATGCTGCAAAACAAAAAATGGAAGGCTTTACAACTCAAATGGAAGCTTCCAAAACCTCTTTGGGTAAAACAAAAGTCGGTTTGAAAAAAATTCAAACAACATCAAATAAAAGAATCAGAAAGTTAAATAGAACAGCAAAAGCATATAGAAAAACTGCTCAAGCAAATACAAAAAATGTTGAACAAAATCAATCTGCTTCAGATAAAGTTTTAAAAGTTGCAGAAAAGGCTGACCAAATTGCAGGTTATACTGCAATGGCAGGTCAAGCCACACAATATGTCGGAAAGGGTATGCAACTTGCAGGTAAAGCAATGCAATCCAACCCTTATACATGTGCTGCAGGTGTTGCCTTAGAAACTGCAGGTAACGTAACTGAAAAAGTTGGTAAAGTTGTTGAAACTGTTGGTAACTACGGAAAATGTGCGGCAAATATTACAAAAACTGCAGTATATGCAGCTCAAGGTAATATCGCAGGAGCTTTAACATCTGCAGGTGCAGCAGTAATGTCAGGTTGTTCAGCAGTTAAAGGTACAAAAGAACTTCAATCTTCATTTAAAGGTGCATCACAAGCTGCTGAAGGTGCTTCAAAAGGAGCAGAACAAGGAGCTCAAGCTGCAGAAAAATCAACTGATGCAGCCAAGCAGGGTGCTGATGCCGCATCTCAAGGTACTGATGCTGTTGGTAAAGGTGCAGATGCGGCAGCTCAAGGTACAGATGCCGTCGGTAAAGGAGCAGATGCAGCTCAACAAGGTACAGATGCAGCAGCAAAAGGTGCTGATGCGGCACAAAAAGGTGCAGATGCAGCTCAACAAGGTGCTGATGCAGCTCAGCAAGGTACAGACGCAGCAGCAAAAGGTGCAGATGCAGTTAAAGGTGGAATTGATAAAGCCGGTAAAAAATCTTTCGAAGAAAAAATTGCTAAAGGGATGGAATTTGGCTCATTCTTACAATCTGCAGGTTCTCAAATCGGTCAAGCTAAAAATAATAACAATACTCCTAAACAATATAGCAATGTTAGACTTCATCACAATCAAAGAAGAAGATTCAGATAAAAAGAAGCCGTATTATACGGCTTCTTTTTTGTAATTTAACCTTTGAAGCTTGTTACAAGCATGTTATTATCTGCTTCTAACAAAATATTTAGGTATAACAATTGATTTGCTATTGCCTTATCCAGATTTACAAATTCTGCTCCGGCTCTGTTTTTGGTCGCTGAAACCACTTTGACATTTGTATTTATATCAAGGTCTTTGTATTGAATGTGTACAGGCAAAACGTCTCCGACTTTTAAATTATTATCATGTTTCACCGCAATTCCGCCTCTGGAAATGTCAATCAAGCTATTTATACCGTTATTTGTTTTTTCCATGGTAACAGGTTTTGTTATTTCGGAAACATTAAATCTCATATATTGACGTTTATCAATTGTATCAATGTTATTGTCGACTAGTTTCCTCTGAATATAAGATGAACTTCCGTCAGGTGGATTAATATCATCGTCTGTGTCATTATCGGCATCAATATCAATATCTAAGTCCGTATCTATATCTGAATCCGAATCAGTATCAATATCAGAATCCAAGTCAATATCTATATCTGTATCCGTGTCAATATCGACGTCAGTATCGTCATCAGCATCAGGCATATCTAACGGAGTAGCATCAACAATACCGTCATCAGGGTCAACATTAGAAGGTTCCCCATCAAACGTACCATCACCGTCACCATCATGGTAATAGTAGTTTCTTTCGT
>JAFUSQ010000029.1 GCA_017467605.1 bacterium | reverse complement strand
CACGCTCGCTTTAAACGGCATCGCTCGCGTTTGCAACGAAAACTCATCGTTTCCGTTGTCGCACGCTCATATGGTGCTGCGCACCTGCCTCTGCTCGCGTGGTTTTTCAGCTATTCTGTTTTCAATGTTCTGATTGTTTCTTTTGAGACTCCAACGCTTACCAGCTTTTTATCAAGCCGTCTGCTATTGGGGCATACTTAAACCAAGCTATTTATCTCTCGGTTTCTTCATATTACTACTAAAATTTTTATTGTCAAGTAGTTTTTTGAAATTAATTTTAAAAATTTTTTGCTATTTATATTTTCAAAATTCAACGGTGCATTACGCACATCTATTACGATAATACAAAAATTTTAAAATGCAAGGGGGGGGGTAAATGTTGTTACAAACTGCCTAAAACCACACAAAATAATGCTTTTTGGAGGGTAAATATTGCTACCAAGTAACTGAAATCTCTACAAATTATTGCAAAATAGGGTAAATGTCGTTAACAACTGTCTGAAATCTACATAAAGTAACGCAATAGTAAAAAAATTCTTATTATTAATATTAATATAATATAAAAATTATAATTAAACCCTATCTCTAACTTTCTCCCCGGGAGAGAGGAAAATTTACAATATATTTTTTAATATAGAATATGCTACTTGGAGTTTTTCATTATCATTTTTAATCATGCCTAATTTTTTCAAAAGCATGCCATACATTTCCTCATTAGTTTTTAATGTGCTGAATTGAAATATTTCGCATGGCTCAACCTCCAGAACTTCTGACATTTTTTCTAATGTAGCCAATGTCATAAATCCTCGTCCTGTCTCAATATAACTTAAAGAAGATGTTGCAATATTTAAAGCCTCAGCCAATTGCTCCTGACTTAACCCCTTTTGTTTGCGCAAATACTGTATTCGCTTGCCTATTTGTACATTTAATTTTGATTTCATATTACAAAATTAATTATGTTTTAAATAAGCAATAAAAATAAATAGATTTAATGTAGAGCAATATACATATAATCTATTGGTTAAAATCACGAAAAAACTATAGAATTTCTTTATGTTGGCATAGCAATGCCAACCTACATTTTAACTAAAAAGGAGATTTAATGAATAAAAATAAAAAATTTAGCGGGTTTACACTTGCCGAGGTTCTAATTACAATCGGCGTAATCGGAGTTGTTGCAGCAATGACAATCCCGACAATTATGGCAAATATCAAAGGGCAAAGATATCGTTCACAATTCAAAAAAACTATGTCCACTCTTAATCAAGCAGTAAGAATGAATCAAGCAAATTATGACTGGAATTTTGGTGATTTAAGTGAAGATTGTGTAAGTAATGACACATGGAAAATACATACTGCAGAAAATAACAAATCATTTTGTGCCATTTTTAATTCAAACTTAAAAGGAATTTCTCATGGTATATATTCACCTGATAACAGCATGGAGCCTGGAGAAACATATAACGAATATTACGGCTTTAAACCATCTGCAATGCTGAATGATAATTATATGGGCGGATTAATAAAAATTAATCCGGGTGATTGGGGAGTAATAAATTTTTTAGATGGTTCTACAATTGCTTTTAACTATTTTGTATCAGAACCAAAATGTCAGCTTCCTATTGGAGCAACTTTGAATGATGCTCTTAATAATGTAACCTATGAGGAAGGAAAGCCCTACCTGCCTGATTGTGTCGGGTTTATTGATGTTAACGGGCCAAATCTGCCAAATAAGGAAATTGAATGCTCTAATAACGTAACAACTGAAATCAAGCCCGATACTCCTTGTGTTGTTAAAAACTCTGATATAACAGATATTTTTCCTGTTGTATTCTACGATTCAACTGTCGCACCTGCCTCAAATGCAGCAGCGTATGTTTTTAATAATGCAAAATAAGGGTAAGCAAGCCCCACCCTTACCCTCCCCAACCGGGGAGGAAAGAATTTCAACACGAGTTTACGAGTGTTAGAAATTCAAGGAGGGGTCTCAACCCGTTAGGGAAAGACTGGATTGCGACGTCGGACTTACGTCCTCCTCGCAATGACATGCAAGTAGTGTAAGGTGTTGCGATTCTTCGGTCACTGCGTTCCCTCAGAATGACGAGTCCGCGGGCCTTGCCCCCTCTCCTGTTCCCCTTCGGCACTTCGTGCCACTTCCCCAATCGGGGCAGATTAAGTTAACTTACTCCAAAGAATCTTCAGGAGGGGTTTGCGGCGGTGCACCGTTCACTACCTGCACCCCAAACCTTGTTCTAAACAAATGTTTTACAGTATCGCTCTGAATTTCATACATCATTTTGTTAAACAAGTCATAAGCTTCTTTTTTATACTCAATCAACGGATCTTTTTGTCCGTAAGCTCTCAACCCTATTCCATCTCTAAGCATGTCAATATTGTGCAAATGATCTATCCATTTACTGTCAACAACTTTCAAAAGTACATCTTTTTCCAGTTGTCTTACTATATTATTAGATGAGAAAGGCTCTTGTAATTCGTAATTTCCCGCACTATACTGCTGAACTACTTGATTATAAAAATTAATAATCTCAACTTCATGAGTCTTATAAGCCTCAATTACAAAATCCTTTATCTTATTATACATAGGTTCAAAACGCATATTTTGAATGTCTTTAACCTCAAATGATGATAATTGCGGAACTGTTGAATGCAATTCCTTAATCATTGTTTGTAAATCTTCATAAACATATTCTTCAACCTTTTGTTCAGGTGAAATGAAGCTTCTCATAAGTCTATCGATTTCTCGTTCCATCATGTAGTAAATATCTTCCTGCAATCCTTCCCCATTTAAGACTCTGCGTCTTTGACGGTAGAATTTTTCACGCTGAATATTCATTACATCATCATATTCAAGTACTGATTTTCTCATATCGAAATGGAAAGTCTCAACTTTCTTTTGAGCAGATTCAATTCTTTTTGTAATCAAAGGAGAATCAATTGCCATATTTTCAGGAACATTAAGCATTGTCATCAATTGCGTAATCTTTTCCCCGCCAAAAATTCTCATTAAATTATCTTCTAACGATAAGAAAAATCTTGTCGAACCCGGATCGCCCTGACGAGCAGCACGACCTCTTAATTGGTTATCAATACGGCGGGATTCATGACGTTCCGTACCAATTACATGCAAACCGCCAACTTCAACTACCTGTTCGTGTTCTCTTTCAGTAATTTCTCTGGCTTTAGAAAGTGTTTCTTCTTTTAATCTCTCATAATCAGGGTGGTTTTCATCAATTCCCTGTTCTTCCAACATTGATTTTGCAAGATATTCTGCGTTACCACCAAGCAAAATGTCTGTACCACGACCTGCCATGTTTGTCGCAATCGTAACTGCTCCAACTCTGCCGGCTTGCGCAATAATATAAGCTTCTCGTTCGTGATGTTTTGCATTCAAAACATTATGTCTGATTCCTCTTTGTTTTAACAAATTAGAAACGTATTCTGATTTTTCAATAGAAATTGTACCAACCAACACAGGCCTGCCAACCCTGTGCTGCTCCATAATATCCTCTACTACCGCTAAATATTTTTGAACTTCTGATTTGTAAATAACATCAGGATAATTAATTCTTATGTCAGGCTTGTTGGTAGGAATTGAGGTTACTTCAAGGTTGTAAATCTTTCCGAATTCTGCTTCTTCAGTCATTGCGGTACCTGTCATACCTGATAATTTCGGGTACAACCTGAATAAGTTTTGGAATGTTATACTTGCCAAAGTTTGAGTTTCGTCTTGAATTTCAACCCCTTCTTTTGCTTCAACTGCCTGATGCAAGCCGTCTGACCAACGTCTGCCTTCCATCAAACGTCCCGTGAATTCATCAACAATCATGACTTCACCGTTTCTTACAACATAATCAGTGTCTTTTACAAAAAGCTCTTTTGCTTTTAATGCCTGCAATAAGTGGTGTGCATATTCGGTTTTAATGTCAAATAAATCCTGTACCCCAATTAATTCTTGAGCTTTATCAATACCTTCTTCTGTTAGAATTACGTTTTTATTTTTTTCATCAACCGTATAATCAACTTCTTTTTCCAATTGAGGAGCAATTCTTGCCATCATTTTGTAAGTTTCAGCCGATTGAGCCAATCTACCGCTTATAATCAACGGCGTTCTTGCTTCATCAATCAAGATACTGTCAACTTCGTCTATAATCGCATAATTGAAAGGCCTTTGCACAAGCATTTCCTTACTGCCTGCCATATTATCTCTCAGATAATCAAAACCAAATTCGTTATTTGTACCGTATGTAATGTCACATAAATAGGCATTTTTCTTTACTTCAAAATCTCTTGCTCCATCTCCGCTTGATAATACAACACCAACAGTCAGACCTAAAAATTTATAAATCTTACCCATCCATTCAGCATCACGTTTTGCCAAATAATCGTTAACTGTTACAACATGAACACCTTTACCCGTTAATGCATTCAAATAAGCAGGCAATGTCGCTACAAGAGTCTTACCTTCACCTGTCCTCATTTCTGCAATATGTCCGTTATGTAAAAAGTATCCGCCTATTAACTGAACATCAAAATGACGCATGTTTAATACACGTTTACCTGCTTCTCTTACTGTCGCAAACGCTTCAGGCAACAGTTTATCCAATGCTGCTTTTTCAAGCTTTAAATCTTCTTTAAAATTCTTAGATGTTGGTCGTTTTGCTAAAATATCTTTAAACTCTTGTGTTTTTGCCCTTAATTCATCATCTGTTAACTTCGCAAATTCAGGCTCCAAAGCATTAATATGCTCCACAATACCCATCATTGACTTAACTTTTTTATCATTTGGATCACCCAAAAGCTTTAATAACATTTTTATCATTTAAATTAATACCTCTCCAAGTCTATCATTATAACCAGTTTAACATAAACATGAATATTCAAAGATATATTAATGAAAAATTAAGAATTTGAGGGGGTAAATGTTGTTACAAACTGCCTAAAATCTCCGCAAATAATTGCAGGGGAGGGTAAATGTGATAGGACAGTCATTGCGAGGGAGGAATGACCGAAGCAATCCAGTCAGAATTATTCAAGTGTTTCTGGATTGCCACGCGCTCACTGTCTTGGATTTACTCCACGCTCGCAATGACACTAATTGTCTTATTGTCTTATTGCCTTCATGCCCTAATGCCTTGCTTCAACAATGCACATCTCCGTTTAATTTTCTTTTAAATATTTTACAGAACAAGCAGGACCTCCCTTGGAAGCATTTTTATCGCAAGCGTACAATTCACCATCGTAAAATTTTTTGCCACCCCCGGGTATAACATTATTTAAATCCTTTATTTTTAATACAAAAATGTCTTTTCCGATAACATTAGGCTTGCGGCTGCCATTCACATCAACAGAAACAACACCGTCATTAGCATACGTATCCAATGCAAAATTAAAATCAACAACTTGAAAACAAGCCGTAGGAGTATAACCCAAAACCCAATAACCTGCATTATTACCATTTAGAAAAGAATATCCTGCGCGGTTATTCTCGGCACGACCAAGCATAGAAAGACACCCCCAAGAGCCGCTGCCTGAACAATGTCCATTGCAAGCAAACTGCAAATGTTTAAAATAATTTCTGAATATAATGTTCAAAGCATCATTTCTACCATGAATTTCAGGTAAATTATTTTCTTTACGAACATCTTCAACTATTGAAGAAAAATCATCATTAGAATAATCCTCCGCAATTTTTTTTGAAATTTGCGTAAATTGACTATATATTTTTTTCCATTTAGCCTTAAATTGACGTTCTTGATAATTATTTACCAAATTCGGAATAGTTATTACACTCACAACTCCAATAATACCGATAATTATCAAAACTTCTGCCAAAGTAAATGCAATATTTTTATGCTTATTCATGAAACCCCCATTTATATATAAATATATCTAATTAATTATCATAATATATCTATATATTTTATATGTCAACTATTATATACATATAAGTATATGTGTACAGATATTTCGAAGGACGAATTACTGAAAAAATTCGGACTTAACGTTAAAATTCAAAGACTCAAAAAGGGATTAACACAAGAAGAATTAGCCAATAAACTCAATATGCACCTAACATATCTTGCAAAAATTGAAACAGGCAGAATTAATATGTCACTGGGTAAAATATTAGAATTAGCAAAAATTCTAAAAACTGATATTAATAAATTGTTGACTATTGAATACGATTAAACTTCATAATTACCGATTGCATCATTTATTGTTTTCAACATTCTGTCACGAAAACTCCTAGGAGAAATAATTTCACACTCCGTAGTATAGCGCATAAGACGTTTTACTAATTTCTCAAGGTTATCGGTTTTTACAACTATTATCCGGTTTCCGTCGTTGTCATACCCTTGAGTATATTCACCTTCTTTTAATTTATATGTCTTTGCTAAACGGTTTTTAACTTTATACACAACGGTTGTCACGGCTTCAACATCTCTTGCAATAGCAGGCAAAGTCTCTATATTCAAAATATTACTTATAGGAATTTCTATATTTTGTTTTTCTTCATTATCATATACTTTTAAGTACGCATTTTTTGAATCATAGACAACTTCTTTAGGACTGCATTTACATAGAGTTTCTTTACCTTTTTTCAAATAATATAAATGAAGCATATGATTTTGTGCACAAATTTCTTCACATATTTGAATTTGTTGTTTCAAATCAGCATAATAGAACGAAAAATTATAATCGGAAGATTTTACCAGAGTACTAAAAGCTTGTTTATCATTAGAATTCATTCTTAATTCAATTCTCTTTGCAAAATCAACAATTTTATTCTTTGCATTTTTTTCAGGAAATTCTTCTGCTGAATTAATTAATATACTGACAGATTTTAAATCGTCCAAGGTTAAATCCAAAGTATAAAGACCACTCAAAAGTTTAAATTCGTTATTAATTTTTTTTACTTTTATCCCGAAAACTTTGAGCGTATTAATGTATTTATTGATATTCACTTGAATATTATTCACGGATATATCATCAGAGCCGTCTTTAAAAATATTCACAACACTTTCATAATCAGCTTTATCTTCGTAAAGTAATCTGAGAAATTCAAATATTTTCAAACAACCATCATTAATTTTCTTATGACCTTTCAATATATTCCTCTTTCATTTTTTTTAGATTTGAAACTATATAATTTCTGAAATCTTCAGGATACAGAACCTTACATTTTGAAGCATGAAACATTATTCTCTGCATAATTTCGAATTTATTACGTGATGTCATTTCAATTGTTAATTTATTATCTTCATCTTTTATAACTTTTTCGCAGCTAAGTAATTCAAGTTCTTCCGAACCGTCTTTCATATACTCATATCCTACAGTAATTTCGGGAACAGATATTATTTTACGTTCTATATTAACACCGACAATTTTAATGATTCTGGACACCTGAAAACTTGAATAGTTATTATATTCCGAATTAAATCCAGATAAATACAATTTACCGTTATCAATATGCAATTTATCTGCCAAAACGGTTATATTTTTCTTTCCTGAATTTGGTGAATTATAGTATATCGTAATTTCATTATTATTACGAACATAATTTAACAAATTTTTTAACAGTTCAGAATCTATATTACTCAATGGAGAAATATTTTGTAATTTTGTTTTTAAATCTTCGTTTTCAACATAATCAGCAATTTTTACAAAAAATTTCTGAAGCGCCATTAAATCATCAACATCTATCGATTTTGATATTGCCTTAAAAACTTTTATAATATTTTTAATTTGAGCATCATCAAATTTCAACGCAAACGGGTGAGATTCAATATAATATTGAGCAATTCCGTTTTGTCTTTTGCTTGTAATATTACACCCGAATTCTCTTAGAGAATTTATATAAATTCTGATTGTATCAATCGAAACTGTCTCTTGAAGATATTCATGATTTTGTAAAAAATCCTGAATTTCTTTATATGATTTCGGGCCCTCAAGCAATAATGAGAATACCAAAATTGATTTAAATGCCGTAAAAGACATCAAATTATATGTTACCGTATTAGATTTTAAAAACTCTTTCATCTAAATAATCCCTATTTATTAATGGAGTTAATTATAACACAATCAGAAATAATTTGCCAATTGTAAAAACATGCCCATGCTTTTTTATGTAATTTTATAATGTCAAATCAAATCGGACTAAATATTTACATGATTTCATTAAATTTTCTTCATTAAGATTTTATAACACGAATTTTTTCTTAGAATTTCAAGGGGCATGGTCAAATGTAAATAAATAATAATTTTTTTTCACTTGTATTAAAAAAAAGTTGGTTTTAAAGTTAAAAACATAAAGTAAAGCCTAATCGAATTGCAAGGCTGCCGGATAAGGAAGGATATGTTACTTTGCAGGGAAGTAACATTGTTATAAGAAAAGTTGGACGAAAAAGAAATAGAGGTGATGGCATAAAGTCCAAAAGGGAAAAAGAGATTTATTGAGGTACAGTATTACTGTATGGTTAGGGATATATAATTTTATATATGAAGTTTTATGTATATCTAGTTTATTAAGGGAGTAAAAGTAAAACTTTTGAAGAGAGTAAGTAAGGATAGTTGTAAACTTCAATAGCTTGTACTTGAATAAGTACAGGCTTTTTTATATTAAATAAATTGCATTCTAAGCTTGAACAAATATAAACTTTTTTATATTATTTATTCATGGAAGAATTAGAATCTAAAAAAGTTATCGCACTAATGTCAGGGACCTCCTGCGACAGCATTGATGCAGGATTGTGCGAAGTTTTTCCCGACAAATCCGTAAAACTTATTCAAGGAATAAACTATAAATACCCTGAACATATTAGAGCCAAAATTTTCCAATTATTTAGAGGTGAAGCCACAATTAAAGATATTTGCCAAATGAATTTTGCGATAGGAAAATGCTTTGCTGATGCCGCAAACACCTTGATTGCAGAATTTGGAAAACCTAATTTTATTTCAAGTCATGGGCAAACGGTATACCATTATCCTTTTGATGAAAAGATTGATAACATTAGCTTAAAAAGTACCCTTCAAATAGGTGAAAGTTCAGTTATTGCACAAGAAACAGGGTGCATGACAATTTCAAATTTCCGCGAAGCCGATATTGCGCAAGGAGGACAAGGCGCGCCCTTAGTCTGTTTTGCTGATGAAAATTGGTTTAAAAATAAAGGTAAAAATTTTGCAATACAAAATATCGGCGGTATTTCAAATGTTACAGTAGTTTCACAGGATTATGACACCTTTGGTTTTGATACCGGTCTTGGTAATATTATGATAGATTATTGTACAAACAAGTATTTTGGGCAAAACTATGATAAAGACGGTGAAATTGCATCTTCAGGTGTGGTTTCGGATAGTTGGCTTGAATGCTTATTACAAGATGAATACTATTTTATTGAACCTCCAAAATCTACAGGCAGAGAATATTTTTCTCCAACATATATAGAAAATATCTTAAAATTCGCACCTGATGATGAACGTGATATTATCGCAACAGTAACCGCATTAACAGCAAAAACAATTGCTCAAAGTTATGAACGATTTATCTATCCGAATGTCGGAATACACGAAGCCGTAATCTGCGGAGGAGGAGCATACAATAAAACCCTGATGAGATTTTTGCGTCAATATCTTCCAAAACACATAAACCTAACAACTTGCGAAGACTATGGAATTTCAAACAATTTTAAAGAAGTCATGGCATTTGCTCTGCTAGGTTATTGTACATATTACGGAATTCCGAATAACCTTCCTTGCTGCACAGGTGCAAAAAAACGCACAGTCATGGGCAAAATTACAGGGTAAGTTTTTATAAATTAATCTGCCACACATAATGTACCCGGACGCCAAACATTTGAACCTGCTCTATTTGCCCAAAATACACGACTTCTTCTTCCTCCATCAATATACCTAAAATATGCATTACTCGAATCATATGTACTTGTCCAAAAAGATCCACTAAGTGTTATTGCTGCATCGCTATCAGCAGTTGCTGATCTGCTAATAGTATTATTCCAACAAGAGGCACCCAAACAATTAATAGCTTCATACGGTCCTAAATCAGAAAGTCCAAATTTTGCCCCCACAACATTGGCAAGAGTTTGTGCACTCGGCAGGTTTAATCCTATATCTTTGCAGGCCTTAAATCCACCTGCCCAGTAGTCTGGCATAACAGAAGCATAATTCCAACAACTTTTTATACCAAGTTTATTTTTATATCTATTACATTCTGATAAATTTAAACCACTATGACTTGTACCAAGATTAACTGCACCATATAATGAATTTAATGTTCTTATGTCTACCCCTAATCTGTTTGGACCTGAGCCGCCATTAATATCAAAAATTGCACTGATACAGTTTGTTGTAGCGTTTGTTTCAGGCTTCCCGTCTACAGTTGACCAAGATTGCGATGCACCGTCTTCCATTGGAGCACATTTTGGCGAAAATACCAAAATCATGGAAACCCCGTCACCTGAAATTATCCCTCTTGTTTCGGTTTGTTTTGTCCCAAGCGCGATTGCTTGAAGGTCTGCCCCTGTTTTTATTGTACTTACGCTCTTTGTTTCAAATGTCCCGTCAGGTTTTGGGATATTTATCACCCTTGCTGGCCAACAATTAACAAGGTTATTATTATCGCATTCTGATATTATTTTGTAATGTCCTGATAAAACCTTAATGAATTCGTGGGTATTTTCATACGGAATCATTTGCCCGTCTGCGTTCATCTTACTGGTTGAGGTTGTTAATTTGTACTTAGCCATTCGGACTTGTTCTTTACGGACTCTTTCTTGGACATTGGTTAATAATGTAGGCAAAGATATTGCTGCAACTCCCCCGATTACACCGATTGTAATCAACACTTCCGCGAGGGTAAATGCTGCTTTTTTATTTTTGTCATTCAGAGGGCGAAGCCCGAAGAATCTCATAAATTTATCCCTAACGGGCTGACACCCAGCGACTCGCTGACGCTCCCTGCACGCAGTCTCGCAAAACTCGTTCCTCGTTTGCTCGAACTTGTGTCTCCCACCATTGTATACTTCGCAGTGCTCGCTTACAACGTCGACCTCTCCCAGTGGACAAATTCTATTTACTTCTGCCATTATTTTACCTCTTTTTCTACGTAATGTGACAAATATTTACTCATATTATGACATTATTTTGCATATTGTCAATATCTATAGGACAAACTTTTACCTTAATAAAAAACAAAGACACAATATACTTAAAATAGAGGCTGTTATGAAAATTAAAGTTTCACTTGGTTTAAAAATAAGAGAATTGAGAAAAAAACAGGGAATCTCGCAGGAAAAATTTTCCGAATTAATTGATATGAATCCCCGCCAAATAGTAAGAATTGAAAGCGGAGAAAGCTTCCCAACTGCTGAAAATCTTGAAAAAATTGCCGAAGCATTAAACATTAAACCACAAGAATTATTTTTTACGGAAGAATTTGAATCTGAAAAATTTTTACGTGAAGAAATAAAAAAATCCGTAGATAAATTAAATAATAAAGATCTAAAAACAATATATCTTATAATTAAAAATTTATAATTTTTTATTTACACCAGCAAGCACTTTTATGGTTTTGAGATATATTTTCCAAAACAGGCACTTTTGATGTACAAATTTCCATACAATATTCACATCTCGGATTAAATTTACAACCATCAATTTCCTGAGAAAGTGTCGGAGGCTGACCTTGAATAGTTTCCAATTTACCTGAAGTATTTGAAGGAAGTGACTTTAATAAAGCTTTTGAATACGGGTGATTTGGATTAGAGAAAAATTCTTCGCTTGGTGCTTTTTCAACAATTCTGCCTGCATACATCACCGCAATATCATCAGAATTTTCACTGACAAGGGCCAAATCATGAGTAATTAAAAGAATAGAGGTATTATTATTTAATTTAATTTCTTGAAGCAAACTCATAATCTGCGATTGAATTGTAACATCAAGAGCTGTTGTAGGTTCGTCAGCTATAAGGATTTCCGCATTACAAGCAAGTGCCATTGCAATAATTGCACGCTGCTTCATTCCTCCGGAAAACTCATGAGGATAATTTTTTAATCGGGATTTTGCACCAGGAATTTGAACCGCATCAAAAGCTTCTACCGCCCTTTTTAAAGCTTCAGCCCCTTCAAGATTTTGGTGAAGTTTAATAATTTCTAAAAGCTGATCTCCCACCGTATATAACGGATTCAAAGATGTCATAGGATCTTGCGGAATTAGAGCAACCTTTGAACCGCGAATATTTTGCATTTGTTTTTGAGATTTTTTAAGAAGATTTTCGCCTTTATAAAAAATTTCGCCTGATGTTATTCTTGCAGTTTTTGGGATTAAACCCAAAATACTCATTGCACTCATGGTCTTTCCGCAGCCAGATTCCCCTACAAGCGAAAGCATTTTACCTTTTTCTAATGAAAAAGAAACATCATAAAGAGCCTGCCGAAAAACATTCTCAAACTGAAAACCTAAATTCAAATTCCTTACTTCTAAAATCTCCATTATAAAAATTATATCTATATTAAAAAAAGATGTCCATAAGTTAATGAGATAATTTTATGTTAAAATACCGATATCAGAAAGGTGTTTTTTATGTGGGACAAATTAAAAGAACAATTTAATCTTTTAAAACTTGAAAAAAAGAAACTCTGCTTGATAACAAATTCCGAAAAATTTATTTCAAAAGACGAATTTTTAGATGCAATAGCATCAGCACTCCAAGGGGGAGTTGATATTGTCCAACTTAATGAAAAAAATATTCCTGACGGCGTAATTGTTGAAATTGGTCACAAACTGAGATTTTTATGTGATGAATACGGTGCAACTTTTATAATTAACGGGAGATTAGATATTGCACAAATTGTTGATGCTGACGGAGTTCACCTTGAACATGAAGGAATTAGTATTGCAAATGCCCGTGAAATTTTAGGTAAAAATGCCATTATCGGACAATCAACAAATACAACAAAAGAAGTCATAAGAGCATTTAATTCCGGTGCAGACTACATAACTTTTGGACCGATTTATACAACTCCCGACAAAATAGAACTTTCTGTTGATGTTAAAGATGTAAGATGGATTAACAAAAATATTGATATTCCTGTATTTTCAACAGGTGAAATAAATTTAGATAATATTCACGAAATAGTAAACGCAGGAATAAAAAAACTTGCCATAACAGATGCCATAATGTATGCTCAAGTCCCCGAAAAAACCGCAAGGAAATTTCTAAAATATTTACTATAATGATCAATTTTCCTCATCAGGTTTACCTTGCATACAACGCCACCAATAATAATATTCTCGATAGCATTTATATTGACGGGTATTTGATGATTTTAGTATACGAATCCACTCATTATCATCATTTATAGGACTGATAATTGCAAAAACAGAGTTTATTTTAAAATTTTTATTTTGTAATCTATCTGATTTTCTTAAAAAATCAATAAAAATATTAATAGAAATCACGCTAATTATACCAAATACCAAATACTATGAGGGTTTCAGCGCGGATAAATGCATATCGATATCGCCTCCCTCTCCCTAACCCTCTCCCTCGAGGGGCGAGGGAATAATATTTACCCCTGCCCCTATCCGTTTTTAAACCTTTATTCATATAATAATCACCTCTCTATTTTAGGTATGTATACCTAACTATTAACATAGCATGGCTGATAATATTTATATGCAATGCAAGAATGAAAAAACTTTACATTATTTAAAGGTTTTGGGGCAGGTAATAAAACAAAAACGACTCAAAACAACAGATAAATCGCGTCATAATTTCTGCAACTCTTATGAACTGGATTCAAGTAATCTGAGAAGAATAGAAAACGGGGAAATTGAACCTAAAGTAACCATGCTTTTAAGAATATCAGAAGCTCTTAATACCCCGTTATCTGAAATTATAAATGAAACAGAAAAAAAACTTGGGAAAAATTTTTTCGTTATAGAACAATAATCTTGTTTAATTTAAAGTCAAACAAACAGATGATGTCCGAAACTATTTAAAAGTATATACTTTGAGTATATTTAGTTCAATAAATTTTGGAGATTTTATGTACAAGAAAATATTTATATGTTTGGGTTTAGTTTTGGCAGGGTGTACCGGTTATGCACAAAATAATTACAATGAAACATTTAAAGGGTTTCAAAATCTTGAAAGAAAGCAGCAATTTAACGTCATAAATCGCCTGCAAGCAATTGCTGATAATGATAATATAGAATTTTCAAAATTATGGCCATATGAATATTTCTATAACGATGGAATAAATACATTCATTTATGCTGCCGGAAATGAAGATGCTTCTTTAGAATTGGTTAAATTTGACCTGAATGCTATGCATGATGAATGTTTTGATATATCATATCCGGATTTTTGCATACCTAAAATTAGTCCAACCATGATTTCTTATATTTACAATGAAAGATTAGTTGTTGATAATACTCCTGATTTTGTAAACGCTCCTAAATCAAACGAAGTATTTGAAATTCTTCTAAAAGGAGATAATCATTTTGATAAAAAAATGATAAAATTTATTGATAATACTACTTCCGAAAATATTAAAAAAGAATGTGAAGTTGATTCAGCTGATAAAATTAAAAATTGCAAAACATATGATGAAGATTCAAAAGAACTTCTATATACCGAAAATTTAGTATTAAAAGACTCATTCCAAAGTGTAACTCCTGAAAATATTGTAAAATACATAAAATATGATGCTAATAATAAAAAAATTGAACAATATGTTTACGAAACAGGGAAACATACATTCTATAATCCTAAAGGAGAAATTACCGCACAATACCAAATAAAAGACGGTAAATTCAAATACTACGATAACAAGTTACCGGAATTATATATTGATATGGAATATATAAAAGATGATGATGGCAACGTTATTGAAGAAAAATACTATGACAGAAATCAAAGAATTATGAGAAAATATACGGCAGAATATTCAAATGGTGAAATATCAAAAATCCACGTATATGATATTTTTAACCAAGCTGATTGGGAAATTATTCCAATAGCAAAAAAAGAAATTCAAAAACCTGAATTTGAAATCCGTCATTAATTATAATTTTTACTTATCACCACGTTGACGAACAGATATCTTAATCGGAGTGCCAAAAAATCCGAAAGCTTCACGCAGTTTATTTTCAAGATAACGTTTATAACTGTCTTTTAAAAGTTCTTCATTATTCACAAAAAGAACAAATGTCGGAGGCTGAATTTTTGCCTGAGTGACATAATAAATTTTTAAGCGTTTACCTTTAAAGCTTGTCGGCGGATTAAGCGCGTATGCTTCATTAATAATTTTGTTCAAAAGTCCGGTTGATATACGTTTAATACATTGTTCATAAACTTCAGTTGCTTTTTCAAAAATTTGGTTTAGCCTTTGTTTTGTAACCGCACTAATAAATATTTTTGGCGCAAAACTCAAAAACGGAATATCATTTGAAAGCTCTTTTTCAAATTTATTTATAGTATTAGATTTTTTATCTTCTACCAAATCCCACTTATTTATTGCAACAATCAAGCCTTTTCCTGACTCGGTAATTATTGACGAAATTTTTTTATCCTGATCGGAAATTCCTTCTTTCGCATCAATTACCAGAACCGCAACATCACAATCCCTGATTGAGCGTATCGCCCTATCTACGGCAAATTTTTCAACTCCATAATCGACTTTTGATTTTTTACGAATTCCTGCCGTATCAACTATTATAAATTCCTTATCTTTATAATTGATATAACTGTCAATACTATCTCTTGTAGTCCCCGAAACATCAGAAACTATTACTCTGTCTGTATTTAGCAAAGCATTAACAATAGATGATTTTCCTGCATTCGGACGCCCAACAATCGCAATTTTTATCCGATTATCTTCTTGTTCTTCTTCAAGAATTTCAAAATCTTCAGTAATTAATTCAAGCAAATCTCCAACTCCACCACTTCCATGAAGTGCTGAAATTCCAATCGGATCACCTATTGCAAGAGAATAAAAATCACTTGTCATCATTAAAGAACCCGGATTATCACATTTATTAACCGCAAGATATATTGGTTTTTTAGATTGTCTTAAAACATTTGCAATATCATAATCAATTGGATTTATACCTTCTTTACCGTCAACAAGAAAAATTATTTTATCGGCTTCTTCTGTCGCAAGTTTTGCTTGATCAAAAATAGAAACCATAATATCATCTTCATCACCCGGAATAATTCCACCTGTGTCAATTACGGTAAATTGTTTATTTTGCCATTCAACATCAAAATAAATTCTGTCACGGGTAACTCCGGGTAAATCATCAACAATGGATTGTCTTGTACCAATAAGACGATTAACAAATGTAGATTTACCAACATTTGGTCTGCCAACTATTGCAACTATAGGTTTCCTTTTCATAAAATCATATTAACATGAATATTTTAAAAATTTATACCCCAATTAATTTTGCAAGATTTTTAGCCGGTGCATAATCAGGTAGTATTTCCAGACAGGTATTTAGTGATTTTTTACATTGAGAAATATTTTTTTCATTGTGATAATAAATATATGCAAGTAAATAATGCAATTCAGGATCATGATAAAATTTATCTTTTGCTTTCCTCAAGAAAAACATAGATGCCGACATTAAATTATTCGCCCAAAAAACACGTCCTATAAATTTGTAGCATTCCGGATTGTAATATGCCATAAAGTCCGCATAACGAATTATTTTTTCAACATAATCCCCTTTACAATATAAAATCAATAATCCCAAATCTATTTCCAAAAAATTCCTAACCTGAAAATATGTCGGGAATGAGGAAATATTTCCATTAATTAATTGCAGCAAAAAAAGTCCCCATTTAGCACGATTATTATAATCTTTTGCCTTTGAGAACATTTCTTGTGCTTTGTCAAGCTTATCTAAAATAATATAACAGTATCCTGCCTCGGTAAAGTAACCATTTTCCTCAAAAAATACCTTGCAGCCTTTTAATCTGCCTGATAGAAAATCTCTTTTTATTTTTTCATAATCAGCAGGATTTACCACAATACTTATGCCTTTTGATTATAAGGTTAAATCACCCATCATTGAACGCATCATCATAGATTGAATAACTTCAGGAGAAAGATTTTTACCACCTTGTTCCGTCATATAAGGAAGTAAATCCATCATATCACTGTTATCCTTTGATTTTTCGTTACCTAAAAGCATATGAAGTTCATCAAGTTCTTGTTTTTGTTTGATATAATCAGGATCTTTTGCAATACTTTCAAAGCTTGCTGATGTATCATAAGCTAATTTTATTGTTTCAGAATCAGATTTTTGTTTATCGAACTTTTTAATATCTTTCATTTCATCATAATTGTCTTTACCGTTAGATTCTTCACCTTTGTTAATAGTTTCTTGAAGTCTCTTTAATTGAAGTTGTTTATATTGTTTATTCAATTCAGGAGACAAACCGTTTCCATACGGAGCATTGATGAATTGATCAAGCTTGTCATCTTGATTTCCAAACGGTAATGTAACAACATCTTTTTTAGCATTAGGATCATTGCTGTTATTATTGTTGTTATTATTATCAACAACCTGAGGAGACAATTGATTTTTAAGTCTTGAAAGATTTCTATCAACCAATGTTTGAGGATCAACAGGTGTTAAATCCATATTAGAAAGATTTGCATACGGATAAATTAATTCAGGTTCATTTACGTTTTGATAACATTTTTCATTATCATTTTCCATAACGCAATTTCTGCCATTTGTAGCATATTTAACAATCATAGGATTATCGTTAAGTGCAATAACTCTTTCATATGCCTTAATAGCATTATCCTTGTCACTTACTTTTGTATAACACATTGCAAGATAATAAAATCCTAAAGTATCGTTAGGGTGCAATCTTACATATGAAATACATTCCTGTAAACAACCCGCAAAATCACTTCTGCGATATTTTTCAACTATACTGTCAAAAGAAGGTTCAGGATAAAAAGAAGGTCCTTCTTCCCAACCGGGAGTTTCCTCGTCAGAATAAACGTTTCTTGAAGATTCTCTTAAGGTTTCATTACGACCTGCAGGCATCTCCGGTTCAGGAGTAAAATTACTTAAAGAATTGTAATCCAAAGTTTCTACAGGAGTACTATTATTACGCATTTGATTACTTAATGAATTTGAATAGTAATCATTCATAACATTTTCTCTTTCATTATTGGAAACAGGGTGAGTATCATCATACAGATTATATTTTGTCAAAGGATTTTCCCATGCAAAAACCGCTGTCGATACGGTATTAAGTACCATAACTGCTGCCAATAATAAGCCTAACTTCTTCTTCATTATTCTGTCCTCTATATTTCTCTTATAATAAAAATATCTTCTTTTTCAATGTTATTATATGATATTATATCCATTACGTCATAGTACAAACGTATGATATTTTATCAATTTCTCATTGCAAATTTACACCCGCAATAATTTTGTCTATATAAATTTAAAGACTTTGAAATCTCATTTGTCTTTAAAAATCCGTCATTTTTTCTAAAATTTATATCCAAGTATTCAATTCCTGCCTGTTGTGCAATTTTCTGCCCTATTTTAGTAAGTTTTTCATAATTTTTGTGCGGGCTTATTACAATTGAGGTTGTAAAAGTTTTAATTCCCATTTCTTTTGCTTTATTTGCCGTATTTTTCAATCTTAATTCAAAACATTTATCGCATCTTTTACCTTTTTCCGGTTCATTTTCATAACCTTGAACGTAATTATAATAAACCTCCGGATTAAATTCACCTTCTATAAGTTCGCAATTAAAATGTTCACAGATGGTTTTTTCAGCATTCAACCTTTTTTGATATTCTTCCTGCGGATATATATTTGGATTATAAAAATAAACCGAAACCCGATATCCCATATCTTGTAAATAAGATATGGGATACCCTGAACAAATACCACAACAAGCGTGCAGCAGAATTTTTTTAGAATAACTTATGTTTTGGCTTTCCACCATTTTCTATTACCAATTGTTTTAAAGCAGGATAACCGCCCTTTGGAATACCCATTTCAAATTTACCGTTAATTTCCATAGTAGGAGTTCCTATTTGTTTATTTGCAACTGCGGTTTGAATATCATTTTGAATTATATTTTTAACTGCTTTACTTGAGGCATCTTTTTTCAATTTATCCATATCTAAACCAAATTCTGAATTTTCAAGAACTTCAATAACTTCATCTTCCGTTGCAGGTTTTTTATCAAAGAACAATGAATTTACTTCCCAGAATTTGCCTTGCATATGAGCAGCTTCAGCATATCTTGCCATGGTACATGAACCATGGTGGAATTCTTGCTGCAAGAATGTATTACATTCCGTATCTAATGGCATACTATGATGCTCAATTCTTACATTTTCAAATTCTGTAACAAGTTTGTGAAGCATCATATTAAATACGTTACACATAGGACACATATAATCAGAATAAATATTTATAACAATAGCATCTTTATCTGCTGAACCTAAAACATTGCCTGTAATCGCATATTTATTTGTTTTAGCTTTAATAAATTCACCATATCCGCGTTGAGCCTTTAATGCAGGAGAAAATTTAGCAGATGTAAATGTCCAGCCCAAAAATCCGCAAGCAATTGCCATTACAACAATAAATGCAACTCTATAAGGAATAGGTTTTAGGGCATCAACAAAATCCAACCAGCTTTGTTTTATTGCTCCGACAAAATTACCTTCAATTCCGTCAACCGCAAATAATGCAATACACAAATCAATTACATAAGTTACAGCACACATCACGCAGATTTTGTGAATTTGGAATAGGCTTATTAGCAGTAATATCATTGAAATTGTAAATGAAATAATTCCAAGTGATGCGATATAATGAAATTTGTTTTTGAAAACTTCTAAAAATTTTAATCCCGGAAGTTTTTTCAATTTATCAACACCCAAAAGCATTATGATAAATGAATACAAAAACATTCCCCAATATGCCAACGGAACACCAAAGAATTGAGATTCAACAGTTCTTGCAACTCCGTCACAATCAATCATTTCACTAACAGAACAAAAACTTGGCAATGCATATTGATTGAAATTTGCCTGATAATAAATATATGCTAAATCAATAGTTACCAAAAAACCGATTATAACTAATATACTAATAATCCAAGTTTTTATATATACTTTTTTTTCGTCTTCCATAATATCTCCCTTCCCTTGATAATTAACATTTTATCGTTTTTCACAAAATTAATCAACCGACTTAATAATCTCTCCCCGAGGAGGAAAAATTTTCTTGGGTTATTATTGCAGTGAATAAGTTCGTTACGGTTATTAATCCTTTCGTCATTGCTGTAAATGTTAAACAATTAGTTACATAAAATATAAAAATCAACGTAGGTCGGCATTGCCATGCCGACAATATGCTTTACAGTACAATTGCTATCTCTCCAAGGGAGAGAAAAATTTTTCTTAGTGAACGATAGTAAACTTAGAAAAATAAGAGAGGGGTTTATTGCGGTGCGGCGAGCACTCTTTACGGCTAAAGAAAGCGGTCTGCTAAAAATCAGACAAATTTTGTTAAACAGAGAATCCGTCTCCGACGGGTCCTCCGGACAGGGAAACTTTTGGCGTCAAAAGTTTCACAAAACCGGAGCACAGAACTCCGTTCGTAACCAACTGTAACGCTCAACTAAAGGCAAGCAAACTCGCTTCGCTCAAACAATGCTTGCCCCGATATTGTTTTGCGTACAGTTGCTAACTCACTGCGTT